>JBJKQP010000231.1:0-12112 GCA_046705105.1 Ignavibacteriaceae bacterium | reverse complement strand
TCCGTTTCAACGGAAGAATCTATTTTTTTATAATATTTAATGGCACTTTTCAAGCACTTAACACTTTCTTCAGGTCTGTTTATTTCTCTATATAATTTACCTAATTCAACTAAAGTTTCTGCTTCATTCATTTGGTTTTTTAATTCCCTGTTTAAACGCAGGCTGGTCTGCATGTAATCTTCTGCCATGTTGTATTTTTTTTGGCTCTTGTAAATAATGCCCTTAATTTTATAAAGGTCCGCTATAGTAAGTTTATCGTTTATTTTTCTGGATATTTCCAGTGCCTTATCCGCAAAAGCTTCGGCAACATAAAAATCTTTCATTTCGGTATATACAAATGCTTTGCTTAAATATGCTAGTCCCACCGAAGCTATATACCCTGTTTGAATTGCTATGGAAATACAACGATCAAATTCTTTTACTGCAAGAGATAATTGTTTCTTCTTTGTATAAAGCATTCCTATATTATATCTAATTTCAACAATTCGTTTCAGGTTGTGCAGCTTTTCAAAATTAACCAAGGCTCTTTTGTAATAGGATAATGCTTCTTCGTAATCTCCTAAAATGTTGTTAATTATCCCCAAATTTATTTCCATCTTGCCTTTTAGAGCCGTGTCGGGAACATTTTCCAGCCAGGCAAGGCTTTTTTCTAAATGGTCTCTTGCACTTTTTAGTTCTCCCAAATCGCCGTATATGGTGCCGAGAAGGTTTTCGCAATTAGCGCAACCTTTAGGATCATTGGACTTTTCGTACAGGTCGTAGGCTTGTTTAATATATTTAAAGCTGGTATCCCAAACGGCCTGCCGGCTGTAAATTTCACCCAAAGCCAATGCAGCAGACGATGTAAAATTTGAAAGCTCCTTTTCTTTTTTAGTTTCGTTAATTATTTTTTCGTGAATGTAAACGGAAGTGGCAAATTCCCCGATGGTTATAGAATATTGTCCTAGTAGAAGCAATAGTTCCAAATATTTATACCGGGGAAGCCGGGAATGGGAGAAGGTAATTAAAATATCAATTTTAGAATTGAATTTCGGATCTTTATTTATGTTATAATCTAATTGTTTCTTATCCGAAGGTTTTATGCCCGAAATTTTTTTTCCTGTCTTTTCGCTGAAGAGTTTTTCAGATAGCCGGTTTACTTCTTTCCGGGTAAAAAAACTCCTTAAAATATCTTCAATAAATATTTTTCTCTTTTCGCCGCTTGTTTCCATTTTATCTTTAATTAAGAAAATATTGTAAAAAGAAACTAATAAGTCTCCTTACATAAAACTCGCTCTTGGAATAAAGGAGTAAATCCCAAGAGCCCTATACTACAAAATTCCAAACGTTACGTAACATGAGCTAATAATATATATTATAGTTTTTATTGAAAAATTCTAAGCACCTATCTGGCAAAAAGGTACCTGGAAAAATGCTGTAATTGAGCATTAACAACTTCAAGCGAACCATGCTCCATATTAATATTTAAACCGCTGTTGCTAACCGGCGATAATTGCCCGGAACTTGCTTCACAATAAAAGTGCACTTGGCCCGGATCAAGATTCAACTGTTGAAGGTCCAAACCTTTAAAGGATAAATCTAATTCAACTGTTTTGTTAAATACCATATGTGGATAAAAGGAAATTGATGCATCTAGAGGATTTATAACAATAGATATCCTTCTAGATCCCTTAAATGAATTCGGCGGAAAGGTAACTGTTGCAGAAGTGCCCCCAAAATCCCATGAGCCCTTTAGCGAAATAACTCCACCTTCTTTTCCATTTATTTTTTTACTTATGAAAAAAGGATTGATAAAATGCATACTAAATTTTTCATGAGATTGACCGCCATTATCAAAATCAGTTGTTTTATTTAGTGTTGTGGCCACCTGGTTGTTGTTTACAGGAACTTTGGGGTTAACCCCTACATCCGAACAGCCAAATAAAAACAAGGCTGCTAATATGAATGTTAATAGAAATTTTTTCATAATTTTACCATTTGTTTATAAGAAAAAGAACCATAATTAGGATTAATAATTATAAACCTGTGACTATAGTCTCAAGTACTATGCCACGCAAAAAAAGTAAGTTTGTAGAGCTATTTCGTATTTGTAACTAAAAAACTATGTAAATTTTACTTTTGGAATAAGTAAAATTTCCCGAAATTATTTTTTAAATTCTAACATTATGCTGCTTAGTTCTCATAATGGCATAATATTTTTGTTTTGAAATGATTATGATATTGGCAGGCTTTAAATAAAGCTTTGATAATGTAAGGTAAGGTTTTGAAAAAGTTTAGCTTTCTTGTAAAATTGCTCTAACTCTTTCCATTTCAGCGGAAGAATTTATTTTTTTATAATATCTAATAGCGCTTCTAAAGCACTTCACACCCTCATCGGATCTTTTTGTTTCTTTATATAATTTTCCTAGTTCGATTAAAGTCTCTGCTTCGTTCATTTGGTTTTTTAATTCCCTGTTTAAGCGCAGGCTGGTCTGCATGTAATCTTCTGCCATACCGTATTTTTTTTGACTCTTGTAAATAATGCCCTTAATTTTATAGAGGTCTGCTATAGTAAGTCTATCATTTAGTTTCCTGGATATTTCCAGTGCTTTATCCGCAAAAGCTTCGGCAACATAGAAATCTTTTATTTCGGTATATACAAATGCTTTACTTAGGTATGCTATTCCTACCGAGGCAAGGTACCCTGTTTGCATTGCTATGGAAATGCAACGATCAAATTCTTTTACTGCAAGAGATAATTGTTTCTTCTTTGTATAAAGCATACCTATATTATATCTAATTTCAACAATTCGTTTCAGGTTGTGCAGCTTTTCAAAATTAACCAATGCTCTTTTGTAATAAGATAATGCTTCTTCGTAATCTCCTAAAATGTTATTAATTATCCCTAAATTTATTTCCATCTTGCCTTTTAGAGCTGTGTCGGGAACATTCTCCAGCCAGGCAAGGCTTTTTTCAAAGTGGTCTCTTGCACTTTTTAGATCTCCCAAATCGCCGTATATGGTGCCGAGAAGGTTTTCGCAACTAGCACAGCCTTTAGGTTCATTGGAACTTTCGTACATATCGTACGCTTGTTTAATATATTTGAAACTAGAATCCCAAATTGCCTGCCGGCTGTAAACTTCACCCAAAGCCAATGCAGCAGATGATGTAAAATTTGAAAGTTCCTTTTCTTTTTTTGTTTCGTTAATTATTTTTTCGTTAATGTAGATGGAAGTGGCAAATTCCCCGGTAGTTATTGAATACTGTCCTAGCAGGAGCAATAGTTCCAAATATTTGTACCGGGGAAGCCGGGAATATGAATACGTAATTAAAATATCAATTTTAGAATTGAATTTCGGATCTTTATTTATATTATAATCTAATTGTCTCTTATCCGATTGTTTTACACCTGTAATTCTTTTTCCTTTCTCTTCGTTGAAGAACTTTTCGGATAGTTGATTTACTTCTTTCCGGGTAAAAAAACTTTTTAAGATATCTTCTATAAATATTTTTCTATTTGCACTTATTGTTTCCATTTTTTTTCTTTAATTATAAAATTTTGTGAAAAGAAACAATTATTTTATACTATACTTCTAATTGAAAAATTCCTAGCACCTATCTGGCAAAAAGGTATCTTGAAAAATGCTGTAATTGTGCATTGTGAACTTGAACAAAGCCGGTTGCCATGTTTATATCTATACCGCTGTTTTTAATCGGCGTTAATTGCCCGGAGTTTGATTGGAAATAAAAATGTACTTGACCCGGATCAAGACCCATCAGTCTAAGGGGTAATCCTTTAAAAGATAAATCCAAATTAACCGGATTCTTAAATACTATATGAGGATAAAAGGAGATAGATGCCTGTAAGGGATTTACCAGAACAAATATCTTTTTAGTCCCTGGAAAGGAATTCGGCGGGAAAGTAATTGTTGCCGAAGTGCCTCCAAAAAACCATGAACTGTTCAGCTTAATAACTCCGCCTTCATCGCCATTAATTGTCTTGCTAATGAAAAACGGAGTAATAAAATGCATACCAAAATGTCCAATAGATTGAACATCATCAGAATCATTTGCTTTATTTAGTGTTGTGGTGGTCTGGTTATTTGCGGGAACTTTTGGATTAACGCCAACGTCCGAACAACCGAATAAAAATAAGCCTGCCAGAGCAATTGTTAAAATAAGTTTTTTCATGATCTTACCCTTTATTGATTTAAACTCGCAACTTTAAAGAGTCACAGTAATTAAAGAACTGTGTCTTCGAATTCAAGGAGTATGCCACTTAAGGAGGGTAAAATTTTGCACCGGTTTATTTTCTATAATCAAAATGCTAGGTAAATATTACTTTTCGAATAAGTAAAATTTTCCGAGGCAAATTATTTAAAATTGTAATAAAATGTTACACTATTCTCATAATGAAATAGTGCTTTTTTAAAATTAATAACTGAACTTACGCAGGAAGAGAGATGGCATCTTTTCTTTTGATGAAGAATTCGATAAAAGTTTTATTTCTTTAGAAAAATAAATATTTATTCTTCCCATAAAAGATGCCATCTCTTGCTCTCATACATTTTGCGTAACTTCAGTTAATAAATTATCGGAGGTATTAATTAATGTTTAAACAATTTGAATTAACTAGGTAAAAAGATAAGTTTTTTTAATGAATAAACCATCAAAGAATTTTAATTACTGCTAATGAACCAAATTCGGAACCGTCTATAATTCAATAACTTTATGGATTTATATAAATATTTACATTATGTATTTAATGAATGTGGTTCATTTTTCAATTATTTGATATCCTATTTTATCTGGAGCTAAAGTTTCGCAAAATGAATGAGAGAAAGCAGAAAAACACTAAGTGCCCGGAGTAATTCTTTAAAATTCCTGGTAGTAGTCTTTGGTAGTCAATGGTATGAACTTCGGGTCAAACCCCGAACCCTGTTCCGCTGCAAGCGACGGGGAATTATACTTAACTTTCTCGCCTGCCGAAGCGGCACTTGAAGGCGTATTAAAGATTTGTTGAAACGGTAATCCTATGCAGTGCCCCGATTAAACCAAGAGAAGAAAATCCGTAATCGAACCTGTAATTACCAATAATAGCACCTAATCCTACATTAAAGCCCGCAAGCCCGGCAAATCCGCCAATAGTCAATTCCGTACGGCGTTCGTTGTTATAGCCGAATCTTAACCTTAGAACTTTGCTCAGCCTAAATTCGGCTCCAATACTGAATGCATTAAACTTTTTAAAGAAATTACTTCTCTGTTCATTTAAGTTGTGGAAATCCAGAGACAATGTAACCGGGATATGTTCCATCTTTTTCTGAACACCCAATTCAATATCAAGCGGAAGGCTTTCTTTTGTAGAATAATAAGAAACAAACTGAGTCCCGACATTTAAGATAGAAAATCCGAAATCTGTTTCAGCATCCGGAATTGAATAATGCAGCCCAACTCCAAATGCTCCGGCAGTAGAATATCTATCTGCAATTTTGGAATATATAAATTCCACATTGGCACCGTAGGAAAAATTTTTATCCAGCAGGTTTGAATAAGCAGCAATCAAAGCAACTTCGCCTGCACCATAACTGCCGGTAATATTTCCGAATTCATCGGCTGCCGTAAATTTACCGTAATTTATATATTTTACTGCAGCACCAATTCTGCCTATTCCGCTTAAGTCGGTTGAATAAGAAAGGCTTGCTAAATTTATATCAAGAAGATGTTTTACAAATGAAAATGAAACAGGGTTCTTTTTTAGGAACTGAATCCCTGCCGGATTATAGAAAATAACATCCGGATCATCTTTATCGGCAACAAAGCTGCCGCCCAGTGCCGCTGCACGGGCACTCATGTCAAGGTTTAAAAACTGATAAGTTTGAGCGAATAAATATTTACTCGAAAGGAATGATAAAAAAGCAACAATTAGAATGAAACTTGTTATTTTCTTCATAAATTTCCCAAAATTCAGGTACTTATTTAACTATAATTTAAAATAAAGGCAAGACAATTTATCGTTCCGAAAATTTTTTATAATTTTATCGATTAAATTTAATTATAATTTTTAAGCTTTCACAACCTATGCTAACCTTGATAAATGAAAAGCGTTTATTTAATTTTTAAATTGATTAATTAATTACATGTTAATAATGGATTTATTTGCTTTTTGTTTTAAGAATTATGTTTCCAGATTCGATTACTCGATGCTCAATCCTCGATACCGGATAGAAAATCGAGCATCAAGAATCCAGTATCGAGAATCCTTTATAAGAATTTCAAATCCTTTTGGCCGGATTAATGACAATTAAATCATCAATACTAAATCGAATAGAAAAATCAAAAAAAATAATTATCTTTTCAATTATTTATTTACTCCCGCTTAGTTTCTCATTCCCTCAGACAAAAACCAATTTGCAAATTTTTTACAGCCTGGCAGATTCGGCAGCCCAATATGCATTATTGCAAATTCCTTCGAACGAAAAGAACTGCAAATTGAATTTAATCCTCGGTAAAGAATATTCTGTTTTAAAAAATAATATATTAAATAAATTCATATCTGAGGGAAAAACAATAGAGCAAAACTCCAATACAAAAAACAATTCCGTCGTTGTAGATTTTACGGTCGATAAGGCTGAAGTAGATTACGGAAATATGTTTCGAAAGGGATTATTCGGGAGTTTTTACATACCCCGTAAAATTTCTCTGGCCGGTAATTTTATAGTACTTAACTCCGGGGCCGGAATGCACAATTTCAAATACACATATTCTGATAGTATTAATGTTAATAGAGTAAAATCTATGGAGAATATTTCTTTTCCGTTTACACATGGTCAATTGCCGCCGGAACCTTTTTTTTCCGGTTTGTTTGAACCGGTAATTGCAATCGGGGCAACAGCTTTAGCCGTAATATTGTTTTTCACAATACGAAGTAAGTAGCGATAATTACCTTTGATGCCTAAGAGATTTTATTTATAATTGTATCTTAATTTTTAAGGAAATTACTATTAAACAAATGAAATATATCCTTTTTATTTTAATAGCCTTAACGGGAATATGGGGATGTTCCAGTTCCGTAAATACAACTTTAATGAACCCCAGCCAGCGATTAGATTATGCAATGAAATTATATAACAATAAAGACTACCTGGAAGCAATTAAGGAGTTTCAGGCAATAACCCTGCAATACCCAGGAAATGCTGTTGTAGACAGCGCCCAATTCTACTTAGGTATGAGCCATTTTAATCGTGAGGAATATATTTTGGGTGCTTATGAATTCAGCAGATTAATTAAAAATATGCCGGCCAGTAAGTTTGTACCGCAAGCACAATATATGCTTGCCGACTGTTATTATGAACTATCGCCGTATTTTGAACTAGACCAAAAGTACACGCATAAGGCAATTGATGAATTTCAGGCATTTATTGATTTCTTTCCTACAAACCCTAAAGTGACGATCGCAGAAAAAAAGATTGCTGAATTAAACGATAAACTGGCTCATAAAGAATATTATACTGCATACATTTATACAAGACTTAACGATTATAAAGCAGCAATTATTTATTATGATTTTTTGCTCGATACTTACCATGAAACCAAATATGCACCATTAGCTCTTTACAAAAAAATAAATTTGCTTGTACTTACTAAGAAAAACAACGAAGCTTTGGCGGCAATTGATGAATTTATGCAAAGATATCCCAACGATTCGCATGTAAAAGAACTTGAAAAAACAAAATCCGAACTAGAAGAAAATTTATCAGCAGCCAAATAATGCAAAATTCCAAAAGAGTCAGTGAATCCCAAATTATTAAAACAGAGCTTGTATTACCAAACAATACAAACCCGCTTGGAAAACTTCTCGGCGGCCAGCTAATGCTTTGGATAGACATTTGTGCTGCTTTATGTGCTGCTAAACATAACAATAGAGTTTGCGTTACTGCTTCCGTAGATAAGATAGACTTTCGTCATTCTATAAGTTTGGGAGATGCAGTAACTTTAGTCGCATCCGTAAACAGAGTATTTAATACTTCCATGGAAATAGGTGTTAAGGTTTTTGCGGAATCATTCAGAAAAGGAACTAAGGTACATACAAACTCGGCATATTTAACTTTTGTTTGCGTTGATGACAACGGAAACCCTGTAAAAGCAACCGGTATAATTCCGGAAACAGGAGATGAAAAAAGAAGGTATGAAGAAGCACTGGAGAGAAGGGAAAAAAGGCTTAAAAACCGAGATAAAAAAAATTAACATCTTAATACTTGCTTTTTTTTTATCTAATAATATTTATTCACAAGTTCCTATAAACGGTTTTTGCCGTTATAACAGCTTTAATGTGAACCGAGATTTTAATTATCTTTTTGCTTTAAACTACAATAACGATTCTTATACCGATTTGGTTTTATTCAATCCGGATACTAATAAAATTATTTCTTTACCGGGTGAAAAGAACGGTAGCTTCGGTCCGCCGCAGACTTATAAAATCCCGCTGGAAATAACAAATATTCAAAGTTTGATTGAAGAAAATAAAAGAATTAAAAGATATGCATTTACCTGCAGGCAGAAAAGAATTGTAGGTATTTATTCCTTTACACATTCAGGCAGGCCTATTTTGTCCGGTGTCTGCAAATTTGAATCGTATCCTAAAAATATAAGTACCGCCGATATTAACAATAACGGCAGGGACGAATTATTAATTTCCGGTGACGCGTTTAACGGTTTATCTATTATTTCTAGGAAAGGTACAGTTTTAAATTCGCGTAAGATTGTAAGTAACGCCAACTTTTCTCAAGCAGTTTTTGCAGATTTGAATAACGACGGATACAGCGACATTGCAGCGTTTAACACTCTGACAAATTCACTTGAATTCTATTATAATAACAGCAAAGGTGTTTTTAAAAAAGTAAGAACAATCCGGGAAGACGGGCCCATTTCCCAATTACATGCAATTGACTTAAATCTTGATAATTATGTTGACCTTCTTTTTGTTCTGGGGGATTCAATTCATATAATGTACGGTGATTTTGCTGCCTCATACAATAACCAAATTTCCATACCGACAAAATACTACCCGGACAAAATTATTACCGGGGATTTTAACAATGACGGTAAGATGGATATTGCCTATATAAATAATGAAGTGGGAATTCTCTCTGTTATATTTGGAAAAAGCAGCAGCAGTTTTTACCCGGAAATGATATATCTTCTTAAGGATGGGCTTAAAGATATAATTCCCTTTTACAGTAAATTCATTACAGGTATTGCTTCCGTAAGTTCAAAAGGAAAAATTTATGCTGTTACAAATTTATCTTCAATATCCGATAGTGTAAATATAACTACGGGGGCAAGGCCTTCGGCCATCTCTTATTTTGATGCCGGAAATAACGGTATTAACGATATATGTTATGTAGACAGTTATACAACTACCTTAAATTTAATTGTAAGAAATGCTGCGGGTATTCCGAGATATTTTTATTCCTATAATTTGTTTTCTAACCACACTAAAATAATTGTTGACAATACCGAGCCGGAAATAAAAACATTTTTTTGTTATTCACCCGGCAAAAGATTAATTGAAATTGTAAAAATTAATTTTGCGGATAATACGGCCGATAAGCTTTCAATTTATTCTCCGGGATTAATTAAAGACTTAAAAATTAAAAGAACCGGTAATAAATTTGATAATATTTATTTAGCTTATACTCAAAATAAAGAATTAGGATTTAGTTTAATGGAATACCGTAATTTTTCGTACACAATTACTAATTACCCGAATATTGCTTCCGATACATTTGGCCCCAGCATTAAACTAAAGAATTCCCCCGGCATTGTGTACTGGCAAAATAACGGAGACAAAGCACAATTATATATGATTAGTATAAATAACGGTCAGAATATAAAAGAGCCTTTATATACTTTTAACAATTCAACATTATCGTCGGCATTTTCTTTTACCGGTGATTTGTTAAATAACGATATGGATGCAACGATAAGTTTTATAAATACCGGCAAAAAAAGTTTTGCAGTCTTTACAAATTACAGTTCAACTTACTTAATAAAAAAAAATACGGTACCTTTTTATAATATCGGAAAGGATGTGCAATTATTTTTCGGCGAGTCTAGAATAAACGGCCTTAAAAGATTATTGGTCTACCTTCCTTCAAAAAAAATAATAGACAAACTGGACTTTATAAATAAGGGTAAAAATTTAATAGCTTCCAAGTTAACAGATGTAAATAATATTTCCGACTTTTTCGTTAAAAATTTGAATTTCCGGAAATATCATCTTGTTTATTCAAACAGCAAAAACTACTGTATAACAATAAAACAATTATGAGAATGAAATCAATATTAATCTTTATTACATTTATATCTTTTTACTCCCTTACATCCGCACAGGTAATTAAAAGCACTCATCTTGATTCTGTTTATAACGAATTTCTTCATATAAGAAGATACCAAACCGGGACCAATAATGCACCGTTACTTTATCCGGATACAACACATATTAAATGTGCATTTGGTATTGTAAATGAAATTAGAATGAACTTTAACAGCTTTTCTCCAAAACAAAAAATTATATTAAAATTATTGTTAGACCGGCCGAAAACCGATACAAGCTTTGTAACTCCGAACGGATTTTTCCGTGTTCATTACGATTTAAGCGGAAGCAATGCACCGACATACAGCCTAGATTCTTTAGCCATTGCATTGGATTCGGCTTATAACTTCGAAGTTAATTATCTTGGTTATCCGCCGCCGCCGCCGGATAACGGAAACGGAGGCGATAACAGATACGACATTTACATTCTGAATTTGAGTAACACTTACGGTTATACTACACCGGAGAACTTGATTCCCCAAAGCAACCAGCGGTATACTTCATACATGGCCATAGATAACAGCTTTAAAGGTTTTTATACCACCGGTATAAATGCTGCCAGAGTTACTGTGGCTCACGAGTTTCACCACAGCATTCAAATTGGAGATTACATAGACCGTTACGATCAGGATGAATTCTTTTACGAATTAACATCAACTTCAATGGAGCATTTTGTATATCCGTCTATTCATGATTATTATCAATATCTCCCTTACTATTTTAATAACACACAAGCATGCCTTGGCGAAAACGGAGGTCTGTCCGAATATGCATTGGCAATCTGGAACATTTTTCTTAAAGATAACTTCGGCTATGATATTATTAAAAAACAGTGGCAGCTTATGCCTAATGAAAGAGCTCTGAAAGCAATTTCAGATAGTTTCTCGGATTATAACTCTTCATTCGGCGAACAATTTAACAAATTTGGAATATGGACTTTTTTTACTAATTATAGAAGCGATGAAGATAATGATAAACATTTTATAAATGCCTCAGACTATCCGGTGATAAAGCCAATAGATAATTTAAATATTAATAATCCGGAAATACCACCGGTAAACATTAACACTCATCCGGTTACTAATAATTTTATCCAGTTTGTAAATTTATATAATTATAATAATGATAGTAGATATCGAGATACAATTTTTGCGTTAATTACTAATGATGATATCGGAAGTGGAATTTCGAATCCCGATTCATCTGCTAAATTCCAATATACTCTTTTTCTTACCCCTTCCGAGGGGGCAGTTAAATTAGGCCAGTTCCAGTATTATGAGAAATTTAATACAAATAAACCTTCGTTCTGGATTTTAGCCGCTACTGTTAATAATCAAATAGCTGTAGCTGGTAAATATTTTACTCAAAATTCAAATTTTGCCTACCCGAGTCCCTTTAAATATAACAATACTGATCTATATATTAAAATACCTGCAATTCCCGATCAATTTAATTCTGCACATATTTATATTTATACCTCATCTATGAAATTGGTTTATTCAACTTACAGACAAGTTGTCCTTGATAGTGGTAAAAAAGTTATTATATGGGATGGAATGGATTCTCAAAATAAAAAATTATCTTCCGGAGTATATATTTATGTAATGAAATCAGGCAGCACTACTAAAATCGGAAAATTAGTAATCTTTAATAATTAAATTTTAAAAAGGAAAACCGGTAATTTTTAATGAGTAATTATTCTGTTGAAGCTATTGAATTAAATAAGACATTCGGTAGGAGACTTATATTTAAGAACTT
>JBJKQP010000230.1:0-9753 GCA_046705105.1 Ignavibacteriaceae bacterium | reverse complement strand
TTTTCCTGGATATAGTATGCCATCTTAAGCATATTCATTTCATCAAACTGTTTGGCAAAAAGCTGCATGCCGATGGGAAGTCCGGTTGAATTTTTTGCTATAGGTATGTTTATTCCGGGTATACCCGCAAGGTTTGCCGAGGTTGTGTAGATATCGCTTAAGTACATCTCAAGCGGATCGCTTGACTTTTCTCCCAACTTAAATGCTACCGAAGGTGAAGTAGGTGTTAGTATAATATCTACTTTTTTAAATGCTTCGTCAAAATCATTTTTTATAAAGCGGCGGACTTTTTGTGCCTTCCGGTAATATGCATCATAATAACCTGCTGAAAGAACGTAAGTGCCGAGCATTATTCTTCTTTTAACTTCGCTGCCGAATCCTTCCGAGCGGGAGGACTTATACATATCCAATAGAGAATCCGGATTTTCCGAGCGGTAGCCGTATCGTGCACCGTCGTATCTTGCAAGGTTTGAAGAAGCTTCCGCAGTTGTTAATATATAGTAGGCGGCAATTGTATATTCATTATGCGGAAGATGAATTATTTCTACTTCAAAGCCCTGAGTTTTTAATTTATTTATTACCTCTTCTACTGCACTTTTAATTTCCGGTGAAAGCCCTTCTCCCAAATATTCTTCTGCAATTCCTAATTTTAATTTTGTTCCGTTTAACTCCAAATTATTTGTAAAATCAGGTATTGGCATTGATGAAGATGTTGAATCATTTTTATCTAAACCTGACATTACTTGAAGCACCAAAGCAATGTCTTCTATATTATTTGCAAAAGGACCAATGGTATCGAAGGAAGAGGCAAAAGCGGTTAATCCGTATCTTGAAACTCTTCCGTAAGTAGGTTTTAATCCGTACACACCGCAAAATGCAGCAGGCTGTCTAATAGATCCCCCCGTATCGGTTCCAAGAGATACATCACAAAGTTCTGCAGCCACGGCCGCTGCCGAGCCGCCGCTTGAACCGCCCGAAACTCTTTCATTATCAATAGGATTTAGAACCGGTCCGAATGCCGAGTTTTCGTTGGAAGAGCCCATTGCAAACTCATCACAGTTTGTCTTTCCTATAATAATAACATCTTCATCAATTAATTTTTTTACTGCAGTAGCAGTGTAAAGTGAGGTAAAATCTTTTAGAATTTTTGAGGAGCATGTAGTAGGCTTATCTTTTATTGATAAAACATCTTTTACAGCCAGCACCATTCCGGCAAGCTTTCCGTTATTCCCGGATTTTATCTTTTCTTCGACAATTTGAGCTTGCTTTATTGCTTCTTCATTAAAGACAAAATTGTAGGCATTTAAATGTTTGTTCTTATCTATCTTGTTTAAGAAATATTTTACATTGTCGGATAAGGATAATTTTCCTTGTTTTATTAAACTGAGCTTTTGTGAAAAATTTTTATATGGCAGCAAAACAGTTCCTTTAGTATTTAACAAAAATAAAAACCCGCTTATTTAAAATTAAAATAAGCGGGTTAAAAATAAAACATCTATTGGTTGTAAATTTTATTTTACTTCTTTGCTTTCGGTTTTATTTTCGGATTCATCGGATGTTTTGTTATCAACATCTTCATCCCTAATTGCCTTTTTAAATTCCCGAATCCCTTTACCCAATCCCTGAGCAAGATCCGGAATTTTTTTTGCACCGAATAAAACGAGAATTACAAGAATTATTAATAATATTTTTCCAAAGCTTAAATCTTCAAGCATTTAATTTCCTAAAACAAAAAAGTTAAAAACAAAGTTTAAAACAATGCAGAGCTGCTAGGCTTGTTTATCGCTGTGTTTCTTATCAGAGTCGTTTATAGATACTTTAATATCATCTTCCACGTCTCTAATAGCTTTTTTAAATTCTCTTATACCTTTGCCTAGCCCTTGCGCAAGATCCGGAATCTTCTTCGACCCGAATAAAACGAGGATAACCAGCATTATAACAAGAATTTCGCCGAATCCAATCTGGTCAAACATTTCTTCACCTGTATAAAAAATACGTTATTTACTATGATATAAATTAATCAATTTATTATTAAAAACAAGTGCCCAAATTCAAATACAAAACTAATTTTTGTCTTCTGTGTTTTTGTTGTTCTTTGAATCCGGTGGTTCTTTTTCATCTTCATTTACGGCTTTTTTAAATTCTTTTAATCCTTTGCCTATGCCTTGTACAAATTCGGGGATTTTTTTACCGCCGAATAAAACCAAAATTACAAGGACTATAAGTATTATTTCGCCGGGCCCTAAGTGATTAAACATTTTCCCTCCCTTTTCTAATTTAAAACGTTATTTATAATTGAATTAAAGATCAATTGTCCGTCGGTTTTGCCGAGTACCGGGTCGCAGGCTCTTTCCGGGTGCGGCATCATTCCAAGTACATTTCCCGTCTTGTTTATTATGCCGGCTATATTCATTGTAGAACCGTTGGGATTAAAGTCTTCGCTTATTGTCCCGTCGCCGGAAGAATATTTAAATACTATTTGATTATTGTCGTTTAATAATTTCAGCGTATCTTCATCTGCAAAATAATTTCCTTCTCCGTGTGCTACGGGAATTTTCAATATCTTACTAGTTTCTATATCGTTTGTAAATATTGTATTCCTATTTACGACCTTTAAGTAAACATCTTTACAAACAAATTGCAAGGATTTATTTCTTATCATTACTCCGGGCAGTAAGCCGGCTTCAAGAAGAATTTGAAATCCGTTGCAAATACCTATAACTTTTCCTCCGTTTCCTGCAAACTCAATTACCGCATTCATAATAGGAGAAAATCTTGCAATTGCGCCGGTGCGTAAATAATCTCCGTAAGAAAAACCGCCCGGTAATATTACAACATTGCTGCTTTGCAAATCCGTTTCTTTATGCCATAAGAAAGTTACTTCCATATTTAGAACTTTTTTTAGTGCATAATATGCATCATGGTCGCAGTTTGAACCGGGAAAAACCACAACCCCGAATTTCTGTTTCATATTACTTCCCGTTCTCCACATCTGCGGAATCAAGAGTAAATTCATAATCTTCCATAATCGGGTTGGAAAGCAGTTTGCTGCAATAATCTTTTACTTCTTTTTCCGCTTCGGTTTTGTCTTTTGTATCCACAAGGAACTCAATATATTTTCCTATTCGGGTTCCTTTTATATTTGTTAATCCCAGGTGAAAAGCTCCTTGTTCTACTGCTTTGCCCTGCGGATCTAAAATCGAAGGTTTTCGTTTTACCAATACTTTTGCTTTATACAAATTAAAAATCCTTGATAACTTATTAGTGAAAGTTAGGTGATTAGAAAATTGTTCTTAGAACTTTTTAGAAAGTAAATAATATATATGCCTAAAAATACCAAATAGAATGATTAAAATAAATATATAGAATAGCGCCTTACCCGAAGTAATTATTAGGACAATTATTGATAAGATTACAAAAATAAATTGTACGGGTTTTTCTTTTATCCCTTTTTTGTTGAATTTTGGAAGTGTATCGTATTTTATAGTGCTTATCATCAAGAATGAAACTAAAAGCACGATAGGTATAATAAACGAAGCATAAGGTTCCTCAAAGCCGGTACCGCTGCTGAAATAAGTTAAAATAAAAGCGGCAATTGTAATAGCGGAACTTGGAATAGGCAGCCCTTTAAAATATGTTTTATCGAAGCCTACAAGCTGTACATTAAATCTTGCAAGTCTGAATCCGCCTGTAATTAATAGTAAAGAACTTATAATAACTCCCAGCGAATTAAAATCCTTTAAATAAGTTTGGTAAATTAGAAAAGCCGGAGCGGCGCCGAAGCTTACAAGGTCTGATAATGAATCTAATTCCACGCCCAATTCACTGCTGGAGTTTGTCATGCGTGCCATTACTCCGTCAAGTGCGTCGAATACAGCTGCAACTACAATAAGCCATGCTGCATAATTATATTTGCCCTGTGCGGTATTAATTATAGAAAGGTACCCGCAAAACATATTCATTGCGGTAAACAGATTGGGTATTACGGAGGGAGTTACTCTTAATCTGTTCATTTTTACTTAACGTACTCGAAAAGAATTGATTTACCGGCTAGCACCCTATCTCCCTTCTTTACTTTAACCTGCCAATTCTCCGGTACAACTACATCCACTCTGCTTCCAAACTTAATCATCCCGAATCTTTTACCCATTACTACATTATCACCTAATTTTATATTATATATTATTCTTCTCGCAATAAAACCGGCAACCTGAGTAAATAAAACTTTGCCGTTTTCATTTTCAATACCGAATATTGCCCGTTCATTTCTATCGGATGCTTTATCGGAAAATGCAGCCGTATATTCACCTTTGAAATATTTTAAATAATTTACAACACCGCTGACCGGAATTCTATTTACATGGACATTAAGCGGAGACATAAAGATAGAAACCTGCCTGCCTTTTTCTTTAATAAATTCGTTATCCAATACATCTTTTATAAATAATACCTTACCGTCTGCCGGAGATAAAACCACATTGTTTTTATCCGGTGGAATTCTCTCAGGATCGCGAAAAAAATAAAAAGAAAATAACAAAAACAATACAGGCACAATAATTAATGCACTCTTTACAAAATTGTTTTGAATGAAAAGACCGGTTAAAATTAAAACTAGCGTAATAATGGCAATAATGCTTAGAGTAGAATATCCGTATCTTGTAAACATTTTTTAGGTACTCATTATATTATACAAGTGATCGGTATAATGCCTTATCTCTGCGGAAGTGCTGAACCTGTAAGGATCTATTCCTTTTTCTACTTTGTTTAACGGAATAATTTTTAAGCTATGAGGTGTAAAATCATCAACGAGGAAAATTTTATCTTCTGATTTACCGAAGATGCAAGAAACTTCTGCCATGTAAGAGCCGCGTCTTTCAAAATATGATTTTAAAACGGCATTAACTTTTGAGCAAATTCTATAAATAATTTTAATATCTTCGTAGGAACAAAGATCGAAAACAATTAAGTGGCTCTCCGAAATTAATGAATCTTTGGTCTCACCGTAATGGATTTCAAAAATAGGCAGGCTTAACAAATCATTTTCTTTAGTATTAAAAATTTTTGCAGTTTTTTTGTCTATAACGTTTAATATCTTTATATAAAAAGGAAAGCGTTTGTGCTTTATAAACTTTAGAGAGGTTTTATCCTGAGGCTTAACAAATCCGGCGGGTATATTGTATTCTTTTAAGTAATCCAGGAAAAATGAATTTATGGAAGCAAATTTTTCTCCCAAATCTTTCACTTTTACTTTTTTGCTTCCGTTGTTTGCATAAAAATCAAAGTACTCAACCACAAAATAATCCTGCTTATCTAAAGACAGGTCCCTTTTAATAGGTTCATCATCCGGTTGATGATTATTTTGTAACTTATTTTGGTTCAAAGCTTTCTTATTATTTTTTTACGTTAGAAATTATGAAAATTAGGTATAAAAAGTCAATTGTTTATATTATATTTGCACGAAAATTAAAAATATACAAATAAAAAAGTGTAGAATAAAATAGACAGGAGGAAGTTAATGAAGGGCGGAATGCAAGGAATGCTAAAACAGGTGCAGAAGATGCAGGAAGAAATGCAAAAGGTACAGAGCCAGCTTGGTAATTTAACCGTAAGCGAAGAAGCAGGCGGCGGAATGATAAAAGCAACTGCTAACGGAAATAAAGAATTAATATCTGTTGAGATTGACCCGCAGGTCATAAAAGCAGATGAGAAAGAAATTCTGGAAGATCTGGTTGTTGCAGCGGTAAATAAAGCGTTGCAGGCTGCAAATAAACTTGCGGAAGAAGAAATGTCAAAAGTTACTAAAGGTATGCTTCCACCTGGATTGAATATACCGGGATTATAAATTGCAGATAGCCGAGCCTTTATTAGCAGCAATTGAAGAGTTAAGCAAATTACCGGGTATCGGAAAAAAAACCGCTCAAAGATTAGCTCTTCATATATTAAAAAATAATGATGAATATGTTGATAATCTTGTAAAAGCTTTAAAGGATTTGAAAACCCGCCTTAAGTTCTGTTCAAGATGTTTTAATTATGCCGAAGAAGAATTATGCGAAATATGTAAAAACCCAAAGCGTGATAATTCTATAGTATGTGTAATTGAAGAAGCAAGCGATGTGTTGGCAATTGAAAAAACAAATGAATATAACGGACTTTATCATGTCCTTGGCGGCGTGCTTTCTCCGCTTTCCGGAGTAGGTGCGGATTCATTAAGAATTAAAGAGCTTCTTAAAAGGTTTGAGTCGGAAGATATAAAGGAAGTAATACTGGCTTTAAATCCGGATACCGAGGGGGAAACAACTACACTTTATATTGCAAAATTGTTAAAGCCTTTTGGCGTAAAAATTACACGAATTGCCCGGGGATTGCCGATTGGAGGTGATCTGGAATTTGCTGATGAAGCAACTATTGGGAGAGCGGTTTTAGGAAGAATATTGATATAATGGCAGAATGGTTTAAAGATTGGTTCGATACAAAAGAGTATTTAAATGTTTATCGTCATAGAAATAATGACGATGCACGAAAACTGGTTGACTTAATATTAAACAATATCGAAATTTACCGAGAAGATAAAGTACTTGATATGGCTTGCGGAAGCGGCAGGCATTCAATTTTATTTGCCGAAAAAGGATTTCGGGTTACTGCTGTGGATTTAAGCAGAAACTTGTTAAACGTTGCAAAAGAGGCGGCAAGAAAAGAAAATTTAAATATAGATTTTATACGTTCGGACTTAAGAGAATTTTCAATTTGCTCGGATTTTAGGCTTGTAAATAATCTGTTTACAAGTTTTGGCTATTTTGAAGATGACTGCGATAATTTTAGGATTTTTGAAGTAGCATACAACCATCTTTTAGAGAAAGGATATTTTGTCCTTGATTATTTTAATTCAAGATATATAGAAAAAAATCTGGTAAAAGAATCGGTTGAAGATTTCGGTAATGAAAAAATAATTCAAAGAAGAAGTATTCAAGGAACTAGGGTAAACAAGCAAATAATTATTAAATTTAACGGCAGCCAAAAAAATTATCATGAGTCCGTTAGAATGTATAGTAAAGGCGAATTGTTTAGTGTCTTAGAATCAACGGGATTTAAAATTGTAAAGTATTTTGGAGATTCTCGTGGAAATTCTTTTGACTTAGAAACTTCGCCCAGAATTATTATTATTGCCCGGAAATGAAATTATGTGTTTTTATATTATTAGCCTTAACGTTAAGCGGTTGTGATCTTTTCTCTACAAGACCTGCGCAAAAACCCAACCAGCCGCGGGCTGAATACCAGCAAGCCGTAACTCCGCAAATATTAATTTCAAACCTCATAAATTCTCTTAAAGATAAAAATGTTGAAAATTACGTTTCATGCTTATCGGATTATTCTTTTACGCAAAGAACATTTGTGTTTTCACCTTCGAGCGGTGCGCTTTCCCAGTTTCCGTCTTTATCGGAAAACTGGGGAATAAAAAACGAAGAGCAGTATTTTACCAACATGGCAGCTAGAGTTGAGCAGGACCTTCCCATTACACTTAATTTAACGAATGAAAATTACAGTCCGCAAGGAGACAGTCTGGTTTATACTGCTTCTTATTCCTTGAATGTGCCGACAAATGATCCTAATTTACCGCAGAATTATCAAGGCGATTTAAGGTTTAACATGATTAGAGATTCCAGGGAAATTTGGAGCATATATTATTGGCAGGATTCCAAAAACAGCAACCTGCCAAGCTGGAGCGAATTGAAAGGAAGGACGTATTAAGAGATGTATGGATCTATGAATTGCATGGTTGAATGATATCCGCGAATTTGGTTAAGATTTTAGTTAATGGTTGATGGTTAATAGTATCTCCGCATCCGATTAACAAAGAACTATTAAAAATTAACCATTCTTCACCAGAGTTACATATGGCATGCTTTGGTTGTCAGCTTCTCCGAACTATGATCGTAAGATCTTGAACTTATTCTTAAACTTGAACTTAAATTAGAGGCATAAGTTATTAAAAAAAGATATCTAAAATATTTTTTATTGCTGCTTATATTTGCCGGATGTAAAAACCCGTTTGCACCGGCTTTGGATACAAGTTCGGGGGATGCATCCTCTATAATTTCCGATCAAAAAACTATTGACGGCGTGTTTCAGAATTTTCAATATGCTTACACATTTAAAGACACATCGATATACGGACAATTAATTACCGGTGACTTTATTTTTACTTACCACGATTACGATCAGGGAGTTGATGTTTCCTGGGGAAGAGACGAAGAGATGAAAACAACTTACGGCTTGTTCCAAAATTCCCAAAACCTGGCGCTTATTTGGAACAACATAGTACTAGCTTCCAGCGATTCCTCTACTGCAAATATTATTAGGGGTTTTAATCTTACTATTACTTTTAATCCTACGGATGTAATAAGGCTGGACGGCAGGGTAAACATGTCGCTTAGGAAAAATCCCGATACACAAAAGTGGATGATTACAAGGTGGATTGATGAATCTAACTTTTAATTCATTAAATTTAAGATTACAAAAAAAATAGCTTTACATTTTTATGATATTATTCTGGCTGAGAGAATCATTTAAACTTATCGGAAGAGCAAAATCTTCTTTTTTCCTTTCCCTTGTTTCAACCGGGATCTCGGTTTGCTTAATTACCGCCTCCGTTATCACTATTCAACTGTCCGGTAATTTCCAGAGAATATTAAAGAGAAACGTAAGCATAAATGTATTTCTATCAGATTCACTTGGCCGTTCCGGAACCTTACAATTACAAAAGACTTTAAAAAATAAATATTATATTAGTTCCGTTGCTTACATAGATAAGCAGCAGGCCGCAAAAAATTTTATTAAGGAAACAGGCGAAGATTTTCAAAAAGTACTTGATTACAATCCTCTGCCGGCTTCTTTTCTAGTTAAACTTAAAGCTAATTATGTTGAAAGGGATTCGTTAAACAGGATAGTTAAAATAATTTCCGGAATGTCCGGTGTTGATGACGTAGTCTTCCAGCAGGAATTTGTATACAAACTTCTGGACATAATTAATAGATTAAAAAAATATATTTTTATAATTACCGCAATACTTCTTTTAATTTCCCTTTACATTGTTTACAGTACGGTAAAGCTGATAACTACTACTAAATATGAAGAACTGGAAACAATGAAACTTGTCGGTGCAAAACTGTCTACTATTAAAATGCCGATAATACTAAATAGTTTTTTTACCGGACTTTTTGCAGGGATAATTTCGTTAGTAGTATTTTCTTTTGTAATATATTATTTCGGTAACCTGGTTGATTTAAGACGGTTCCTTAATTTTAGTAACGGCATATATATATTAATATTGATATTTACCGGTCCTGTAATCGGAATAATTATTAGTTTATTCTCCTTAAGGAAAATAACATTAAAGATTTGACGTGACGGAATTATTTCATAATTTTTATTGTTTGAAAATAAAACATACATAAGAATATTCAAGAATTGAAAACCAAAAATTACTTACTTATATTAAACAAGCACCCGGAATATTGGAGTAATGGAATTATGGAGTATGTACATATATTCCATAATTCCAACATTCCAATACTCCGGCGATTGGTTTTATGCAGAGTGACTTACTTAACTATACTATTTTTCTGTTTGCTTGCATTTCAGTCATTGCATGCGCAAATGATTCCGAATTACCAGGAAAGATCATTTGCGGAAAACAAGGATTCTACCGCTGCACAAAATTTCTACTTAGCCGGCTCGGAAGGGAGTGTAGATCCT
>JBJKQP010000229.1:0-8330 GCA_046705105.1 Ignavibacteriaceae bacterium | reverse complement strand
ATAATATTATAAAAGCTAAAGTATTAATTAGTTTTTCTTAACGGAGGAATTAAGAAATGAACGTAGATATCGTTGAATCCTTTGCTCAAATGGTAAGGGAAAAAGGGGTTGATAAAGATGTACTCGCAGCTATTATTGAAGAAATATTCGGAATGCTTGTACGAAAAAAATACGGAGAAGAAGCCAAGTACGATGTAGTTGTAAATATGGACCGCGGCGATATAGAAATATTTCTTGAAAGAGAAATTGTTGATGTGGTTGAAGATCCCAATACTCAAATTAGCATTAAAGAAGTTAATATGCGCGGTAATGATGAAGAGTTGGAGGTTGGTGATGATTATGTAGAAAATCTTGAACTTTCGTCATTCGGAAGGAGACTTATTACTTTAGCTAAGCAGGGTCTTAACCAAAAGATACGTGAAATTGAGAAGGATATAGTTTATAACGAGTATAAAGAATTACTCGGCGAAATAGTTGTAGGTGATATTTATCAAATTAGGAAGAACGATATCCTGGTTAACCATAATAAAAATGAATTAATACTGCCCCGGCAGGAACAAATTCCTTATGAGAGATATAAAAAAGGAGAGACAATTCGGGCTATCGTAAAAGAAGTAAAGAAAAGTACAAGCGGCCCGGTTATAGTTGTTTCGAGATCGGACAATACTTTTCTGCAGCGTCTTTTTGAAATTGAAATTCCCGAAATTTATGACGGCATTATAGAAATTAAAGCAATTGCCCGCGAACCCGGCGAAAGAGCTAAAGTTGCTGTTGAATCTCAGGATAACCGCATTGACGCTGTTGGTGCCTGTGTAGGAATGAAAGGTGTACGTATTCATGCGATTGTTAGAGAACTTAATAACGAAAATATTGATGTTATAAATTATTCAGATGACCCGGTGGTATTTATTCAAAAGGCTCTGGCTCCGGCAAAATTAAAGAAGATTATGGTAGACCAGATTTCTAAAAAAGCTGTTGTTACCGCAGATAACGACCAGGTATCTTTAATTGTAGGAAGAAACGGAGTAAATATAAGGCTTGCAATGAAACTTACGGGTTACGAAATAGAAATCCTTAGAGAAGAAAAACCGTTTGAGGAATATGAAGAAGATATCGAATTGATCGACCTTAAGGAAGAACTCGGCAGTGATATTTATGATCTCTTAATAAATAACAGATACGATACTGCTCTTGAGGTTCTTACTGCCGGCCCAGAAAAGCTTAAGGAAATTGAAGGTCTTGATGAAGCGAAAGTAAACGAAATACTGGAAATAATTAAATCACAGTTTGAAGAAGAAGAAGAGTAGCTAAAATAAACAAGTAAGGAAATTATGCCCGAAACCAAAACTAAAAAAGTTAGAGTTTATAAATTAGCGTCAGAATATAATTTATCGGCGGAGAACCTAATGGAATTCTTGCGCAAGAAAGGCCATGAGGTAAAATCCCATATGTCCCTTTTAACGGACGATATGTTGAAGGAAATAAATGATCATTTTAAGAAGGACATTGAGAAAGCCGAAAAGCATTATAAGAAGATTGCCGAGTTTAATAAAAAGAGAGGCGAAAAATCCGAGAAAGAAGAACAGAAGGCTGTTAAAATAGAAGATACAATACCTGAAACAGTTGCAGAAGAACCGTTGCCGGTTGAGGCTGTTAAAGAACCTGTTAAAGAAACATCAAAAGAAGAGAAAGAAGAACAACAGATAGAGTCGGAAGTTGAAGAGAAGGTTAAAGAAGAAGAAAAGGTAGAAACCAATGAAGTTTTAAAAGAAGAAGCGGAAACAGTAGTATCCGGCGAAGAAAACGTTAAAATTGAAGAAGGTATGGAAAATCCGACCGAAGAAACTGTTGAGGAAAAACCTAAAGAAGTAAAAGCCGGGAAGAAAACATTTATTTCTCCTAAAGAACAGGAAGCAGCCCGTAAAAAGGGATTAAAAGTTGTAGGCAAAATAGACCTTGAAGCCGGAAAGGAAAAAGGAAAAGAAGAAAAGAAAGAAGCTGTTCACGGTAAGGAAGGCAAAGCTGCCCAGCAAGGCGAGGCTCCTAAAAAGAGAAAGAAACCTAAACCTAAGAAAAAAACTTCCGAATTTCCGGATGAAGCTGTTCCCACTAAAAAGAAAAAACGTGTTAAGCGTTTCGAAATAGATCAGAAGGAAGTTAAAGAAGCAATTAGGAAAACACTTTTAAGCATGGACGATTCCGTAATATCCGAACGCGCAACTTTGAGAAAAAAGAAAAGAAAAGAACGCGAAGCAGAAGAAGAACGGCGTCAGGAACTTAAAGCTCTGGAAAAGAATAAAATTGTCGTTACTGAATTTATTGCTGTTAATGAACTTGCAAATTTAATGAACGTTCCGGTTAGTGATGTTATTACCAAATGCATTGAGCTGGGACTTATGGTTTCTATAAATCAAAGATTAGATGTAGAAACCATTACACTTGTTGCGGATGAATTCGGCTTCGAAGTTGAATTTCAAAAAGAATATACTTCCGAAGCACTGGAAGATAAAACAGATGATCCCGAAACATTGCAGTACCGCTCTCCGGTAGTTACTATTATGGGACACGTTGACCACGGCAAAACTTCCCTTCTGGATTATATAAGAAGAACAAACGTTGTTGCCGGAGAAGCCGGCGGAATTACCCAGCACATAGGTGCTTATAAAGTTGATGTGGGCGAAGGAAAATATATTACTTTTCTGGATACCCCGGGACATGAAGCTTTTACGGCAATGAGGGCACGCGGTGCGCAGCTAACGGATATTGTTGTGCTTGTTGTTGCCGCAGACGATGCTGTTATGCCGCAGACCGTAGAAGCTATAAATCATGCACAGGCCGCAAATGTTCCGATAGTAATAGCAATTAATAAAATTGATAAGCCGGGCGCAAATTCGGAAAAAATAAAACAACAGTTGGCTGAAAGGAATATTTTAGTTGAAGACTGGGGCGGTAAATATCAATGCATCGAAATTTCTGCCAAGTCCGGGCTCAACGTTGATGTTTTATTGGAGAAGATTCTGCTTGAAGCGGAAATTCTGGATTTAAAAGCCAACCCGGATCGTTTGGCCCGCGGTGTGGTAGTAGAATCGGAACTTGATAAAGGAAGAGGAATTACGGGAACAATTCTTGTCCAAAAAGGAACTTTAAATATAGGTGATCCTTTTATTGCCGGAATTTACCAGGGTAAGGTTAGAGCAATGTTTGATGAAAGAGGAAACAAAGTTGAGGATGCTCCTCCTTCCACACCCGTTCAGGTGCTTGGACTCGAAGGCGCACCGCAAGCCGGCGAAACCTTTGTGGTTGTAGATTCCGATAAAATGGCAAGAGAAATTGCATTAAAAAGGCAACAGCTTAAACGTGAACAGGATCAGAAGCAGGTACATCATCTTACTCTCGACGATATTGCCAAACGAATTAGTATCGGAGGAGTTAAAGAACTTCCGTTAATTGTAAAAGGTGATGTTGACGGTTCCGTAGAAGCTCTGTCCGATTCGCTTATGAAACTTTCCAATGAAGAAGTTGTTGTGCAGGTTATTCATAAAGGCGTGGGAGGAATTTCGGAAAGTGATGTTCTGCTGGCCTCCGCTTCCGATGCAATTATAATAGGCTTTCATGTTAGGCCTAATCTTAACGCAAGGAAACTTGCGGAAACTCAAAAAGTTGATATAAGGTTATACAATGTTATTTACGATGCAATAAACGAAGTTAAGTTGGCATTGGAAGGATTACTCTCTCCTGAAATATCCGAAGAAGTAACTGCTACACTTGAAATTAGAGATACATTTAAAGTCCCGAAATTCGGAACAGTTGCGGGATGTTATGTTACCGACGGAAAAGTTTCGCGAAACAGCAAAGTAAGATTAATAAGAGACGGAATTGTAATTCACGAAGGAGAAATAGGTTCTTTAAAAAGATTTAAAGATGATGTTAGGGAAGTCGATTCAGGTTATGAATGCGGACTAAACATTGCCAATTTTAACGACATAAAGTCCGGTGATATTATTGAAGCGTTTAAAATTGTAGAAACAAAGAAGAAATTAGCTTAGATGAAACGGCCTGCGAGGCTACTCTGAACTTTTAATGTAGTAATGCTTCATGCCGAAGTTTATCGTCTAAAGGAGTTGAGGATATGACACATAGAATTGATAGAGTTGAACATCTTATAAAAGAAGAAATTAGTTTGATTTTCTTATACAAACTGCCGGATAAACTTCATAATTCTTCATTCGGATTTATTACCGTCACTTCCGTAAAGGTAAGCCCTGACCTTAAAATTGCGAAAGTTTATATTTCTGTTTTGGAAAAAGATAAAAGAGATTCTGCACTGGAAAAGATCAAATCCATTTCCGGTTTTATCCGGTCGGAACTTGCTTCCAGAATAAGAATTAAGTTTGTGCCGGAATTGAAATTCTTTATAGATGATACACTAGATTACGTTGAGAAGATAGAAGGACTAATAAAACAAATTCACGAGAATGATAACAAAGGAAACGGTTGATTTTTCAAATTTGGATTTTCAATCCGGTGAAGTATTGCTTGTCGATAAACCTGCCGGGTGGTCGTCATTCAAAGTTGTACATAAAATAAGGAAGGCTGCCGGAGTAAGGAAAGTTGGTCATGCCGGTACTCTTGATCCTTTGGCTACCGGTTTGTTAATTCTTTGCACCGGTAAAATGACCAAGGAAATAAATAACTATCAATCACAGGAAAAAACTTATACCGGAATCATTTTACTCGGCAAGTCTTCTCCGTCAATGGATTTGGAAACCGATATAACTAAAGAACTTCCGGTTGAAGGAATTACCGGTGAAGATATTTTAAGAGTTCGTGATTTATTTATAGGAAAAATAATGCAAGTCCCGCCAATGTATTCGGCGGTTAAATTCCAGGGTAAATCGCTCTATAAATTTGCGAGGAAAGGAAAGTCGGTTAAAAGAGAACCGCGGGAGGTTATTGTTTCAAAATTCGAAATAATAAAAGTAGCCTTGCCGGAGGTTCATTTTAAAATTGTTTGTTCAAAGGGAACATATGTAAGAGTTATTGCAAACGATTTTGGACAAAAGCTAGGCTGCGGAGGAATATTGAGCAGGCTAAGACGTACTAAAATCGGTAGTTATTCGGTTGAAAATGCAATAAATGTGGACGAATTTGCGGAAAAATTAAATGCTTGTAGGCAAAATATTGCAGAAGTTTAATGAATTTCCATACTGTTTCGTGATCTTACTATTTCTTTTTGATGGTAAAAAAATGTATATTAACAAACTTTTGTTTAGATAAAATATTGTTATGGAAGTATTTAATAACCTATCGGAAGTAAAAAAGGATAAAAATACCGTTGTTACAATGGGTACTTTCGACGGCATTCATTTAGGACATAAAAAAATAATTGAGGGAGTAAAGGCGCGGGCTTCGGCATTAGGCGGAAGAAGCTTTTTGATTACTTTCGATCCGCACCCTAGAAGTGTTGTTTCCGGCGGCAAGGGAATTAAGATATTAAACACCCTTCAAGAAAAAATTGATATTCTTGAAGAAATCGGTATTCAAAACCTTTTGATAATAAAGTTTACGAAAGAATTTTCCATGCTGGATTCCGAGGAATTTTTTAAGAATTATATTATTGATAAAATAGGTTTAAATGAAATTGTAATAGGATACGATCATCACTTTGGCAAAGGCAGAGGCGGAGATGAAAGTACCTTAAGAGAATTGGGTACGGAATACGGATTTAAAGTTTTTACCGTAGATGCTGTAAATTTGAAAGGTACAAATGTAAGCAGTACAAAAATTAGAAATGCCCTTATGAAAGGGGACATGCAGCTAACAAATTTATTCCTCGGTAGGTATTACAGCTTTTCCGGAACTGTTATAAAAGGAGACGGAAGAGGCAGGCTGCTGGGATTTCCCACTGCAAACATTAAAATGGAAAATGTTAACAAGCTTTTACCGGCAATAGGCATTTATGCGGTTGAAGCTTCTATTGACGGTAAAAAACATCATGGCTTGATGAGTATAGGAAAGAGGCCGACGTTTTACAACGACGGGCATCTAACAACCGAAGTATATATTTTTGATTTTAATAAAAACATTTACGACAAAAAAGTTACAGTAAAAGTAGTTGAAAGAATTAGAGGCGAAGAAAAATATTCTTCCGCCGAAGAGCTTGTTGCTCAAATGAAAAAAGATAAAGAAGCCGGGCAGGAAATTTTAAGCCGGCAGTATAACAGAATTTTTAATTAATTGATCCCGGTTTTTTTTCTGGGATTAAATCGTATAAAAAAATAAAGGTTAGAAATGACTAAAGAAGAAAAGCTTGAAATTGTCAAGCAGTTTGGTAAAAACGAAAAAGATTCGGGTAAGTCCGAAGTTCAGATTGCACTTTTAACAAAAAGAATTAACGATTTAACCGAACATTTTAACGTTCATAAAAAGGATCACCATTCCAGACGTGGACTGTTGATGATGGTAGGTAAAAGAAGAAGATTGCTGGATTATCTTGCAAAAAAAGATATATCAAGATACAGAGCAATAATTAAAGAATTAAACATTAGGAAGTAAAGGAAATTAAATGACAGTCAAAAAAGAAGTTGAAATCGGCGGAAAAGTTTTTTCTATTGAAACAGGAAGATTCGCTAAACAGGCAAACGGTGCCGTTATGGTAAGATACGCCGATACTATGGTGTTGGTTTCAGCAGTAGCTAACGAAGAAGCAAAAGAAGATCAGGATTTCTTCCCGCTTCAGGTTGAATACAGGGAAAAAACCTCGGCTGCCGGCAAATTCCCCGGCGGTTATATAAAAAGGGAAGGTAGACCGAGTGAAAAAGAAATTTTAAGCTCAAGATTAATTGACAGACCGATTAGGCCTCTCTTTCCGAAAGAATTTAAAAACGAAACACAAGTTATTGCATTTGTTTTCTCGCACGACGGTGAAAACGATGCCGATGTCCTTGGAGCGGTTGGTGCTTCGGCTGCTCTTACAATATCGGACATACCTTTCGACGGCCCGATGGCGGAAGTAAGAATCGGACGTGTTGACGGAAACTACGTTGTTAACCCCACACTTCAGCAAATTAAAGTAAGCGATTTAGAACTTGTTGTTGCCGGCACGGCGGATTCCATAATGATGGTTGAAGGAGAATCAAAAGAAATAACCGAACAAGAATTGCTCGGTGCTTTAAAGTTTGCACAAGAAGAAATAAGAAAGCTTGTGCAAATACAAATTGAGCTCAAGGAAGAAATCGGCAAACCAAAACGCGAGGTGGTTCCGGTTGAAGTTGATGAAAATCTTAAAAAAGATGTTTACGACCTTGCAAACGAAAAGTTCAAAGAAATAGTTTATTCGGTTCTTACTAAAGATGAAAGAAGCACAAAGAATAAAGAACTAAAAACTTATGTAAACGAAACTCTGGCGGAAAAATATCCGGAACAGGAAAAAGTTATTGGTGAAATTCTTCACGACATGGAAAAAGAATTAATGCGGAACAGAATTCTTACCGAAGGAATCCGCCTTGACGGAAGGAATACAAAGCAAATCCGGCCTATAACAATTGAGCTTGGTCTGCTGCCCAGAACGCATGGTTCTGCATTATTTACAAGAGGCGAAACCCAAAGTTTAACAACGGTAACGCTCGGTACAAAAAGCGACGAGCAAATAATCGACGGTTTGCTTGACGAGTATTCCAAAAAGTTTATGCTTCACTATAACTTCCCGCCGTTCAGCGTGGGCGAAGTAGGTAAGATGACGGGTGTTGGTCGTAGAGAAATTGGGCATGGAAACCTTGCCGAACGTTCATTAAAAGTTTTAATGCCGCCGGAAGATATTTTCCCTTATACGGTAAGGGTAATATCGGATATACTCGAATCTAACGGATCATCTTCTATGGCAACGGTATGTGCAGGTTCTCTCGGTTTAATGGATGCCGGTGTTCCGTTAAGTAAACCGTGTGCCGGAATTGCAATGGGACTTATAAAAGAAGGTGAGCAGTTTGCAATTCTTTCCGATATTTTAGGCAACGAAGATCACCTGGGCGATATGGATTTTAAAGTTGCCGGAACCCAAGACGGAATTACTGCATTCCAAATGGATATTAAAATACAAGGCATCTCCTTTGAAATTATGGAAAAAGCATTAAGCCAGGCAACCGAAGGAAGAATGCATATTTTGGGAATTATGGGAGAAGCAATTAAAGAACCGCGCGCTTCACTTTCTCCGCTTGCACCAAGACTGATAACTATGAAAGTTGATACCGACCAGATCGGATTAATTATCGGCCCCGGCGGTAAAACTATTCAGGGAATGCAGAGAGTATTTAGCGTAGATATTAATATTGATG
>JBJKQP010000228.1:0-6100 GCA_046705105.1 Ignavibacteriaceae bacterium | reverse complement strand
AAAAATATATCTTCAGAATTTCGGCCCCAGATGTTATAGTAAAAGTTCGTATTTTCTAAATCTAATACAGTCTTAAATTGTCCGTTTTTTCTGATTGCAATCTTTTTATTTAATATAAAGTAGACCTTACCATTTATAAGACTAATGCTTGCCCAATTGTTTCCCCAAATAGTTTTAAATAATTGAGTATATTTTCCTTGATTGTATACATATATAAATGTACTATCATAAGTATTGCTGTATTTAATAACCTGTAAATATACTTCATAACCCATTAAGTTTTTATATAGATTTTCAACTATCCCTTTCAATCCGTCAGTGTTAAGCATAGTCCATTTGTCATTTGTAAAATGTGCAATTGCGCTACCATTGAATAAACCTTGCGAATCCGGGTAAGCACCGGTAGCATAAAGATCATTCGGGTTGTCTCCCCACATATTGTCGAACACAATATCGCTGTGTCCGCCTTTTGTTAAAGCGGTGACTTCTTTCATACTTTTGCCATTATAATGATAAATTCTGCCTGAAACACACCCTATATAAACATTATTTGAGCCAAAACCGTAACTTGAATTTGGTGCATAGGAATAGTCTTCAAATTTACCATTTGCAGTCCAGTTATAACCATCATAGTGAAAAATGTCTTTTGCAAAGTCCCCGCCATTTCCGGAAGCCCACACATCTGTTGGTGAACTTGCCCATAACCGCAACAATGTTTTGTATGGGTAATTTACAGGACTAACGACAGTATCTACTGTCCACGTATAATCCCTTCTTCCCGGCTGCGGCTGCGATGGGCCAACGGGGTTATGCCTGCATGAATTGAATGTAATAAGTGCTGCTATTATTAGTAATGTAAATATTATTTTAGAGCTCATTATTAAGTTTTAACCTTTCATTTTTTTAATTCGCCTTAAATCCAAATTACTTTTATAATCTTGGTAAGCTGTAAACAATGTAATAAATTGTCAAGTAAAAAAAATCAGTAGAACTACGTAGTTTTAGAACTAAAATATCCGTAGAACTACGTAGTTTTAAATCTAAATTATCGTTAGTTCTACTGATATATTTATACTCAAAAAAAATTTACTTTTATCTATGGTAATCTATGTTATTAGTATCCTTTGTGGTCTATTGCCTATTGTCCGTAATTAAATAATCCGGTATAAAAATTAATGACGAAATAGCATAGGTTTCAGACCCATTTTTCTTCCAAGCGCCGGTATTTTCCGGCAAGCCACATAATTCTATTACATATCAAAAAAAAGCCCTTCTAGAATCCATTTTTTTTATTTATTATATTTACAAAACATTAATAGTAATCCTCCCGCTCTGTAATCCCATTATTGCCGATGTTTGTTTCAAATGCAGGTATATGGATGCTTGTGGCGGAGGCACCTTAAAAATAATTGATGTTTGTAAAGAAGCCGGTCTCCCCAAACCAGACATGAAAGAAATTTACGGAGGATTTTCCGAAAGAAATCTTGAATTAATGCGTCTATTTTATTTATCCCACACAATTTCGCAGACATCTTCTGCGAAATCTTTTTCACTTAAGAATATTTTTAAGTCACAATCTGAATTATCAAAAGAGTTCCCCTTGCCCTGACCTCATTATGTAAGACTTTTATCCGTAAAGGAAGAAAATGCAGGAAAGTTATACGAATCGGAATCCGTCCGTAACGGCTGGTCGGTTCGGCAGTTAGATAGGCAAATTTCAACTCAATTTTATGTGAACTTAGCATTCCAAAAGGTTCTCCAAACCCTGGTGAAGCAAAAAACACAGTGTATTTGTTCATAAAACAAGTGAAGGAGTGATATGGGGAATTACTGCAGCATTGATTTATGAAGTAACGAAAAAATTAAAGCAGTGAATTAATATTGATACTTAAAACAACATCAGTATTTTTGCATAGAAGTAATTCTAACCTTTGATTGGTGCGCCAGATTATAATTACCGCCTACGATAATTGTATCGCCAGCTTTCAATCCTTTTTTTACTTCATAATATTCATCATTGCTTAATCCTATTGTAACGTATTGCCAAAGTGCCAGTCCGTTTCCTATTGTAAACACAAGAGTTCTATTTTCCCTTACAAGTAACGATGAATGCGGTATTAACAGCACATCGGAATATGTGCGGGTGCCGATCTTTACGGACGCAAACATACCTGGCTTAATTAACAAACCGGGATTAATTAAAAGTACTGTAATTGTTGCTGTACGTTTTGTCAAATCAACTGAGGGATTAACTTCAATTACTCTGCCGTTGAATTTTTTATTAGGAAGAGCAATAAAATCTGCCTCAACCGGATCGCCGGTGTGAATTTTTACGAGATCCGATTCGGTTACCTGGCATTGCATTTTTATGCTAGTAATATTTATTACTCTCATACAAAGATTACCGGCATCAACGTAGTCCCCTTTAGAAATATTACAATCGGCAACCAGGCCGGAAATAGGGGAAGCAATATTTGCATAGTTTAAATTCATTTCCGCTTTTTCAAAATTTATGGTTGCATCAGTTAAGCCGCTCCTCATTGCAACTACATCTTCCCTGTTCAATGTAACAACGGTTTTTAATGTTTCGTAATCTCTTTCAATACGACTAAACTCGTCATAAGATATTTTATTATCCTTGTATAATTTTTTAGCCCGGTTGTAAACGGACTTAAGGCTGTCGAATTTTTGTTTGTAGTCCGTAAGGTTACCACTCTCCACGGGAGAATATGATTTTTGAAGCTCGTATTCTACCTGGGCTTTAACCAAATTATTCTTGGCTTGCTCTAAATCCAGTTTATACTTTGCATCGTCAAGTTTAAATAACAAATCGCCCTTTTTAACTTCCTCACCGTTAAAGGCGTTAAGTGTGTTAACCTGCCCGGAAATATTCGGCTTTATTTCATATCCCTGAACAGGATATGCATATCCGCTGGTGTTTATCCAGGTTATTAATTCGCCTTTTCTAACAACAGATGCGGTTACAGGGAACTCAATCTCATTTGCCGTGTTTGTGGAAATACCGGAACTGTTGTCATCCTGTTTATAGTTTTTATCATTTGTTTTTGAAAATGGGTTAACTATAATAACAGCAAACAGGATAATTGCTATTCCTAAAACTATATAAATAATTTTTTTCATTTTCATTTTACCCTTATTTGATAACTCTAATTACATTATTTTTAATTCCTTTGAAGAATGAAATATTATTGTTAACAAAAGGACTAATAACATAGACTCAAATTCTTGTAAAGGATTGACTAATTTTTTAGCCTCTTTTGTTGATCCTCTACGAGGATCTCCGGTCAGCTAAGGCGCCTTCTCTTTTACAATAATATATCGTCAACGACGATAGAAAAATTAAAATGTATTTTAGCTAATGTTATGTTACGATTAGATATAACCTATAACAAATTATTGCTTGCAATATTTCCTTTCCTTCCCTCGTAGAGAGAAAAAATTATTGTAATAAAAAAGAGCGACAGAAACTCGAATCCTCGTAGAGGATTGACAATTGATTTCATTGAAAATTTTCTAGAATAATTTCACGCCTTCGGCGTTTTGGGTCTGGTTTTTTCTTCCATTTCTATAATAATGTCATCCCTTCGGAATTTATAATTTTATTTTTTATCTATTGTTCTATAATAATATCATGCCTTCGGCATTCTTTTTATCGATCATTTTAGAATTTTCTAGAATAATTCCATACCTTCGGCATTTTATTTCCGATTATTTCCTTCATTTTTATCATAATTTCATGCCTTCGGGATTTTTGTTGCTTCTCTTCGTTTTGGGCAATAATAATTCCATGCCTTCGGCATTTCCTTTCATCTTATTTCAAACTCTCAAAATAATTCATGTCCCGACATTGTATTATAATTTTTTACCATAATAATATTCTTCTCTTTTCCTAAGCCCGAAGGGGTGATATTATAAAATCATTTTTCTGTTGCTGAATTTGTTATTCTATCAAAATACCTGTAAAGCACCGGAATCAAATATCCGGTTTCTGTTCGTCGCAATCCCGACAAGTCGCAACCTTACACTTCCTTCAGATTCTCCCAATGGAATGCCTTTCGGCACATCTCATGGTGGACGCCCCTGCTTCGGCTATGGGATTTCGGTCGACTCGACTCCCTGGGGACTTGTTCCTTTCGGAACGCACCCGTTAGCCCTACTGCATGCCCGGCACACCAATAATTTACCGTCTACAACGGTAGTAACTTTAAAGTTTATCTCAGTTTCTATTGTGTTAATCTAAAATATCTTCATACTTGCACTAATTCATAAGCTTCCTCTGTAAAAGCAATATTATTGTAACATTATCTTAACCTACTCCTTCCAATTAGTTCATATAAAGCAGGCATTATAAAAAGAATCATGAATGTTGAAACTGCTATACCTCCTATAATACCAAGAGAAAACGTATACCAAAACGAATATATATCCGCATTTATAACAAAGGGCAAAAAGCCGGCGGATGTAATTAAAGCCGTCATTAAAATAGGACGCAGCCTTTGCGATGCATAACCGGCTATTACTTTTGCACGTTCCTTTTTATTATTTACCCCGGGCTGTTTTTCCACCTGCGCAATCCGGTCCACAAGTAAAATTCCGTTGTTTACAGCAAGTCCTACAAGAAACAAAACCGATGCGTAAGCACCTCTTCCGAAATTGGCATTTGCAAAATAAAAAATACCGAATAAACCTATCAAGGACATGGGAACCGACAATATAATTATAAACGGTTTCTTATACGATTCATATAATGAAGCGGTAACCATAAAGACTATTAGTACGGAAAGCAGTCCCAGCAAAGTAAGCGGCAGAGTTTCTTTTTTACCGAACATAAAAAAGTAATTAGGTCTTTTTATTTCATAGCCGGGCGGAAATGAAAAAGACTTTATTACCTCATTAGTAAAGTCATTACCGAACTGATACGGTCCCTTAAAATCGAAAGTTACATATCTTGAGTACTGCTGGTTGTCTCTTTGAATAACAGGCATAACAGGCTCAACTTTTAGATTTACAAATTCACCTATACGTGTTTTTTGGGAATTCAATGAAATTTGTTTTGAAGGTAGATTTGTAAAGGAAGTCTTATTATAATCACTGAATTTCATTACTGTTCTTACCGGATCATTATTTATTAAAACCGGCAGGCTCGATAAATCCGTAGAAACATTGGGAGAAAATTGCCGTACAAAATCTGCCACGTTTGCACCGTATCTGTTCAGGTTCAGTCTGTTAATATCAGCAACCACCTGGTAGCTTTGCGTCTGCCACGGCAGTCTGTCTATTTGAATATTATCCACCCTGGGATTTTGTTTCAGCCTTTCACTTAATTCTTTTGAGATGTTCTTAACCATATTATAATTATAGCCAAGAATTTGAATAGTGTAGCTTGGAGCCATTCCTCCGCCGGAATAATAACCCTGGCCGAAACCTGCAACGCTTACCGTAAAGCCTCCGGTCCGGGCTGCAATGCTTGTCAACCTGTTTTTAATTATATAGGGAACGGCTGACATAGCAACGGAATCCGAAAAGCTTACCTTTATACTTGCATAGTCCGAGTAAACCCTGGTTGTAATATTTTTTATACTTTTCATATCGGGCAGAAGAAGATATTCTACCTGTTTGGTAAATTTATTTATTTGTACCGGAGGAGTACCCTGGGGTGCATAAATGGAAAACACAAGATAAGTTTCCGTTCCGAAGTTCCATAGCTCTCCTTTGTAAACATGCTGAAAAAATAAATTGGATGCCCCTCCAAGCCCGTAATCAACATACGGCTTTATATTTTGATAAAAGTCGCTCCCGAAAATTGAGTTGTAAATTCCTGCTATTTCATTTACAACAGGCGAAGTTTTAGCTAAGCCGGAAGAGGTATTTATTTCGGAAGGTAAAAGCCAAACAGGTATTCCAAACAGCCATATTGCGAAAATTAAGGCGGTTTTTTTATGAAGAACAATCCATGATATTATAATTTCATATATTTTTTTAATTCGTGAAGAAAAAGTAGTACCTTTTTTTACGGCTTTTAGCTTGCGAAATTTAAAAAATAATGAAAGCGAAACGGGAACAAACAAAAATGCAATAA
>JBJKQP010000227.1:0-8459 GCA_046705105.1 Ignavibacteriaceae bacterium | reverse complement strand
TGTTTTCTATTTCCTAATAATGAAGGAGAAAAAATGAAGCGGTTTCATTTACTTAAACTTTTATCTGCGGCATCCGTTCTACTTTTATTATTGGCTTTTGTATTCCCGAAGAATACCGCAACTAATTCTTCTAAAATATCGGTAATATCCGATAGTTCATCTAACGGAATGCGATGGAGACTTGTCGGTCCTTTCCGCGGCGGGCGTGCACTTGCCGCAGCAGGAGTTCCGTCTCAGCCGTCAACATTTTATTTCGGTTCGGTAGACGGCGGTGTATGGAAATCAACCAATGCCGGACTTACATGGGAACCAATCTCGGACGGTCAGATGAATCCTTCAATTGGTGCGCTTGCAATAGCTGCTTCCAATCCGAACATTATTTATGTAGGAACCGGCGAAGCAGATATGCGTTCCGATATTACTTATGGAGACGGAGTTTATAAATCTACCGATGCGGGAAAACATTGGCAGCACCTCGGACTGGAAGATACAAGACACATTGGTAAAATTCTTATTGATCCTAAAAATCCTGATATTGTTTTGGTAGCCGCATTAGGACATGCTTATGCTGCAAATAATGAACGCGGTATTTTTAGAACCACCGACGGCGGCAGGACATGGGAGAAAGTTTTATATAAAAATAATGAAACCGGAGCAATTGATCTTTCATGGGATACTGAAAACCCGGATGTTGTTTATGCATCTTTATGGCAGGCTCATAGAACTCCATGGAGCCAGTATCCGCCTGATGAAGGTTCTGACAGCAACATATATAAATCTACGGATGAAGGTAAAACATGGAAAGAAATTTCAGGAAGCGGATTGCCTGCCGGATCTTACGGCCGTATTGGACTTTCGGTTGTTCACGGTTCGCACGGTGAAAAAGTTTACGCACTTATCCAGGCACTCAAAAAAGGTTCCGGTCTTTATTATTCTAATGACGGCGGAATGCATTGGCAGTTAAAAAGCGATAACCCGCAAATTATTACACGCATGTGGTACTTCGGAAGAGTATTTGTTGATCCTAAGAACCCGGAAAATATTTTTATTCCGAACAGGTCAATCTTCAAATCTACCGACGGCGGAAAAACTTTTACGGCAATAAAAGGTTCACCCGGCGGAGACGATTATCATTACGTGTGGATCGATCCGAAAAATGATAATCATTTAATTGAAGCAAGCGACCAGGGTACTTGCGTTAGTTTGGACGGAGGAAAAACATGGAGCAGTTGGTATAATCAGCCAACCGCACAGTTTTACCATGTAGCTGTTAACAATGAATTTCCCTATAGAATTTACGGAGCTCAGCAGGACTGCGGCAGCGTTTCAATTACAAGCAGAAGCGATTACGGCGAAATTACTTTTAGAGACTGGCATTCCGTAAATGCCGGTGAAAGCGGTTATATAGCTCCCGATCCTTCCGATCCGAATATAATATACGGCGGAGATACTTACGGCGGTTTGTCCCGATTTAATCGCATAACAGGACAAACACAAGATATTTCGCCTTCACTTTTAGCACAATTCGGCAAACCGATTTCACAACAAAAATTAAGATTTACTTGGACCTCTCCGCTTACTTTTGATCCGCATAATCACAACAGTCTTTATTACGGCGCTCAAGTCCTCCTTAATACAACCGACGGAGGATTACACTGGAAAGAGGTCAGTCCGGATTTAACAAGAGCAGGTTTAACCGGGAAAAATTCGAACAATGCAGAAATGAAAAATAATTCTTCACATATAGGATGGGGAGTAATTTATACTATTGCTGTTTCGCCTGTTAAAGCCGGAATTATTTGGGTTGGTACGGATGACGGTGTAATTCAATTAACTAAAGATTACGGAAAGCATTGGCAGAATGTTACTCCGCCTGCAGTATCTCCTTGGAGTAAAATAAGTATTTTGGAAGCTTCTCCGTTTAGTTCTAAAACTGTTTATGCAGCAGTTGACCGGCATCGACTGAATGATTTTAATCCTTATATATACCGTACAACCGACTTCGGCAAACACTGGACGCGTATTGATAAAGGCATTGCTAAAAATTCTTTTGTCCGCGTAGTACGTGCAGATCCTTATAAGAAAGGTTTGCTTTATGCAGGAACGGAAGAAGGTGTTTATGTTTCGTTTAACGACGGCGATAACTGGCAGCCTCTTCAATTAAATTTACCTGTTGCTTCGGTAAGAGATTTGGCAGTACATGATAATGATTTAATTGCCGCTACACACGGCAGGGCATTTTGGGTGCTTGATGATATTACTCCGCTAAGACAAATGAGCGAAAAAATTCTAAATGAAAATGCACATCTTTTTAAACCGGAAGTCGCAATTCGTATAAGAAGGAGTGAAAGTCATGATACACCTCTCCCACCTGAAATTCCTCACGGAGAAAACCCTCCAGCCGGTGCAATCATAAATTATTATTTGCAGTTGCAACCTGCCGGATCTGTTACTCTAAAGATTTATGATCAAAAAGGAAATCTTGTCCGCAGTTTCTCCAGCAGCGATAAACCGGCATTGCCGTTGCACCAGCCGTATTTTATGACGTGGTGGCTGCCAAAATTTAAGCCGCTTACAACCAATGCCGGAATAAACCGGTTTGTCTGGAATCTCCGTTATCCGTCTCCTCCAACAAAATATTACCGTTACAGTATTGCCGCAATTGCCGGTAAGGGAACGATTAGGGAACCGCAAGGGCCAATGGTATTGCCGGGTAATTATTCGGTTAAGCTAGTTGTAAACGGGAAGACATACACACAAACCTTAAACGTAAAAATGGATCCGAGAGTTAAGGTTACTAATAAAGCATTAAATGATCAGTTAAACCTGGCCGTAAAAATTTGGAATGCAGCTTCCCAGCAATATAATATGGCAAATTTAATAGATACCGTTAATGCTCAATTAAAAAGCCTTGAACAAAATCAAAAGATTAATAACGAGTTAAAATCAAATATAAAGGATGCTGCGGGTAAAGTTGCAAAACTAGACAGAACGATAAACATGATAGGGTTTGCAGGTTTGGAAGGACCTGTTCTAAGTGCAGACCGAGAACCGGCGCAGCAGATGATTTCTGCCTATAATACATTAAATAAAAAATTCACTAAGGTAAAAAAAGAATGGTCGGCTTTAAGAAATAATGATTTGAAAAAATTGAATGAATCATTAAATAAAAATAGAGCAGAAGAATTAAAGTTTCCGTTTGTGAAAGCAAAGGAAATAACTTTATAGTATTATTTGTCATTTTTGTGTTTATTAGGTTAAGATTTTAGTTAATCGTTAATGGTACTACCTTTTCCGATTAACCAGTAACAATTAACGAATAACTATTAACCATATCTTATTTGAGCAGTACAAACTTTTTAGTTTGAATAAAATTGCCTGCAACTATTCTGTAGTAGTAGACTCCGCTTGCTAGTTTATTACCGTTAAAAATTATTTTATGTATTCCCGGAGCCATTCTGCTGTTTACCAGCGTTTGTACTATTCTTCCGAATACATCATAGATTTCAATCTTAACTAATCCGGCGGAAGGAATGGTATACTCTATTGTTGTTGCAGGATTAAAGGGGTTAGGATAATTCTGCATAAGCCTATAATTTAAACTTATGTTATTAACTTCAACAGGAACTGAAGTTATTATAATTGATGTTTCGTTACTATAGCCGGACACTGCCGAATCGTTAAAAGCAATCACTCTGTAAACATAGTTCCCGCTGTAAGAAACAGTATCGTTGTAGTTAGTCTGGTTAGCCGGAACTGTTCCTATTGTTTTAAAAATATTTGTTGAATTCTTTCTCTGGATCATAAAACCCGTTTCATTATTTGAATTATCTTTCCATGTTAAGTTAATTCTAAAGTTGCCGGAAATTGATCCGCTTAAGTCCGAAGGAGAGGAAATGGCAGGGACAAATTCATAAATATTATTATCCATCCCGCCGATATAAAGTTCGCCGCTCATATCTTCGCCGAAAGAATAAATTTGAGTCGGAACTTTTGCCGAAATTGAGTTTGAACTGTCGGATAATTGAAATTGCCAAACATTTCCCGTGCAGTAATCACCGTATATATACTTGCCTCTCAACTCCGGTCTTTGCTTACCTCTGTAAACAAATCCGCCGATGATTGCACAGTTACCGTTTGTATGTCCGTATTCAAAAACCGGGAAAGTAAAATTACCGCCGCTGCAGTTAGTGTTGTATGGGTGAAATCCTTCATAGCAATTCCAGCCGTAATTTTTCCCTTTTGCAACTAAATCAATTTCTTCCCATGTATTTTGCCCAACATCCCCGCACCACAACAACCCGGTAACGGGATCAAAACTATACCGCCAGGGATTTCTAAAACCGTATGCATAAATTTCTTGTCTGTAGCCGGAGGAATTTAGGTAGAAAGGATTGCTCGAAGGAATACCGTAGTTATTTCCGTTTGATGGATGGTCTACATCAATTCTTAAAATTTTTCCCAATAGTAACTTTAAGTTTTGTGCGTTATTGTTGGGATCTCCTTCCGGCCCGCCGTCACCGGTACCTATATAAAGATATCCGTCAGTACCAAAATTAAGCTGGCCTCCGTTATGAATGTTAGAAGGCTGGGGAATTGTTAAAATAATTTCTTCGCTGCTTTTAACTGTAGAGTCGGGATTATTCTTACTAACACTAAATCTTGAAATTACCGTTCTTAAAGGATTATCGGCAATGTAGTCAACATAAAAATACCCGTTGGTTTTATAATCAGGGTGAAATGCAAGGCCTAACAATCCGCATTCGCTTTTGTTAAAGTACACTTCGCTGCTTATATTTAAGAACGTTTTACTTGTTAAAGTGTTCCTGTTATTTTCAAAAACTTTAATAACACCGGATTGCTCAACAACAAAAAGTCTGTCGGTTCCGTCTCCGGGATAAGTAATTCCTACAGGGTAATAAAAAGTTAAATTAGGAAACGCATTCTGCAGTTTAAATTGGCCGAATGAAGGAGAAAATAATGTGGAAAAAAGAAAAATAAAAAAGTAAAGTAATCGTCGCATAGATTATCCTAATTCCAATTGTTCAAGAATAGTTTCCATACACTTAAAATACTTTTACGTTCTTAAAAAAATATTAACTCGATTACCGGAATTATAATTAAGATCCCAAATTAAAAAAATTGAACCGCATAAAAATATATAATTCTTTTTGCTTAAGAATTTTGTTAGTGGGCACAGGATTAAAGGAGTGGACTAAATATAATTATTCTTCAAGCTTACAAAGCCATGAATTAAAATGACTGCATTTTTTTCTGAGATTATCTACATTAACATTTTTAAGTATTAATTGGCTGTGAAATGTTTTTTCATAATCCGGGAAAATATTTTTTAATCTTTTCGAAGGTGCGGTAGTTGGGTCTTCATTGATTTCTTCAGGTGAATTAAAAGAATTATTTATTGCACTAATCTTTTTAATTTTACCCGGTTCATTTATAAAAGCTATAGGAATATTTTCTTCGCTTGCAAAAACCAAAGCCTCAAATTCATGAAGCTGCAGATAAGGTAAAAATTTGTGATTATTTACATCCTTCTTAAACTGTTCTTCCATATATTCGACTCGTTCATAGCATGTACCATTAGGGCGAATATTATATCCCGGGAAATTTGAAGGTAAGGCGTAATAATCTATCATTGTGGTTACGATATCGGCGGAAGTATCATTCAAAAGAGGCTTTAAATCTCTTTTTACCTGTTGATATGAATTTACGCCGCCTTTATGATCCGGTCCTCTAACTTCTATTTTAGTTTTTATAACTATGGGTATCAAAAAGATATTTTTAGATTTTAAGTAATTTGATAAAACCCTTTTAACAAATCCTTCTTCTGTTTGTCCTTCAACAAGAACAAGAATTTTTTTAGGCATTTATGGTTTACCCCCAAGAACATTCTTTTCCCATAACTCGCCGATTGCATATTCATTCAGCCATTCAGTTAAAGAATTCCTATCAAGCCGTTTGAAAAGTGATTCTCCGTTATTCCTATCAACTACAATAATATCTTCCGGCTCAAAATGATTTAGGAAGGTTACCGATTGAGTAGAACAAATAATTTGTTTACCTTTTTTTGCAACCGACTTAATTAGCGAACTTAATAATTCAATTGCAGCAGGGTGAAGCCCTAACTCAGGTTCATCAATAATTATTGTGTCGGGTGGATTTGGCTGTAATAATAGAGTTATAAAACAGATCATTCTAAGTGTTCCATCGGACAAATGATTTGCATTAAAATATTTGTCTGAGCCGAAATGTTTCCATTCAAGACGAATTTTTTCGTTATTCAATGCTGAAGGTTCTAATTGAAATTTTTCAAAGAATGGTGCAATAAGTTTTATTGTGTTTTCAATTCTTTTCAAATAATCATTGAACTGTTCTCGTAATAAATAAAGATAAGCTGGCAAGTTTGCGGCGTCTCCTCTAAAACTTCTGTTATCATGTATATCACATTCTTTTCTAATATTAGAAGTTGAACTTGTGTCATTAAAATGATATGATTTAATATTTCCTATGGAATGAATCATTTGGACTATTGAATTGATATAATTTTTAGTCATTTGTAATTCAATCAAATTAGTTTCCATATTACCATTTGCAATACTTAATTCATCCGGCTCATCTTTGATTTGTTCCTGATGCCAAACAACTTCTTTATTAAAATAAAGTTTATTGCCAACGGTACCAGCCAATTCAAATTCATACCTAGCTCGATTTTCAAAAGAAATATTACCTGAAAAAGATTCGGAATTCTTCCTTCCAAGGAATAAAAAATTATCCGCTCCTTCGTTTTTGGCAACATATTGCTGTAAGTTATGAGAGATTATGTTTCCCAACAAATCAAAAAACTGCACAAAATTAGATTTACCTGCTCCATTTGGACCAATTAGAACATTAGTTTTATTTAAGGGCAAATTTAGTTCTTTAATTGATTTAAAATTTCTTATAATTATATTGCTTACTTTCATATACAAATCATTTTTTTATTATACAAAGATAATCTTTTTTGAAAAGTAATTGATTTTAACAAATGTATATTAAGAAAATTTACTAAAAGGTAAAACTATTTTATCTCTTTCTCTTATAAACGATTATGTATACTTGATTGCTTTATTTTAATTCGTTTATAAGATTTTGGCTTTCGCGTGACAGCCATATCATACAAATTGCATAACAACCAAAAAATTTATATAATTTGCCGGCTAAAAAGTTGGTGGTACTGGATTCTCGATGCTCGAAACTCGATACTCGATTTTCGAAACAGGATAAGAAATCGAGTCTGCATGTCCGGTAGGCAAGTATCCAGAAGCGAGTATCAAGGATCGAGGATCTGAAAATATGCCCCAGGCTTACAAATATTTTTAATCCGCCTTCGTCCAGTAGGATTTCGGCGGACGAGAGCGTTTGGGTAAAATTCCCCGCCGCTTGCGGCGAGAAAATTCATTTGTACAATTACATGAATATGAGGTTTAAAAAATGATAACCAAAGGCAATACAATTCTTATTACCGGCGGAACATCCGGTATTGGATTAGGCTTTGCTAAGAAATTTTTAGAATTAAATAACAAAGTAATAATATGCGGACGCAGGGAAGACAGACTAAATAAAATTAGGAATGAATTTAAAGAAATTGAAACAATAGTCTGCGACATCCGGGATGAGAAACAGAGAACTCAGTTAGCTGAACAGGTGTTGAAAGATTTTCCGCAGACAAATGTTTTGATAAACAATGCAGGAATACAGCTTCTTTCAGACTTAACACACGAATTAAGTATGGAAAGAGTTAACAGGGAAGTAGGAATAAATTTAATTGCTCCCGTACACTTAACATCTCTTTTTGCACAGCACCTAGTAAATCAAAAAGAAGCTGCAATAATTAACATATCATCCGGGCTTGCATTTGTACCCATTGCGCCTGTTTCAATTTATTGTGCTACCAAAGCCGCAATTCATTCAATTACACTTTCACTCAGGCATCAGCTTAAAAGTACAAATGTAAAAGTATTTGAAATTGCTCCGCCTTCCGTTGATACGGAACTTGGTGCGGATAGGAGAAAGGATAAATTGTCTACACACGGCGGAATTACTGTGGATGAATTTATTGCAGAAGCAATGGGATACCTGGAGAATGATGTCCTTGAGTCTGCAGTTGGTGCAGCAAAAAACATGAGGGAAAAGAGAGAAGCGATGTTTTCTATGATAAATCATTAATTAATCATAAATTCCTTGCCCGGCGGGCGTAATGAATTATACATTTGTTTTAGCTGGCTAAATGCATATTGGCTGCCTCTTTGTGCGGCAAACCTATAATATTTTGCTGCTTTAGCCATACTTTCTTCAACACCGATTCCGTTTTGGTAACAATAGGCTAATGTAGCCTGTGCAAGTACGGAACCGTTAGCCATGGCAGTATCAATTACCGTTAATGTAGATTTAAGATCGGTATT
>JBJKQP010000226.1:0-6805 GCA_046705105.1 Ignavibacteriaceae bacterium | reverse complement strand
AAGCCATAGAAACGGTTATTGCGGCAAAGAACCGGGATAAAAAAGAAATTATTAACGAAACTTCGGATTTAATTTATCATCTTTTTGTAATGCTTGCTGAACAGGATATTGAATTTTCCGAAATTGTTGATAACCTGGAATTACGTCATTCAAAATAACAAAGGTAAAGGATGCAAAATTTTTTAAATATAACTTTTCTAGGCAACAGCGTACAGAAATATTTGACCGCACTTATTGTTTTAATTATAGGGATAATTATCGTAATCATCTTCAAGAAGATAGTTTTGGCAAGAATAAAAAAGTGGACTGAAAAAACCAAAACAACAATTGATGATTTTCTAATCGCATCCGTTCAAAAATCCGTTATACCTTTGCTTTATTACGGGATATTTTATATAGCCTTCACATCTTTGAATCTATCTACCGAAGTATTTACTATATTTAAAAAATTATCCATAATTCTGGTAATCTTTTTCTCACTTAGAATTATAGTATCCGCAACAAACTATTCTTTCAATTTATTCTTAAGGAAAAGGGGAGCAAGTGAAATACGCCAGAAAGAAATTAGGGGGATAACAACATTAATTAGTTTTTTAATATGGGTACTTGGGTTGGTTTTTCTGCTGGATAATTTAGGAATAAATGTTTCAGCGGTAATTGCCGGTCTAGGTATTGGCGGTATTGCAATAGCTCTTGCAGCTCAAGCTGTTTTGGCGGATTTGTTCAGCTACTTTGTAATTTTCTTTGACAGGCCGTTTGAAATAGGTGACTTTATTGTTGTCGGCGATAAAGCAGGTGCAATTGAATACATCGGCATAAAGACAACCAGAATAAGAGCACTCGGTGGAGAAGAGCTTGTTTTTTCAAATAGGGAATTAACTAACTCAATAATACATAATTATAAAAAGATGGAAAGACGCAGAGTTGTATTCCACATAGGAGTAATTTACCAAACCACCGCCGAACAGCTTAAGGAAATTCCCGGCTTAGTTAAAGAGATAATAGAAAGTCAAACAGATGTTACATTCGATCGTGCACACTTTTATAATTACGGCGATTCGAGTTTGGATTTTGAGTTTGTTTATTACGTAATCGGTGCGGATTATACAAAGTATATGGATATTCAGCAGGCTATTAACTTGAAAATTTTTGAGGAATTTGAAAAACGAGGAATTGAATTTGCATATCCGACGCGCACACTGTTTCTAAGTAAGGACAGTGATGATAGCTCCGATAAGAATAATTAAAGATGAAGATAATGAATAAATATCCCCATCAACTAAGCAAGTGACTTAATAATGCCGTGGTAGCCATTTCAAAAACCGAAGCGGGGAAGATATTTACGCCCGAATCAAGAGTTGAAATATCCGTTGAAGTTGAAAATATGAAATTTGCAAATTCAATAAATAATCTTGTTTGTAAATTTATTAGAGTTGATATTGATGAACCTAACCAAATTCTTGTAATGGAAAGATTGGAAGTGCTGGATTTTCGCACATTCGAAATTGAAATACGCGAAACTATGTTTAAGCAGCTTGAAGATAAGCTTAATGAACTTCACGAAAACGGTTTTGTTCATAGAGATATTAAAATGCCTTCCGGATTTAACGGTGAACCGTATGATAATATCATTCTTACCAAAGACGGATTCAGGCTTATCGATGTGGGAATATCCGCCCTAAAATCAAGGACAGGCGACGTTCTGTTTGAGTCGTATAGACGAGCAGAAATAGGAGAATTAAAAGACTTCTCAGATTATCTACTTAACAGATAACATCTACCGTTTTCCCATTTACCTTTTATTATGCTCCTCCAGCATTGTTTTTGCTCTAGGCTTATATAAAAGATGATACAAAACTTCCAGATAAGAATTCATTTCTTCCATTTCAATATTGGTAGTGTATTTCCAAAATCCGTAAATCTTGGAAAGAGAAAGCAGGTTTTTTGCATATAGTTCCCAGTTATATGCTTTGTCTACTCTTTGAATTGCTTTAGCGGAAATCTTGTCCCAATAGCCCGGTTCTTTTTTGCATTTATTAATAAAAGTAAGAATCTTTGACGTAGCCTCATCTCCGTGTATAGGATCAATATGAAACCCGGAAATTTCATCCTGAATTATTTCCAAAGGACCGCCGTACATGGTGGCAAACACCGGCAAACCGGACCTCATTGCTTCCAGTACAGTTAAACCGAATCCTTCAAATAATGCCGGCTGAACAAAAATGCCTTTTCTATCCGCAATAATTCTATATACTTCTCCTGTCTGATCCTTTCTAAACAACTTGCCAATCCATCTTATTTTATTATGGAGTTTGTATTGATCAATTAAATGATGAAGCCAGTTAATTTGTTCTTTTTCTTCACCGTCGCTGGATTTGGCTGCATCTACCTTACCGGCAACAATAATTAGATTTGCTACTTTTTGCAGTTTTGTGTTTTCGCCGTACCAGTTTACAAATCCGGTGATGTTTTTTATCTTATCGAGACGTGCAATTGAAAATATCGGCGTAAGTTCCGGATTTTCCAATTTACCGAATATATCCGGATCTTCCGTATTTTCAAAAAGAAGTTCGGTCAATTCGTTCTCAATCTCTTTAATCCTATTCTTTGTTTGGGTATACGGAAAGAAAATTCTTGTATTAACACCCGGTGGAACAATATTAAATTTGGGATGAAATAAGTTTATTCCGCCTTCAACTCTGTAAAGATCCGGCATTGTAAAATTTTCGTATGATTCATATTGCCCTATTCCTTCTTCCGTGCCGACAATTTCCTGGTATGTAGATGTTACAATAAAATTAGCCGCATTCATTGCAATTAAATCCGCAGTAAACTGAATAGAGAAGTTGTAATATTGTTCCAGGTTTTTCCAATACAATGCACTATATAAGTACTTACTTTTTTCAAGTGCATGTGCAATATTGCACTGGGTAACACCGAATTTTTGGGAAAGAATATAAGCCACCAAATTACCGTCGGAATAATTGCCTATAACAAAATCCGGTCTTTCTCCGAACTCGGCTAAAAGTTCTTTATAAGCATCTTCGGCAAAGTGTTCCAGGTAGGGCCAAATCTCAAACCTGGAAATCCAGTTGTCTGTTACTTTTTTATTGTGTGTTCTGAACGGCACGCGCATAATCCAGGAATCTTTAGTCTCATGAACTTTTTCCATCCGCTGGTTGGAACGGGTTCCGCTTGCATTGGGAATAAGCCTTGTAAGAATAATTATTTTTGGCTTGGCATTTAGTCCTGATTCTTTTAAAGATTGTATAAGTTCTTTTTCGAGAGCTTTAACTTGATCCAAGATATAAACAACCTGTCCTCCGGTATCCGGCATTCCTAGGACGCCTTCTTGGCCAAAGTATCCGTGCGGTGAGATTATTGCAATGTTGAATATCATCGGAATTCTGGAAAGAAATTCTTTTAGCGCCTGATGATCGGGAGATTGAAGCAAGCCGTCCAGCATTTCCAGGCTTTCTACAATTTTACCTGCCGTATTGCCGAGTCCGGGTTCAAAACCAAGCTGTTGAAGTTCCAGCATAAATTTCCGGTAGGGTTCTTCTTCAGGTTTTTTACGCAAGAAATTCAAAGCGCCGTCTATACTATTGCTTAGCTGTTCGGGGCTATTAATTCTCCCGTTTACTATTAATTGCTGGGTTTTATATTTGTGAACGAATAAAAATTCAAACAACGCTTTTCGAAGCCTTTCCGGCTGTGTAAACATATTACTGGAAAGATAGCGGTTTAAGTATTCAACTCCTTTGCCAATGCTTTTATATTCTCTTATGCTGGGGAATTTATCATAGAATGTACTAAAGTTTAGGGTCAGAGAATCGTTGTTTGTACCGGGGCTAACAAATCTTTCTTTTGCCTTAAGAAAGTCGTGAACATTTATCTTTTCATAATAAAGCTCTTCAATATTAAATAAATAAAATGCCGAATATGCTATTCTCTCTCTAATTTCAAAATAAATTATCGACCCCATTACAACGGATTCAGTGATCTTTCTTATTATTTCTTCAATTGCTTCATGGTTGCCGTTATTTTCATCTTTTTTGAAATCATTTAAAATTTCCAGCAGGGTTCCTTTAACCAATAATTTATTTTCATGTGAAGCAACTCTGTTCAGGTATCTGAAAAAATAAGTTTTATTTTCTTCAATAAGGGTTCTAATGTCTTTAATCAAGTGAATTCTCCTTTCCGCCATCCAAAAAGTTATAATATTTAATTCCGTCTAGAATTCCGCCGGCGCAATTACGTTCCGCAAAATAAATCCGTTTACTGCCTTTAAGCTTTTCAAGCTCTTTGCTGTAGTTAGAAACAACAACACCGAGCAGTTCACCTTTCAACATTTCTTCATCGTTGCCGGAATCTCCGGCAACAAGAATGTTTTCATAAGGAATATTCCATCTATATGATATATATCTTATTGCCTTCCCTTTGGAAGCCCTGTAAGGAAGGATATCCAGAAACTGGCCGTGGCTGAATATTATTTTAACTTTCAATTTATTCTTAACTATAATGTCTTTTACTTTCTGCAAATTATCGTCTTCGTCCGGCATATAATAACTTACCTTAAATTTGCGTTGTGTTTCTTCTTCCTGGTAATACAAAAAACTAAATTGGGAAAGCAAATTTACAATTTGGTCTCTCTTCCATTGATGAGAAATATGCACATCCCATCCTTTTGAATAAATTAATTCTCCCTTATAATTATAATAAATTTCGGATCCTACCGATGAAATAAAGACATCCGGCATTGTAACATTATTTTCTTTTAATATATTGAATGCCGATTGCACCGTCCGCCCTGTTGCGACGGCAAAACCGAACTTTCTGTGAATATTATTAAGTATACACGAGAATTCTTTTAATGATTCTTCTTCGCCGAGTAGCGTATTATCTATATCCGTTACAATTAATTTTTCCATGTCGAGCAGTTTTCTTCCTACATTTGCAAATGTGTTTTCCTTAAGAATATCTTTACCCAGAAGTATATTTATCTCTTCGAGGTAAGTATCCGCATGAGCTTTCCATGTATAATATTTTTTAACATTCGCAATTCCGTTCTTTGAATATTCCGTCCAGAGATCTTTATTATCAATAATTTTATTTAGTGCAAAGGCGATGTTATGCGGCTTGGCAACATCAACCAATAGACCGTTTTTACAGTTGTAAATAATATCTCTCGGTCCGCCGTCATCAGTTGCAACAACCGGAACACCGGCACCTGCAGCTTCAATAAGTGTTAAGCCGAAAGGCTCTGTTAAAGCAGCGTTAACAAACACACCGCCGGATTCCGCAGCAATACGGTAAAGCTCCGGAACTTCATGCTGGGTATCGTGCCTTTTGGGTATAGCCATCTTTCCGTAAAGATTATATTTATCCATCAGCAGTAATATTTCCGTAAGTACTTCTCTTTCGTTATCCGGCATTGTCTGGATATCTTCCCTTATGCCGGCAAAAATTGCAAGGTTCGCCTTCTGCTGAAGTTCTTTATCTTCACCGTAAGCAGTAATTAAACCGGAAATGTTTTTCCTTTTATCGGGGCGGCAAAGTGTAAGTATTAAAGGTTTGTTAACATCAACAAAAAAGCGAAGAAGCTTTTCGGTAATTATGCCTTTGAACATAATTGCTTCATCCTCAAATTTACCTTTATTGTTATACGGGTAAAATTTGTCAAGGTCAACGCCGGGAGGAATAACTCTGAACTTTTCGATATTGGTATTTTCATACCCGCCGTACTGCTTTTGGATTTCCTGACGGGTGCTTGTTATAATTAAATCGGCAAAAAAGATAACTTCTTCCTCAACACTTATTCTATGAGAAATCTTATATCTTTTTTCTATATCTTCCATTAGAATACCGTCGGCAAGAAGTTTCCTTAGTTTGTCTCGTCCAAGCGAGTGCCCGGTATGTAAAAAAGGTATTCCGAAAAATTTTGTAAGCTCGCTGCAAACATAACCTGCGTCAGCATAATGGCTGTGAATAATATCCGGAAGCCTTTTTTGGGATTTAATGTATTTAATGCTTTTGTCTACAAATTCTTCAAGGTGAGGCCAAAGAAGTTCTTTCCTTATATACTTTCCGCCTCCGCATCTTATTCTAACAATATTAAGTTTGTCGTTTATTTTTTCAACAGGCTGAGAATAATCTTCGGAAACATTCTTGTCTCTAATTTGCCTTGTTATCAATTCAACTTTGTCAATTCTCGGGTCTTCACTTAATGTTTTTGCAAGTTCCAGTACGTATTTTGTCTGACCGCCGGTATCTGCATCTCTTCCAAGTTCTAAATCGTGTCCTCTTATTAACCCGTGGATACTATATAATTGAATATATAATTTTCTTCCGGGATTTTTATTCTCATCCATTTCTTATTTTTTCTTTGAATTGATTATAAATAACTTCATCCTTAGGTAATGCACCTTCAACCCTTACAATATCCGCAGCAAATTCCGATGCCCTTTTATTTATTTTTTCAATATTCCATTCGTCCAAATAACCTATACATAATACAGCAGCATATGCATCTCCCGCACCAACGGTATCTACTACATTCTTAACATTATACTTATAGCTGCTTATATCTCCATCCTTAAAAATAACCGAACCGTCCTCTCCCTTGGTAAGACAAATTAATTCAATATTATAATTATCAGAAAGTTTTTCTATTTGCGCCAATTCATCTTTATTTGTTTTCAATAATAATTTATTTAGAATCTCTAATTCTTCGCTGTTAAGTTTTAAAACATCTGCTGTTTTTAATGAGTTGTTAAGAATATCTTTATCATAAAAATTCTGCCGG
>JBJKQP010000225.1:0-2634 GCA_046705105.1 Ignavibacteriaceae bacterium | reverse complement strand
CAGGAAAAAGTTATCGGTTGGTTTCAGGGAAGAATGGAATTTGGCCCCCGTGCGCTTGGATCAAGATCGATTATAGGCGACGCCCGTTCTACAAAAATGCAATCTGTAATGAATCTAAAAATAAAATTCCGCGAAAGCTTTAGACCGTTTGCACCTTCGGTGCTTGCGGAAAAAGTCTCCGATTATTTCGAAATGAAAGAAGAGAGTCCTTACATGCTGCTTGTTGCAGATGTAAAAAAGGAAAGACAGAAAGAATTAAGTACTGAAGAAAAAAAGTTGTTTGGAATCGATATGCTTAAGGTGGTTCGTTCGGATATCCCTGCTGTTACTCATATTAATTATTCGGCAAGAATTCAAACGGTATGCGAAAAAACTAATCCAAAGTATTATAGCTTAATTTCAAAGCTTGATGAAAAGTATGGGTGCGCAGTTATTATAAATACTTCATTTAACGTAAGAGGCGAGCCGATTGTATGCACACCTGAAGATGCTTACAAATGTTTTATGAGAACGGGAATAGATTATCTTGTTCTCGGAAATTTCATTTTAAAGAAAGAAGGACAAAAACCTCTTGAAAACCATGGTGACCGTCGGAAAAAATTTTCATCGGATAAACCTAAATTAAAAATAACTCAACCGTTTATAGATGCAATTAAAGAAATAAAGGAATCTGAAGAGGATCTGAAGAAATTCGGATTGACGGTGGGAATTGTATTGATTATTCTCGCCGGATTTCTGCTTTTAAAACAAAAACCGTCGGCGATTTATTTCGGTACCGTTGGAATCATTCTTTCAGTTCTTGCGCTTGCCGCACCGGCAGTATTAAAGCCGCTGAACAAAGTCTGGATGTCATTCGCAGTTTTTCTCGGCGTGATAATGACGCATATAATTTTGATAATTTTATTTTATATTGCGCTTACACCATTAGGTTTGATTGCAAGAATTTTTGGGAAAGTTTTTATTGATAAGAAAAAGGATATTTCTAAAGATACATATTGGCAGAAAAGAGAAAAAAATAAATTTGAAAAGGTTGATTTTGAAAGACAATTTTAAGTTATTTTAGTTGAGTAAAATTAACTCATATAAAGAAAATTTAATTAAAGAATTATGGGCAAATTATCTATTATATCCGAATTATGGCAGTTCTTAAAGGTAAGGAAGAAATGGTGGCTTGCACCTATTTTAATTTTGCTTTTGCTGCTCGGGACTTTAATTGTGCTTACACAAGGTTCGGCGCTCGCACCTTTTATTTATTCCATTTTTTAAGATCAGAATTGCATATTTACTAATTGTAAAAAATATGATACTAAGGATTTTGTTTGGAACAATTCTTTGTTTCTTAATAGGAGAATTAATAACTCACCTTAGGCAAAAGATATTCTTTGGTATGTTGGAATAATGGAGTAACGTGGTCCATTCCATTACTCCATTATTCCGAATGTCTGCGTAACATAAGTTAATAATTAGTCCATAATCTTTATTTGCAGTAGTAAATGCTTAAGTTTTGTTTTCTGCAGTTGAATGGAATAGAATTAATTCAGACCAATTGTGTGAATTAAATGGTGTATTTTTCAAAAACATTTCAACCAGGGGACTAACAGGTGAAAAAGTTTCAAATCAAATATTTGAATTATATTAAACCGCGGATTAATGACAGACATAGTATTTATTAATCGCTTAATCCCCAGCGATCTTTATGCGAATGGTTTCTATTCTAACCTGCCGATAGATAGATAAGCACAACCGGTTAATTTATTTAATGTACAGGTTTTGCAAAACTCGTTTTATTAAAATTCCCTGAGCCTGAGATTAAAAATATGAAAAGGATAAAATACATTCCTAATCCCGTAAAAAAGCTAAAAGTAAAACCGAAAATCATAGATAGAATAATTGCCGATACCGAGCCAAGAACGGAAAAAATCCCGTTAACACCATACATCCATGGAATATATTTTACCAAATTGCTTTGCTTTAATATTTGTATACCGGTAGGGAAAGGAATGCCAAGTAAAAAACCGAACGGCAACAATAAAACAAAACAAACAATTGCTCTTAGAGCTAATCCATAAGCCAGTAATTCATTTAGAATTACCGGGTAAATAACAAATAAGATCACTCCGGCTACAACTATTAAACTTGAAATACTTTTTAAACGTTTTATAGAGTCATGTGAATATATTTTCCCTCCGTAATAACTGCCGACTCCCATTCCTACCAGCAGAGAACCGAGCAAAATCGATAAAGCAATTGTGGGTGAGCCGAGATAAAGAATGAATTTCTGGAATAGCGAAATTTCCAAGATCATAAATCCGACGCCAATACATATGAATATAAGAAGAGGAAATATAACCTTCTTTTTGTCTTTATCTTTTCTATTTTTTTTCGATTTTGATTTAAACTTCATAAAAGGAATTAATACAGATAAAACAGCAATAATCAATACCGCAATTAACAGGTTTCTAAAATCATCCGGTACACCTTTATCTACTTTATAAAAATAGGGGCTGTCGTCGTAAACAGGTGAAATATCGGAGCTATTCCTTGCTATTATCTCTTTAAGTGAACTCCGCCCATCTCTAAGATCATTTAAGAGAACATTTTCAATTTCATTGTTGACGGGATTATTTAGATATG
>JBJKQP010000224.1:0-6063 GCA_046705105.1 Ignavibacteriaceae bacterium | reverse complement strand
AGAGCAGAATGTCCCTGGGATAAAGAACAAACAAATGATTCGATTAAGGCAGCAACACTGGAAGAAGCATATGAAACGGTTGAAGCGATTGATAAAAAAGATGATGATGAGTTTAAAGAAGAATTGGGAGATCTATTTTTTCATATAATTTTTCATTCCGTTATGGCGGAAGAAGCAGGTAAATTTACTCTGGAGGATGTTATTGATTCGATTAAGGAAAAACTTATTAGGCGTCATCCGCATGTATTTGGGAATGTAGAAGTAAATAACTCGGAAGATGTAAAAAGAAATTGGGAATCTATAAAGATGGACGAAGGCAGGAAATCCGTCCTGGACGGAGTTCCGAATATAATGCCTTCTTTACATAGAGCTTACAGGCTGCAGGAAAAAGCATCCAAAGTCGGTTTTGATTGGGATAAAAAAGAGGACGTCTGGAAAAAAGTTATTGAGGAAATCGGAGAAATGCATGAATCCGAAAAGAAAGACTCAAAAGATAAACTGGAGGAAGAAATCGGGGATGTTTTTTTTGCACTAACCAATTATGCCAGATTCTTGGAAATAAACCCTGAGATTGCCTTAAGGGCAACAAATGAAAAATTTATAAACAGATTTCATTATATTGAAAAAAAAATAAATGAATCCGGCAGGAAGATAAACGAATCGAATTTAAAGGAAATGGATAAGTACTGGGAAGAGTTTAAGAAAATAAACAATTAAGAATTTACAATTAACAGTTAGTCTTTGTTTACGTTTCAATTATTAATAATCAGAGTTCCGAATTGTTCATTGTAAATTGTTAATTTTTAATTATTACCTCCGTTGCTGTTAAATTTTTCGTAAGCATTTATAATATCCTTTACTAGTTTATGTCTTACAACATCGGATTTATCAAAATAAACAAAGCCGACTCCCTCTATATTTTTTAATATATCTTTGGCCTGTACAAGTCCGCTTATAGTTCTGGGGGGCAAGTCTATTTGTGTAATATCTCCGGTTATTATTGCTTTGGAATTTACACCTAGCCTTGTTAAAAACATTTTCATCTGCATATCGGTAGCATTCTGGGCTTCATCTAAAATAACAAAAGCATTGTTTATCGTTCTGCCGCGCATATAAGCAAGCGGAACAATTTCTACGGTTCTTTTTTCAATATAGTTTTTCAATTTATCAGAAGGCATCATATCGTCAAGTGCATCATATAAAGGACGAAGATATGGATCAATTTTTTCTCTAAAGTCACCCGGTAAAAAGCCCAGGCTTTCACCTGCTTCAACTGCAGGGCGAGCAAGTACAATCCGGTTTACTATTCCTTTTTTTAGTGCGGATATTGCAAAAGCCACGGCTAAATATGTCTTGCCTGTTCCGGCAGGACCTATAGCAAAACAAATATCATTCTTTGAGGCAGCCCGCAAGTAATTTACCTGCCCGGGAGTTTTTGCTTTTATTACATCGTTCTTTGTATAAAGCACAATCGAATCATATTCTTTTGCCGTAATTATCTCTTTGCCCTGAACCGTTAAATTTAGAATTGCTTCAATATCGGAAGGCTTTAACGTTCCGTTGGTATTAAGGACGTAAACCATTTCCTTAAATATTTTTTCAATTATATCAACTTCTTCCAGCACACCTTTTATAACAATGTTTTCTCCCCTTACAACAATAGTAGCATTAAATTTATCTTCAATCAATCTTAAGTTACTGTCATTCGATCCAAGTAATGAAAACATATCAACGTTTTCAAGTACCAGCCTTTTCTCAACCGCCGTCATTTATCTCCTTGTAAAAATATAAAAAGCCCTTATCCCGGTTTAAGGGGACAAGGGCTTTATTAAAAGTATCTTGATAAATTAACATTAAGCCGCTAAGATTACTTAACAGGAGCCGGCTTGTAATTCTTTCTAATCTTATCGTATTTAGCTTTTTCCTCTTGAGTTAATTGCGGAATTTTAAAATTCTGCTTCGGATAAATCAAATTCGGGTTCTTAATCTGGTCGCGGTTTGCTTTGTAAATATTCGGCCAAGCAAATGCGTTTGAATAAATAGAGGGTTTCTTTGCAATGTTCCATAGGCAATCGCCTTTAACTACAGTGTAAGTAATTTCTTTCGGAGCTTCAACCCATGCATCCAAAGCTGCCTGCATCTGGTTGTGAACTTCGTCGTAAAATTCCGGAAGAGCACTTATTTTATTCATTTTAAGAGCATCAAGGTCTTTCTGCCTGTCTGCCTTCGGTCCTTCTTTTCTGCTGATTTTTCCGTTAAGTTCGTTAACTTCATTTCTAAAATTATCAACATCTTGCTGTGTAGCACCAACCATTGCATAAAGCTCTTTCATGCAATCTTCGTAGCTTTGAATTTTTTTAGCTTTTAAGTTATTTACATCAGTCTGTAATGAACCGACTTCTTTAGTTAAACTGGCTTTTTCAGTTTGCAGTCTGTTCATTTCAGCCTGCCACTCATCTTTTGTCATCTTTTTTTCCTGAGCAAAAACAGTCATGGAAAAGATAAGTAAGAGAGCAAAAACGCCTATTAAATTTTTACTTAATTTCATTTAAATTCCTCCAAGTTCAAATTTAGTTTAATTTCTTAGTTAAGCTTAATTACTAGAAGACATTTTTTCTAAATTAGCTTTTGTTTCTTCTTTTTGCTTATTGCACTGTGCCAGTTTAGCTGTTTTAGCAGCTATTTCCTTTTCCAAACTGGCTCTTTCATCCTTTAAGGATTTAGCTTGAGACTGTAAGGAATTTACCTCACTTTTCAGATTATTAAGTTGGGCCATTTCTGCTTCGCTAACTCCCCCGCAGCCGCTGAGAAAGGCAGAAGTAACAGCAAAAGCGGCTATTATTGCCGTATATCTCACTACTTTTACTATTTTCATATTAGAACCTCCATTATTAATTTTTAGTAAGTTATTTGATTTACTTAGGAACCCTCAATGGCATTATTTTCGCTTATAGTTATTTTTATTATCTAAATTATTACAAATTAAGTTTTTATAGCGATGTTATATATAACAAATTAGCTTCTTAAATTCAAGCATAGTTAATTTCGATTTTTTTTAATATGCTTTAAATAACAAAAAACTACGTACAAATAATTAAATCAATCTTTTTTCTACGAAACTTGAGTAAGAATTACCCGCTATTATTATATGATCAAAAACCGGAATATCAATTATTTTTCCTGCTTCCACCAGCTTCTTTGTAATTGCTATGTCTTCGTTGCTAGGTTCTTTATTACCGCTGGGATGGTTGTGTAATAAAATTATACTTGCAGAACTATACTCTATGGCAGTCTTAAAGATTTCCCTTGCATGAACAACGCTGGAGTTCAAACTGCCGACTGAAATCGTTTCAAATTTAATTATTTTATTAGCTGAATTCAAACAAATAATTATAAATTTTTCTTTTAATTCATCTCTAAGAAGCGGAATAAAAATTTCTGCTATATCTTTGGGAGAAGTAACTTGTCTGTCGGAAAACCATTTAGATTGTGATTGAATCCGTCTGCTTATTTCGAAAGCTGCCAGAAGTGTAGCGGCTTTGTCTTTACCTATTCCCGAATTACCGGTTAAAGCCGATATTGGTTTTGAGGCAAGCATTGCTAGATTTCCATTCTCTTTTATTATTTCCCTGGCAAGATCAATAACGGATTTTCCCTTTTTGCCGGTGCGAAGCAAAATTGCTATTAGTTCAGCATCGGTTAAACTTTGAGCACCACGCAATAATAATTTTTCCCGCGGACGGTCGTCCAAAGGAATATCCTTTACCTTTAACATTGTTTTCCCTCATTTAATTTGCATTACCTGCTGAATTTGAACTTATCTACAAGTTCAAATCTTCCGTCTCTGTACCTAACAATATTTAAAAAATTATTTATCCTATCTTTTCCGAAAGAATAATTGTTATGGAAACCTTGGTAAGTAAAGCCGGATTCCAGATCACTAATAATAGTATCTCTCGGACTGTTAAAGTCTTTTACCGCATTTAATAAATAATTTGCAGTATCAAAACCGTAAAGGACGTTTCTGTCTACATTTATATTTGTTTGCGCCAAAAAATTTCTGTTAAATGCCTGGAAAGTTGAGTCGGCATAATTTATAAAAAAATCAGAAGAAAAAGTTAAAGAATTACTTAAAGTAGATGAAGTTTCATAACCTCTTGCAAGGAACCAATCCTGGTTACCGTAGATAGGAAGTGTTAAATCGCTTAAAACAAATTGAGAGAGAAGAACCGGCACATCTCTTCTGTTTGCAAGTGGAAGATAAATGCCTTGCAGTTGAGTGGAATCGGCTGCAATTTTATTAACTTGCTGGCTGTAGGATACACTATCGCTGTTGTATGTTTGCCGGATAATAATTTGTCCGCCGAGTTTTTCAAATTCTTCGATAAATGCATCTGCTAATGCCGGAGAATAACCCTGGTTAGCATTGAATACTGCCATCCTTCTTTTATTTTCTACATAATAAATATATTCTGCCATTACTTTACCTCGTACCGCAAACGAAGGATTTGCCTGAAAGAAATAAGGATATAAATCCGTTAGATTATTTTCCGTAGCAGTGGGAGAAATGATAGGTATATTAGTGCTTTTAAAAACTTTTAACGCTTCTTTAACTTCATTGCTAAATATCGGACCTATTACCGCCTTAAGAGATGCTATACCGGAAAATTCGTTTTCAATTTTATCTACGGTTGCCGAATCGCTCCCTGTATTTCTAATTAATAAACCTATTTGGGGATTATGATTTTTATTGTATACGGCAACAGCATATTTTATTCCTTCCAGTATTTCTCCTGCTGCATTGGAATGTATGCTATTATTTAAACTATCCAAAGGAAGCATAACCCCGATTATCGGTGTAGTGTATGTAGTTCTCTGCTCATTTAATACTTTTTGGTATAATGTTGCCGCTTCACTTTTTTCTTCGGATTCGGGGTAAAGATGGAGCAAATCGGAAAGGGTGTTTTCTGCTGCTTTTAAATTATAATTTTGGACATAAAACCTGCCTGTAAGCAGAAGGAGGTAAGGCTTTAGCCTTTGGTTTTGGGTACTATCGTATAAAGCTTTTATATCATCTGCATTTAAATAACCGAGTGCAATTTTTCTTCCCGTAGATTGTGCATAACTGCTGTAAAAAGGAGAACTGGAAGAAGCAATAATTTCATTTAGCTTTTTAAAAGCCTGTAAATATTTCCCCTGTTCATAATAGCAATCAGCCAGAGTAAGTCTGGCTTCTTCAATATATTTGCTGGTGAAATAATCGGATTCGAATTTGTTTAACAGATTTTCGGCTGATGCATATTTTTTTAATTTAACAAGACACTTGCCTTCGAATATATACGATATGGTTGTTTGCGGATTGTAGGCATAATTATTTATAATCCCGTTGAATAATTGCTGTGCTTCCGCATATTTACCCACGGTGAATAAATTTAACCCCGCACGGAATTGGTCTGCTGTTTTTGAAGTGTCAATCCGGTTTTGAGCAAAAGAACCGGTTAAAATAAAAAGTGAAAAAATTATAAAAAGAATAGTATTTTTAACCATCTGAGGCCATATTATTTTTAAGAATAAAAGATGCTTTATTTTTGCCTTCTATTGCGGTTTTATTTTCGGGATCCAGTTTTATTGCTATGTCATAATAAGCAAGTGCATCCTTCGCCTTTTTCGAATTTAAGTAAGCCTCCGCAAGATAAGCATAGACATCGGACGAAACATTCTCAATCTTTTCGATATAATCGAGAAAATATTTTTCGGCTTTTGAATAGTCACCCAGCTTTAAATAAATTTTACCGGCTAATTCATATGGAGAAGGTTCCTCCGGGTTTAGCTTAATTGCCTTTTCAATAGGTGATGCCGCATGTGCATACATGTCTAACTTAAAATATGTTTCGGCATATATATAATTCAATTCCCAATAATTTGAATAGAATACCTCGGCTTTTTTTGCATACTTTAAAGCATTGTTATACTCTTTTAATTTCAGTTCAATTTTTGCCAGGTAAATGTGGGCATCATAAAGAAGTTCGGTTTGTTCTTCGGAAGATATAAAATTATTAAAAT
>JBJKQP010000223.1:0-3918 GCA_046705105.1 Ignavibacteriaceae bacterium | reverse complement strand
GATTTTCAGGTTGGTGCAAACTCTTATCTTTACGGTACAAGGTTTGACAGCTATTTAGCTCTAAAATACGGGCCTAAAAAATTAATTAATTGGACGTCCCGGCATGAAGGAAGCGCTGCATATTTTGCTTCGGCTTTTGAAGATGTTTATAAGCTGCCGTTGAAAAAAGCCTGGAATCAATGGATAAAGTTTGAAAATAAATTTCAGGAAAAAAATCTTAAAAGGCTGGAAGAATATCCTATTACCAAATATCATCCTTTATTAAAAAGAGCAATAGGAGGACTATCAAGAGCTTTTTACGATTCGCGGAATAATAAAATTTATGCGGCAATTGATTATCCAGGACAGGTTGCTCAAATTGCGGCAATCAATATTAAAACAGGAAATATTAAAAGACTGCACGATGTAAAAGGTGCGGCGTTATATTACGTAACATCACTGGCTTATGATTCGGTTTCCCATACTTTATTTTATACTACCGATAACAATAACTGGAGAAGTATTTATTCGCTTAACATAAAAACCGGAGATTCCAAGCTTCTGGAAAAGGAAGAGAGGATAGGGGATCTTGTTTATGATTACCATGATAAATCATTATGGGGAATCAGGCATTATAACGGAATATCTACATTAGTCAGAATGCCTTATCCTTATACCGATTGGAATCAAATTTATTCATGGCCTTACGGGCATGACATGTATAATATAGACATTTCACCTGACGGAAAAATTATTTCCGGAGCACTTGCAGAAATAAGCGGACAGCAGCTATTAATTAAAATGAACATTGACAGTTTGTTTGCCGGAAATTTTTCATTCGATTCCTTATTTAACTTCGGAAACACCATTCCGGCAAATTTCGTTTTTTCGAAAGACGGAAAATATTTATATGGTACGTCTTATTACTCAGGAGTTTCCAATATTTACAGGTATAATGTAGCAACACATGATATGGAAATAATGAGCAATACCGAAACAGGTCTTTTCAGACCAACACCGATTTCAGATGATTCAATTCTATCTTATAAATATACCAGCGAAGGATTTCTTCCTATAATGATTTCTAATAAACCGGTTTCTAATGTAAATGCAATTGATTTTCTTGGAGGTCAGATAGCGGAAAAATATCATCTTGAAAAAAAATGGAAAGCTCCGCCTCCTTCTTCTATAAATTTGGATACCATGGTTGTTGACAAAACAGACTATAATATATTTAAGCGATTTGGAATAAATTCCATTTATCCGGTTGTGCAAGGGTATAAAGATTACTTTGCATACGGTTTAAGATTTAATTTCTCGGATCCAATCGGATTTCAAAATGTAAACTTTACTGCGGCATACAGCCCATATAATTTTTTACAACAGGCCGAAAGATGGCACCTGGATTTTACATATTCGTATTTAAATTGGGAATTTCAGTCTACCTTAAACCGTTCCGATTTTTACGATCTCTTCGGCCCTACTAAAACAAGCCGCAAGGGTTATTCATTAGGTCTTAAATATCGCGGTAGTATTATTTATGATGAACCGGAAATAATGGACTATACCATATACGCTAATTATTACGGAAACCTTGAAAGGCTGCCGAGCTACCAGAATGTTTATGCATCATATGATAAGTTGTTTAATTTTGGCGCAGCTTTCAAACATAAAAACGAAATAGCCTCTTTGGGTGCGGTAGATTATGAGAAAGGGTATAACTGGCAGATCGGTTTAGATAACAATTATGTTAAAGGGAAAATTTATCCTCATCTGCATAATGATTTTGATTACGGATTCGCACTTCCCATTAATCATTCATCAATATGGCTGCGAAGTTCCATAGGCTATTCATACGGAAGCCGACTAAACCCGTTTGCTAATTTTTATTTCGGCGGATTCGGAAATAACTATATAGATGATCAAACCGAAAAAAGATATAGAGAATATTACAGTTTTCCGGGTGTTGAATTGAATAGTATAGGAGGAACAAATTACGGTAAGCTTTTATTGGAATGGAATCTTCCTCCGGTAAGATTCAGTAATTTCGGGCTCTCTTCTTTTTTTGCAAATTATGCAAGAACTTCTATTTTTACATCTGCAATAATTACCAATGTCGATTCCAAACAATATCAGCGTTCGCTTATGGATCTTGGTGCGCAGGTGGATTTCAGATTTATTATGTTGTTTAATCTAAAGCTCACATTTTCTGCCGGGTACGCGGTAGCTTTTGAAAAAAATCAAAGATACTCACACGAGCTTATGTTTTCACTTAAAATATTATAGAAGTAATGGTAAGAATTTTAATCGGCCTTGTGCCGGTATTTATATTTCTTGTAATACTAATTTATCTGGATAGTTTTAAGCTTGTAAAAATTTCAACTGTGCTGCAGACAATTTTTGCCGGATGCATAGCCGCAATTATAAGCTATTTTATAAATACATTCCTTTTTAACCGCTTATCGATTACGTTTGAAACTTATGCAATGTATATATCTCCTTTTATAGAGGAGTCTCTAAAAGCTTCATTTATTATTTATCTTCTCTCGGCAAAAAAAATAGGCTTTATGGTAGATGCTGCAATTTACGGTTTTGCCGTTGGTGCAGGTTTTGCCTTCGTAGAGAATATTTATTATTTAAGTTCTTTAAGTCAACTTAATTTAATTGAGTGGTTTATCAGGGGATTCGGGACTGCCGTAATGCACGGAGGGACAACAGCAATTTTTGCAATTGTTACTAAAAATTTTATTGACCGGAGAAAAAAGTTTAAACTATATGAAATTATTCCCGGATTTTTGGCTGCAATGTTTTATCATTTATTTCCCGGTCTTCTTTTTGCCGTCGGGATTCATTCATTCTTCAATCAGTTTATTTTTGCCCCGGTCCTCCTTACCCTTTTGCAATTAATCATTCTGCCGATGCTTCTTTTTTATGTTTTTAGTAGAAGCGAGAATTCTCTTAAGGAATGGATGGAAAGCGGTATGGATACTGAGGTAACATTGCTTGAACAAATTGATCAAGGTAGAGTTTCAGATACGCGTGTAGGTGAATATCTTTCGTCCTTAAAAGATAAGTTTTCCGGAGTAGTAATTGCCGATATGCTGTGCTACATTAAAAATCACTTAGAGCTTTCAATTGAAGCGAAAGGCGTTTTATTAATGAAACAAGCGGGGATACCGGTACAAATTGACGGCGAAACTAAAGACAAATTAAATGAACTTAAATTCCTGGAAAAGAGCATAGGGCAAACCGGAAAATTAGCTGTCTCTCCAATGCTCCACAGAAGCACCAGAGATTTATGGCAGATATATATGCTTGGAAATAGTTAATCCGTAAAAAATTATTTGTTTAACTTTTCTTATTCGTAAAGTTAAATTTCTTTTAATTAAATTACTCAAGTTGACCGCCATAATTTGAAGGGGTTAAAACCCCTGCATTTATTGCTATTTCTTTGTCCACGCCCTAAAGGATGTGGCTATAATAGCCCCGACCTTCAGGTCGGGGATTGAAGAAGACCCAAACCACATGGGCTTTAGCCCATTTCAAAGAAGCGGTCAACTTGAGTAAATTATCAATTACTTATGATTATTATGTAACAAGTTAAAATGTATTGTACTACACAAAACATTAAATTCTATTTAAAAGATGCTTGAGATTTAATAAAAGAATTGCTTATATTAAACATAAAAGACATTATCTTATGATGGGAAACAATACCGATCAGGTTAATAAATTAGTTGAAGAAAACAGGCGGCTTAAAATAGCTATTGACGAGCTTGCAGCTTTGAATGATATCGCTACGGCAATTACTTCAAACCAATCTGTAGAAGACGTAATTGATCTTATCGTTAGAAAATGTATAAAGCATTTAAAAGTGCAGCAGGCGGTTGTAATGCTTCTGGACGAAAAAGACCAGGTTAATCCTTTCCATACAATGAT
>JBJKQP010000222.1:0-3459 GCA_046705105.1 Ignavibacteriaceae bacterium | reverse complement strand
CTAAACCAATTAACAAATTAGTATATTTCTCACCCGTACTTAATAAATAGGTATATTTTGAATTTCCTAAAATATTGAATTTATAAGTTAATGCGAGATTTAAATATTTTGATAAAGGATGCGATATGCTGATACCTATGCCTGCCCCTAAAAGATTCTTGTTTACTTTTAACCTGGAATTAGGATCAACTTTAAAAGCTGTAACTGCACCGTTTGATGGATTTGTTACTTTTATATTCTGATAATTGTAGTATGTTAAATGAGCATATCCTGCCTCTAATATGCCTTCAACGGAGAACAGGTTACTTCTGTAAAAATTTAATTCACATCCGACATAAAGCGGAATCAGAACATTATGATCAGTTGAATAAGAATCAAAATATTGCTGGTGCTGGACTAAGGTCATATCTTCTTCATATATAATAAAATTCTTTCCCCATGCGGAATATCCGGAATATATGTACAAACCGGAGTTCCTGTTGAAAGAATATTTATACTCTATAGTACCTGAAAAACCATTTGATGCACTGAATGGAAATATCATCCCGCTGTTTATTTGAACTGAACTGAAACTTTGTCCGAAAGTATTGACTGAAAGTATAGATAGAATTGCAACAAGTACTAATAGAAACGACTTTTTCATTTTAATCCCTTCTTTCCTTATAGATAAAAAAACAGGACAGACAAAAAAATCAAATTATCCCTGGTTTTAGATGGTCAAAGGCAAAATTAATTTGAATAGAATTATAAAAAGAACTTGCCTTTATTGTTTAATAATATAAATAAATAATTATAAAAGAAATGTTTTTTTTAATCCGAACAGTTTTTATTCAATTGGAATAAAAAATTTTAAAAATCATAAAGCCGGTTTAAAATATAGGGAACTAGGTTGAAAAATTTCCGTATCCTGTCGATACCAGAATTTAAAGAATAAATAATGTGTGGCTTATAAACAAATTAAAATTACTAAAAGAGATTAAATATTCTTCTCCTAAATATTAAATACATATCTTTGATTAATTATTTTTATTAAACAAAATAAATTCAACAATTAATAAAAATAAGGGAAAAGTAATGCTTAGTAATATTTGCGTATCAATTCCGATTATTAAATTCCCGTGGATAGTATTTAAAGAATTGAAAATCAGAAATATTATAAATCCCAACGAAAGGCTTTGGAGTATACCAAAAATCCAAAATATATTCTGTTTCATAATTCACCTCCCAAAATAATTTTTGAGTAAAACCGTGTTTCAAAATCTTCATCGTTTTGCAACTTGCTTACCTCTTGTTTAAGACTTTTTATTTTATGCTTTATGATTAAGTAAACAGAATTTCTTCTAATTAAAGGATTCTTATCAGTAAATGATTTTTTTATTATTTCGCTTGCTTTATCAATGTCAATTTCACACAATGCATTTATAGCACTATTCTTTACAAACCATACGGAGTCATTCGCTCCTATTAATAAAACAGTAATTGCTCTTTTCGAACCTATCCCGCCAAGAGCCTGGTAAATAAAACTTCGCATACCGGGACCCGGTGATTCATTTAATTTTCCTATTAAAGGTTCTATAGCTTTTTCAGTTTTCATTTTGCCCAGTGAATATATTGCAGAGTTTCTAACTCTTGCATTATCATCATTTAATAATTGTATTATATATCCGGCTGCCGTATCTGCTTTCATGTCTCCCAATGCATCAGCGGAAAATTCCCTTATTACCGGATTAGGATCCGAAAGCAAACTTATTAAAGAAGGAATAGAAACATCGCCAAGGCTTTTTAGTCCGTTAAAATGTTTATGGATGTATCTTCGCGGTGTAATTTTAATTTCTTTTATTAAAGAATCGATTTGACGTTGGGGATTGGAAATAGTAATTAATTCCTGCTGCGGTTTCGTTGTTTCGAAATCAACCCAAAACAAGGAAAGAAAAATTAAAATTACCGTATAAAACGAAGTTACAATTGCAGCTTCCGATTTTGTAGAGGGACTCTCTTTTTTAATCAACAATTTTACAGGTATTTTTATAATAGTTTTAAACCATTTGGGAAGCGGAATTAAAAATGGAGTTTTCCTTCTATAATTTTCGTATCCTTCTCCGTTATCTTCTTTCATCTTTATTTCTTCAATCAGACAGATCCCGATAACTACCATTGCTGCAAGCAGCCACGGCAAGCTTGGCGAAATGCTCCAGGTTTTCTTCATAATATTTATATTTGACGAAAACAACATCAAGCCATAACTCCATAAAAGCCATCCTGCATATTGAGGGTGACGTGAAAATTTATATACTGCACTTGAAGCAACGCCCTTTCCGCCGAAACGTGTTTGAAGCCAGACAAGAACTCCCCAGACAAAAAGCAAAGTACCTGCCGACATGAAAAAATATGAAATAGATAAATGTGCATTCCAATTAAATAAACCTGCAAGCCACATCAAAAATTCATAAGGCAAATAGATGATATTACCTAATTGAAGTATGTTGAAAGAAATATCCATAAAAGGCAGCCAGCCTACACGCAGAATTCCGAGACCGGCAAGAAAGAACATACTAAGAGCAAACTGTCCGAATACCGGCAGGAAAAGAGCGAAAGCTCCTGCCCATGCCCACCCGCTTTTTTTAGTTGCAAAACCAATTACAATTAAGGCGGCAATAAGGAAGAGACTTGCATAACCTATCCATCTCAAATAAAGAGCATCTATAAACAGTTCCGATTTATAAGTATCAAACCCACTTATCCCTTGATCAAATCCGGGAAATCCTACTTCTTTTTGGAGAAAAGAATCAACTAAAACAGGCAGCTCAATAAATGCAAACATTAGCGCAAAAGAAAATATCAGAGCTAATACAAAAAGACTTATATTCTTTAAATCTCTCATCTTTAACTCCTAAAAATATAATTATTACTTTTATTCATAGAATTTTTCATCAAGAGCTGAGATATACACTTTTATAAAATTCTCTTCTTCTTAATTTCTATCACGAGAATATTTTTTAAGAAGTGGAAGTAATTTCGTCACCTTTTAGATGATTAATGTTGATGACGAAAAACGATTTGTCCGGAAAGAATAAATTGATGAGTAATTTTAAATCTTTGCAAGAGATTATAAAATTTCTAGCAGTAAGTATCAATCCTTTTATACCTGTTCACTTCCGTTCATGTAATTTTTAAATGTAAAAAGTTGAAATAATGAATGTTTTATAATCACTTGCAAATTGCTAAATTTATCCGCTTGACTTTTTCATTTGAAAACATTTAGTTATTTATCAAATACTGTACGGTTTAATTCTCTCCTCTTAGCAATAAAAATTTATTTTAAATAAATCGGCGGCATTTTATCATGAATGCTTTAAAATTAAAGGGAATTTCTGTTAACGTAAGTATTTTAATTTTTGTTTTAATAAAAACTATCCATCCTCAAGTAAGCGACATTTCTTTCGAGCAAATATTTCTCGA
>JBJKQP010000221.1:0-28067 GCA_046705105.1 Ignavibacteriaceae bacterium | reverse complement strand
TGGTGCGGTATTTTTTTATCATTATATTAAAACTAAAAATATGGAAGAATCGTTAACGCTAGCTAACGTTGCTGCAGGGTGTTCCGCTTCATATAAAAGAATTAATGATTTTAAGGATTTGAAAAAGGATGTTTTCCAAAGATTTAATTAAGAAAAGGATTCTTGTAGTCGGTGCCAACGGTATGCTTGGTCAAAGGGTAGTTAGCTTTTATTCATGTAAAAAAGATGTGCAGTTGCTTTGCTGCTCGGTTGAGCCTGAGCCGGTTTTTGATAATGTTGATTATGTACGGTGCGATTTAACCATTAGGGAAGAAATTAAAAAAGTAGTTTATAATTTTTATCCCGATTTTATTATTAATGCAGCAGCTTATACTAACGTAGATAGAAGTGAAACTGAACGCGAACAAGCCTGGAAGCTTAATGTAAAAGGCGTGGAGTATTTGGCGGAAACCTGCAGGGTTCTGGATTCTCACTTAATTCACATTTCTTCCGATTATATTTATGACGGGACAAACGGACCTTACGGAGAAAAAGCAAAACCAAACCCGCTTGGTTACTACGGCAGGACAAAACTTGCAAGTGAAAATGCTCTTAAAATAAGCGGAGCTATTTATACAATCTTAAGAGCGAACGTACTTTATGGTATTGCAGACAGCAGGCCGGATTTTGTAAGGTGGACTGTTAATTCATTGAAGAAGGGAAATAAAATTAGAATAGTTACCGATCAAATAAATAACCCTACTTTTATTGATGATCTTGTTCAGGTAATTAATAAAATAATTGAATTTAGAAAACAGGGAATTTATAATATCGGCGGAAAGGAATTTTTATCGCGCTATAAGTTTACACAAATAATTGCAGAATTTTTTCATCTGAATAAAAGCCTAATAACACCAATTCTTACACCGGAATTAAATCAGCTTGCGCCGCGTCCGTTAAAATCCGGGCTTATTACCTTAAAGGCTGAAACAGAATTAGGCTACACTTCTCATACAATTCCGGAAGCTCTTGCAATAATGAAGAAAGAACTTTCTTTATGAAATTAATAAATACTTTCTTTATCATTTTGGTTTTAGGCATTGGCAGTAAGCATTTATTGTATGCTCAAAACACATTTCCCAAATGGGCAAGAGGGATTGTATGGTACCAGATTTTTCCTGAAAGATTTGCCGACGGAGATAAATCGAATGATTCATCATTAGTTGATAAAGTTGATATTGAGGCCGGTAAGAAAATTTCCGACTGGCATGTTACCAATTGGACGAGTGACTGGTTTGCGCAATCCGGCTGGGAAAAAAGACTCGGCGGTAAATTCGGAGAGCATTTATACGAAAGACGTTACGGCGGCGATTTACAAGGGATTATTGATCATCTGGATTATTTGAAGAAACTAGGTGTAGGAGCAATTTATCTTAACCCCATATTTGATGCCGTTTCACTTCATAAATATGATGCCTCGACTTATCATCATGTTGATGTTAATTTTGGACCGGACCCGGCAGGCGATAAAAAAATAATTGCTTCGGAAAATCCTGACGATCCTTCAACATGGAAATGGACTTCGGCTGATAAGCTTTTTCTAAAACTGATTGAAGAAGTTCATAAGCGCGGTATGAAAATAATTATAGACGGAGTGTTTAACCATACCGGGCGGCAATTTTGGGCTTTTCAGGATATTTTGAAAAACAGGGAAAACTCCAAATATAAAAATTGGTACGAGATTACTTCTTTCCACGGGAAAAATAACAGACTTGAATACAAAGGCTGGAGCGGTGTAAAATCTCTTCCGCAGTTTAATAGAAGCAACACCGATTTGGCTCCGGGCCCTAAGCAATATATTTTTTATATTACAAAAAGATGGATGGACCCGAATGACGACGGCAACCCATCTGATGGCGTTGACGGCTGGCGCCTTGATGTAGCGAATATGATTCCTATGGGTTTTTGGCATGACTGGCGAAGGCTGGTTAAGTCTATAAATCCCAAGGCAATTATTATAGGAGAGCTTTGGGGATTATATCCGAAATATATTTCTAATAACGGTCCTTTTGATGCCTTAATGAATTATAGCTTTGCCTTTGCTGTTAATCAATTCTTTGTTGCACAAAAGAAAAAAATTACTCCAAGCGAATTTATTAAGCGTTTACACATAATAGATGAAACTTATCCGAAGCAAAACCTAAATCTTCTTATGAATCTGGTTGACAGCCATGATACGGAAAGGATTTCGTCTATGATTGCAAATCCCGACAGGAAATATGATACAGGTGCAAATACAGGTAATCCGAATTATAATCCCGGTAAGCCAAGTGCGGCTGATTATCATATGCAGGAACTTATAGCCGCCTTCCAGGTGACCTATCGCGGCGCACCTATGATTTATTATGGTGATGAAGTCGGAATGTGGGGAGCAGATGATCCAAATGACAGGCAGCCGATGGTTTGGAGTAATTTAAAATATGCCGACCAGGTGATTACTCCTTCTTCCGGTTTTAAGAAAGGCTTCGGTACTTATAAAGTTGAACAGGATAAAAATCTTTTATCGTTTTATAAAAAGGTTATTAAAATTAGAGACGATAATCCGGCACTAAAATATGGTTCTTTATCATTTCTATATTCAAATGATGAAAAGAATACATTTGCTTTTGAAAGAGCATACGGTAATAATAAAATAATTGCGGTTTTTAATATCGGTAGGGAAATTACGCAATTTGAATTACCTTTATCAGATTATAAAATGACATATGATGAACTTATGACAGGAGAGAAAGGAACGGTTGCGGGAAGCCCGCAAATAGGCGGTAAACTTGTTATTCAAATCCCGCCAAAATCAGTAAGGATTTATAAATTGTTTGCTTTAAGATAAAGAGTCAGGTTTTGTAATCAATGGAACGCGGATTGTGCGGATCAGGCGGATTACCGCAGATTTATATTAAAAATATATTTCTAACTTTTAAGTGTTTCTAAAGTTAATTATTTTTGCATGCTAAAACATGCCCCGGTAGCTCAGCATGGATAGAGCAGCAGTTTCCTAAACTGTTGGTCGGAGGTTCGAATCCTCTCCGGGGTACTATTAAAACTTTTTATTTTAATAAATAAATAGACATTATTTCATCACGTCAAACTATTCTCACATCTAAGAAAATAGCCTTTAGCAACTCTATTCTTTTACCTTTTTTGAAAATAAAGTAACAATTAAAGGCTTCTATGTAATAAAAAAGGTTTGGTATAATATTTGGCGAAGTTTAGTGCACTAAATTTTGATTAATAATTCACTTAAAAACTGGAAAGAAGATGGAAAGGAAAAAAGTAACAATAGATGGTAACGAAGCTGCGGCATATGTAGCTTTTCATACTAATGAAGTGATAGCAATTTACCCGATAACTCCTTCCTCCCCGATGGGAGAACATTGCGATGCATGGTCGGCACAGGGGCAAAAAAATATGTGGGGAGAAATACCCTCCGTAAGTGAGCTGCAAAGCGAAGGAGGTGCATCCGGAAGTGTTCACGGTGCATTGCAGTCCGGTGCTTTAACAACCACATTTACCGCCTCGCAGGGTTTACTTTTAATGATACCCAACATGTTTAAAATTGCCGGCGAACTTACATCAACTGTATTTCATGTTTCTGCAAGGTCCATTGCCGTGCAGGCATTATCAATTTTCGGCGATCACGGCGATGTTATGGCTACGCGCTCTACGGGATTTGCAATGTTGGCTTCCAATTCCGTGCAGGAGGTAATGGACTTTGCACTTATTGCACAGGCATCTACTCTGGAAGCAAGGGTTCCTTTCCTGCATTTCTTCGACGGATTCAGAACTTCACACGAAGTTGTAAAAATTGAACAACTTTCTGTTGAAGATATGCGTGCTATGATTAATGATGAACTTGTTATTGCTCATCGTAAAAGGGCCTTAAGCCCGGATCATCCGGTTATCCGGGGAACTTCTCAAAACCCTGATGTATACTTCCAGGGAAGAGAGACTGTTAATAAATTTTATATTGCCTGCCCGGATATAGTTCAAAAGCAAATGGATAAGTTTGCAGAAATTACCGGAAGACAATATCGTTTGTTCGATTATGTGGGAGCTCCCGATGCCGAACGCGTTATTATTCTTATGGGCTCCGGTGCGGAAACTGCCGACGAAACTGCCGGATATCTTGCCGAACATGATGAAAAAGTCGGAATTATTAAAGTGAGATTGTACAGGCCTTTCTCCATTGAACATTTTATTAATGCTTTACCCAAGACTGTAAAATCCATTGCAGTTTTAGATAGAACAAAAGAGCCCGGTTCCTCCGGTGAGCCGCTTTATCTTGATGTTGTAAATGCAATTTCCGAAAAGCACATTAACGGCGAACTCGGATTTAATTATCCGAAGATTATCGGCGGAAGGTTCGGACTTTCTTCAAAAGAATTTACTCCCGCTATGGTTAAAGGCGTATTCGATGAATTGAAAAAAGATAAACCTAAGAATCATTTTACAATTGGAATAGTAGACGATGTAACTTTTACCAGTTTAGACTATGATCCTTCTTTCTCAGTTGAACCCGAAGAAACATTCAGAGGAATGTTTTACGGACTTGGAGCTGACGGGACTGTCGGTGCAAATAAAAATTCAATTAAAATAATTGGTGAAGGAACAGACTTTAATGCACAGGGGTATTTTGTTTACGATTCAAAAAAATCCGGTTCAAGAACCATATCCCACTTAAGGTTTGGACCCAAGCCTATAAAATCAACTTACTTAATCAACAAAGCAAAATTCATTGCATGCCATCAGCAGGTATTTTTAGAGAAGATGGATTTATTAAAAGATGCAATCGAAGGCGCAACTTTCCTTTTGAATACAACGGTACCGCAGGAAAAAGTATGGGATTCTCTGCCGGAAAAGATTCAGAAAGATCTTATTGAAAAGAAAATGAAGTTTTATGCTATCGATGCTTATAAGGTTGCGGCAAATACCGGAATGGGACAGAGAATAAATACCATAATGCAGACATGCTTCTTTGCAATATCAAAAATTCTACCGAAAGATGAATCGATAGAAATGATTAAGAAAACAATTAAAAAGACTTACGGTGCCAAAGGCGACAAAATAGTTCAAATGAATTTTAATGCGGTAGACCAAACACTTGAAAATTTATTCGAGGTAAAAGTACCGGATAAAGTTACAAGTGATATTCAGTTTCTGCCTGCTGTAGCAAGTAACGCTCCTGAGTTTGTTAGGGAAGTTACTGCTAAAATAATTGCCGGGGAAGGAGACTCCGTAACGGTTGGTCAGATGCCTTTTGACGGGACTTTCCCTACCGCAACGGCACAGTGGGAAAAGAGAAACATTGCACTTGAAGTACCGGTTTTCGATCCTGAAGTTTGTATTCAATGCAACAAGTGTGTTATTGTTTGTCCGCATGCTACAATACGTGCTAAGGTTTATGACGAAGCTCTTTTAGCAAATGCACCGGAAACATTTAAACATACAAAGTTTAAAGGAAAAGAATACGGTGAGAATTTAGCTTACACAATTCAGGTTGCGGTAGAAGATTGCACGGGCTGCGGAATTTGCGTTGACTTTTGCCCGGCGAAGAATAAAAAAGAAACCCGCTTAAAAGCAATTAACATGGCTCCTCAAATTCCTTTAAGGGAACAGGAAAGAAAGAATTGGGATTTCTTCTTAACATTACCCGAAGTAGACAGAACAAAAGTAAAAACAACTGCTATAAAAGATTCTCAATTCCTGCAGCCGCTGTTTGAGTTTTCCGGTGCATGTTCAGGTTGCGGCGAAACTCCTTATGTTAAGCTTGTAAGCCAATTGTTCGGTGATAGAGCCGTAGTTGCAAATGCTACCGGATGTTCTTCAATTTACGGCGGTAATTTGCCCACAACCCCGTGGACAGTAAACAAGGACGGAAGAGGACCTGCATGGTCTAATTCACTTTTCGAAGATAATGCCGAGTTCGGTATGGGCTTCAGGCTTGCAATTGATAAACATACAACCCAAGCTAAAAATCTTGTTAAAAAGCTTTCTTCGGATATTGGCGATAAGCTGGTTGAAGAATTATTAAATGCCGATCAAAAAGATGAAGCAGGAATTTACGAACAGCGACAAAGAATAGAAGCATTAAACTCAAAGTTAAATGATTTGATGAAAGCCGGTGCTAACGGTAAGTCCGAAGATGTAAAACATTTATTAAGTCTAACGGATTATCTTGTAAAGAAATCCGTTTGGATAATGGGCGGCGACGGCTGGGCTTACGATATAGGATACGGCGGTTTGGATCATGTACTTGCCTCAGGTAAAAACGTAAATATTTTAGTACTTGATACCGAAGTGTATTCAAATACCGGCGGACAAATGTCCAAATCCACACCAAGAGGAGCCGTTGCAAAATTTGCTGCAGCCGGAAAACCAATGGCTAAAAAAGACCTTGGGATGATGGCTATATCTTACGGCAATGTTTATGTTGCCAAAGTAGCGATGGGAGCAAGCGATGTTCAAACAGTAAGGGCATTTATTGAAGCAGAAGCATATGACGGCCCTTCTTTGATTATTGCATACAGCCATTGTATAGAACATGGTATTGATATGGCGTTGGGAATGCAGAATCAAAAAGCCGCTGTCGATTCCGGTTATTGGCAGTTATACAGGTATAATCCTGATTTAGCCAAAGAAGGTAAGAATCCGTTTAAGCTTGAATCCAAAGGAATGAAGATTCCTTTGAAAGATTATGCTTACAGGGAAACCCGTTACAAAATGCTGACCAAATCTCATCCGGAACAGGCAGCTAAGCTAATAAAAGAAGCCCAGGAAGATGTAGTCGAAAAATGGAAGGTATATGAAAGACTTGCTTCAGCCGGGACTAATGGTGAAGATAAAAAATAACAATTCTTAATCCTAGCCTTCTTTACGAAGGCTGGGAAAATTAAAAAATCAGGATGAAAAATGGATATATCAACAAATTATTTAGGCTTTAAACTTTCAAGCCCCATAGTTCCGTCTGCCGGACCGCTTTCGCAAGAAATAAGTAATATTAAAGCTATGGAAGATTCCGGTGCAGGTGCTGTGGTTTTATATTCAATTTTTGAAGAACAAATTGAAAATGAACAATTGGAATTTTATCATCATACGGAAATGCACACGGAAAGCAATCCGGAAGCCCTTACATATTTGCCTACTAATATGGATTATAGAATGGGACCGGAGGAATACCTCGAACATATTCGAAAGGCGAAGGAAGCCGTAGACATACCTGTTATTGCAAGTTTAAACGGAAAATCTTTAGGCGGCTGGGTAGAATATGCAAAGAAAATCGAACAGGCAGGTGCCGATGCTATGGAGTTGAATATATACAGGCTTGCTGCGGATTTAAATAAATCCGGCTCGGAAATTGAACAATCTTATGTAGATATTCTTAAAGCAGTTAGAAAAGAAGTCGGTATTCCGATTGCAGTTAAATTAGGACCGTTCTTCAGTTCAATTTCATGGATGGCTGATCAATTGGATAAAGCCGGGGCAAACGGTCTGGTATTATTCAACAGATTTTATCAGCCTGATATTGACCTTGAAAAATTGGAAGTAACCCCGAATGTTATCCTAAGTACCCCGATGGACATGAGGCTTCCTTTAAGATGGATTGCTATTCTTTACGGCAGGATAAATGCAGACCTTGCTGCTACAAGCGGAGTTTATACTGAAAAAGATGTTATAAAAATGATAATGGCCGGTGCAAAAGTTACTCAAATGTTATCAAGTCTATTAAAGTTTGGAATTGGCCACATTGCGGATGTAAAAACACAATTGATTTATTGGATGGAAGTGAATGAATACGAATCTTTAGAACAAATGAGAGGCAGTATGAGTTACGTCAACGTTCCGGATCCGGGCCAATTTGAGCGTGCAAATTATATGAAAGTACTCAATTCTTACAAATAGGTTTCATGATCTCTCCTTTTACATTGCAGGAATTATATTTGGAAAGTTAACTTAAATTATTGATTCTCCTGATAAAGTTAACTTTCCGTTTTCCCTGCAATGTTCTTTATTTTAAACAGGTGATGCAAGTTATAAGGTAATGTTTATGACTTCTAATGCAATAAATATTTATATAACTTATCAAGTAAAATTTAAAGAAGTCATATGCAGTTGGAAATTAATATTAAGCGTATTTATAATCCGCCGCATCCTAAGGACGGGAAAAGGATTTTAGTTGATAGACTCTGGCCGAGAGGAATAAAAAAAGCGGATACAAAGATAGATGCATGGCTTAAAGATATTGCACCTTCCAATGAACTGCGTAAATGGTTTATGCATGATCCTGCAAAATGGGAAAAATTCAGGGATAAGTATTTTCTTGAGTTGAAAGAAAAGAAAATGTTATGTGAAGATTTACTTTCAACTGAAAAAAATAGAATTACTCTTCTTTTCGGGGCTAAGGATGAGACGCATAACCAGGCTGCTGCATTAAAAGACTTCCTTGAAGATAATTTTTTATAAATAAATCTTTAGGTGATTACGAAATGAAAGAGTTAAAAGTTTCTATTCCGAAGGAATATCTTTTGGTTGTTAAAGCAGATTTTAAAAAGTACAGGTCTCTCGGAGAAAAAACATTCAATCAATTGAATGACGAAGATTTTCATTACAGAAATAGCGAAAACGAAAATTCAATTGCAATTATTATCCAGCATCTAAGCGGAAATATGCAGTCGAGATTTACAAATTTTTTAACAACCGACGGTGAAAAACCTGCACGGAACAGGGATTTGGAGTTTGAGGAGCAAAAATTATCGAAAGAGGAACTACTTACTAAATGGAATTCAGGTTGGGAAGTATTGTTTAATGCCGTAAATAAATTAAGACCAGACGATCTTTCCAAAATGGTAAAAATACGTAACGAACCGCATTCTGTAATTGAGGCGTTAAACAGGCAGTTAACTCATTGTTCCTATCATGTAGGGCAAATTGTTTTTGCTGCCAAACAATTGAAAAAATCCGAGTGGAAAACTTTAAGCATTCCGAAAGGCGGAACATCGGATTATAATAAAGAAAAATTTGAGGAGAATAAATAAATACTCGGCTGCCGGTTATAGGTAATATTACTTATTGTATTTATTGAATCCGGATACTGAATAACCGGCAGCCTTAATTTTTATTTGAGCAAAACCATCTTTTTTGTCTGAACAAAGCTGCCTGCTACAATTCTATAAAAATATACGCCGGTCGCAAGATTAGTGCCGTTAAAATAAATTGAATGATTGCCGGCAGTATAATTCCCATCTGCAAGCTGCATTATTTTTTGTCCTAACTGATTGTAAATAGTAATTTTTACTCTTTCGGATTTCGGTAAAGCGAAATCTATTTTAGTTGAAGGATTAAATGGGTTAGGAAAATTTTGGGAAAGCGAAAATTCTTTCGGTGTTAAAACCACTTCTTGTTTAACACCGGCAACAATACTAACGTAGGCATGAATTAAGTATATTGCTATCGTAGAATCCGATGAAGAAAGGAAATACCAGCCGGGAGTACTAACACCATCCGAAGTTTTTAAATAAGTAAGGCTGTGGTAATAAGACTGTCCAGGATAATCCGTAGCCATTAATGCCGGAGCGCTGGGATTACGACCGACAACGAAACCAACGACAAATGGCTGGTCGGTACTTATATTATAAGATTTTAAATTTATTGTACTCCAATTTTTATAAGGGACCGGATATGGTACTGTAGTTGAATCATTAGTTGAAGCGAAAATAGGTTTTGCCAGAGGCTTGCCTAACGGAGTCGGAACGGAATTCCCGGTGTATTGATAAACTCCCCCAACCATTGTGCCGGCTCTTCTTAAGGCAACACTAATTGAATCTAAAGTCCCGCCTTGTACCGCATCAAATTCAACACACATAGTGTCACCGGAAGATAAAATATAATAACCGGTGGGTTGGGAATTATCCCATTGTAGTTCGGTAACATTTGAAGTTGAAGTACCTGTTGCTTTAATAGAATATATTTGTGCAGATGTTTGGCTCGTACCAATCACCGCAAAGCGAACAGTTGTATATGCAGTTCCGAAATCCGGAATTGAAAAAGCGGAATTCAATGGGACGTCTACAACCTTAGGAGTACCGCTGCCTATTTCTATTGCTTTAACAACAATTGAATTTGAAGAAGTAGAAAAAGTTATGTTTAGATTACTTCCACCGTTAAAAGTAAAATACTCGGCGGCAAGAGGATTAACAGTATCCGTTTCTGAGACAGTGGGAATATAAAAAGTCTTACTATCCGATAAGGGTAGATTAGGGTAAATATATCCGTATGCCGTATCAACAAAACGGTCATTAAGCTCGTTGGCAATTTCCCAGTTTTCAAAAAGTTGTGTAAGTGTTACAGGCTGGTTTGTAGAAGATAAAACATGAGTCAGTCCTTGTATACCTGTTAAATTGTCCTGGACAATATGTTTAAATATTCCCGTATCAAATTGACTGGCCCAGTACATAAAATAACGCTGTGCTCTGGCGTAATCATTTAGAACCAAAGTGTTGTTATTGCCTCTCCAATCAAAAAGATAATGATTTGGTTCTCCGGCATAAAGTGATTGAAACGATGCCGGGAATCCGCAGTTAACCTCCGCGAACATGGAAAGACCTTCGTTAATAAAGGTAAGTTCGGGATCGGTTTGATGGTAATTCCAGTTTATCATATGCTGGAACTCGTGTGCACAAGTTTCCAGTGCCGTTTCTAATCCGGCCGAAGTCGTAAGGTTTGTCGGATTACAATCCATATAATATATTTCTGCCATATTACTATATGTCTGAGTAACTTCATTTACAGAGTTAAAATATCCTGCAACCCAACCGCCGGTACCGTTATATCCGTCTTTAATATCCAATATTTCAATTATAATACGCGGATCATTATCAACATTAGGCGGATTGCCGAATGTATCCACATCCGTTAGGTAAATGCCTTTATTGGGATTTGCGGGTGTCTTATTATCAAACTCATTTATAACCGAATCGACTGCGGCTTGATTTACTTTGCCGTTGGTCCAAGATGTATTTTCTACAAACACATAACAATATTTACCAACTCCTCTGCATGTAGAAGGTACCTGGTAATACGAATTAGTTACGTAATTATACGACCACCAGCTTTTTGTAGAACCAACCGTAAAATTCCATGCGGTTGTTTTTCTCAGTTTCATTTTTGAAATTACATCAGGATGAGCTTTAATGTATGCTGCTGTTTCTTTAATTTGTTTTTGTAATAATATGCTGCCGCCCATAGGATAACTTTTTACAGCAGATTCTTTTTGTAAATTTTTTTTGATTAAACTTTGTGAAAAGCCATTATATCCACACGTTACAAATAAAACCAGAATGAAATATACAAGTCGCATCGGTACCTCTTTTAAAATTAATAATTCGGTGTTAATAGATTCCTTAAATATCAATACAATTTTAAAAATTTAAATAATGTTTGATGTGTTCTAATTGGCAAAATTGGGTATTAGTTAGAAACAGTTACAAATTATTACAATTCGGTAATCATTAGAGATGAACTTATGTTCCCCAAAACATCCAAAACAGGTATTAAATGCTATCGAGATGTTAACTATCCACGACTATTATAAATGTGTGTAGTAATATGTTTATTATTATTAGAGTAACTTGATGCCGGGCAAATTCTTCCTTTATTTCATAAAAACCATCTTCCTGGTTTTCGCAAAACTTCCGGCTTTAATTCTATAATAATAAACACCACTAGCAAGATTTGAGCAGTTAATATTTATTGAATAGCGACCGGGCATATATTCTCTATCTGCAGCAACCATTATCTGCTGACCTAACTGATTATAAACAGTTATTCTAACATTTTCCTTTGAAGGCAGTTCAAAATTAATTTTTGTAGAAGGATTAAAAGGATTGGGATAATTCTGGGATAATGAAAAATCTTTTGGAAAAAGTTCCAGAACTTTTTTTACACCGGTAGCAGTAATACCTACATATGCTCTGATAAGATAAATCCCAATTGTATTACTGGATGTACCAATATAATACCAATCCGGAGAACCTGAATTGGGATTGTGTAAATAAGTAAAGCTATGATACGGATCTTGCCCCGGAAAGTTTGTTACCATTATACCGGGTTTACTTGCATCTGCTCCTACAACAAACCCAACGGCAAATGCTTTATTCGTACTGATTGATTTAGCTGTTAAATTTAGTGTGCACCAATTTTTGTAAGGTACAGGATATGGGATAGAAGTATTTGTTTTGATAGAGGCTGTTACCGGCACAGCTAACGGTTTACCCAAAGGTGTTGGAAGCGCATCTCCCATAAATTCCCATATACCGCCGGTTATATTGCCGGCTTGCAAAAGCGCAACCTTAATAGAATCTAAAATTCCGCCGGGAACTTCATTAAAAGTAACACAAATTGTATCTGAAGGCGATAATTTAAAATAACCAATCGGTTCCGTATTATCGTATTTAAGTTCTACTTTTTTCTGTGCAGAACCTGTAGCTTTATACGTAACTATTTGTTTTGAAATTTCATTTGTATCTATTAAAACAAAATGAATTGTTTTATAAACAGAGCCATATTCCTGTTCGAAAAAATTGGTGTTTGGAGAAACATCTAGTACTCTTGTTGTGTTTTCTCCTATTTCTATTGCTTTAATTATTAAAGAATTTTCCGATGATTGGGGAACAAAGTTAATATTAAGATTGCTACCGTTTGTAAATGTAATATACTCAGCCGCAAGCCTATCTATTGTATCGGTAGCAGTAACATTCGGATTATAAAAAGTTTTACTTACGGATTTAGGAAGATTAGGATAAATATAACCGTAAGCAGAATTAATACTTCTCTCATCCAGTTTATTTGCAACTTCCCAGTTTATAAATACATTGGTAAAACTTATAGATTGCCCGGATAATAATAAAGAATTTTTTAATCCGTCTATCCCTGTTAATCCGTTTTGGACTATATGTTTAAATATACTGGATCCGAACTGATCATTAAAATAAATAGCTAATCTTTGCGCACGCCCATAATCATTAAGAAAATTCGGATTGCTATCGCTTCTCCAATCTAAAAGATAGTGGTTGGGCTCTCCTGCGTATAAAGACTGAAAACTTGAGTGATAGCCGCAATTTATTTCCGCAAACATAGAGCAGCTTTCATCAATAAAAGTAAGTTCCCGAAAAGTTTTATGATAATTCCAATGGATCATATGCTGAAATTCATGCGCTATAGTTTCATACGCTACTTCAATACCGTAGGAAGTTGTTAAATCCGTTGGGTTGCAGTCCATATAATAAATTTCCGCTTTATTACTTTCAATCTGATTAGTTTCGTTATAACCGTCAAAGTAACCCGGAACCCAAGTACTTGTGGTTTCGTAATAATCTTTAATGTCATAAATTAAAATTATGATATGAGAATCATTATCAACATCAGGCGGATTACCGAAAGTTTCTACATCTGTTTGATAAATGCCTTTGTTGGGATTTGCCGGAGTTTTGTTTTCAAATTCATTTACAATAGAATCAACAGCTGTCTGGTTGACTTTACTATTCCACTCTGCATCATCAACAAAAACATAACAGTGATTTCCTATACCTTTACAAGTTGATGAAACAGCGTATCTTTGACCTGTTACTAAATTTAAGGCAAACCATATGTGCTTTGAATTGATATTAAAATTCCATGCAGAAGTTTTTTCCATTTTCATTTTTGAATACATATTAGGATGGGCTTTTATGTATTTCGCCACTTCTTTGTTTTGTTTTTGAAGAAAAATATTTCCGCAAATTGGGTAGCCCTTTATACCGGGCTTTTGTTCCAATGGAACCAACGAAATGTTTTGTGCGGAATTTGTAGAAATACAGATTAAAAGTAAAAATGATAGGAGATAAATAAAACGCATTTCACCCTCTTGTTTTAATTAAGTTTTTAGATTACTTAATATTTACGCTTTTTTTAAAATAATAATAAACCGGTTAATTAACCTTATTATTCATTATCAAGTTTCTCTTTGCATATCTGAAGGTTTTTTAATTGTTTTTCGTTTAACTTCGGATAATCAATGGGCATTTTGCTCATTGTGTTTACAATAATTTCCGATACTGCAAGACGCATATACCATTTATGATCTGCGGGGATAATATACCACGGCGCATGCTTTGTGCTTGTAGCTGCAATAGCTTCCTGGAAGCAATTTTGGTATTCATCCCAGTATTCTCTTTCCTTTAAATCCGACTCGGAAAATTTCCAGTTTTTGGATTTCTTATCTATTCGTTTTAAAAATCTTCTCTTCTGTTCTTCTTTGGAGACATGAAGAAAGAATTTTAAAATTACAGTACCGTTATCGTAAAGATATCTTTCAAAATTATTTATTTCTTTAAACCTCTGCTGCCATATATTTCCCTTTATTAATTCCGATGGTATTTTTTCATTCTCAATCAAATTATGAACTCTTACTACGAGAACTTCTTCGTAATAAGAACGGTTGAAAATACCGATCTTACCGCGGTCAGGCAGAGCTTTATTTATGCGCCAAAGATAATTATGATTTAATTCTTCATCGGAGGGCTGTTTAAAGCTGTGTACCTGCGTACCTTGGGGATTTAATCCGCTCATAACATGTTTAATTGTGCCGTCTTTTCCGGCTGCATCCATTGCCTGAAATATTAGCAGCATTGCATATTTATCTTCTGCATAAAGTTTGCCCTGAAGCTTAATCATTTTCTTAATATTTTTCTTTAGATTTTCTTTAGCATCTTTTTTTGATTTATAATCTCCGGTATCATCCGTTTTGTAATTTGAAAGGTCTACTTTAGTATTTGCTTTTACAAGGAAGCTGTTCCCGTTCATTTTTTCATCTCTTTTAAATATTTAAAATACCGTAATTTGTTAAATGAAATATATATTATTAAAAAGCGTTATACAATATCCTGTGCTTTATGGGAATGCAATCGGTTGATAAAGAGTTGGTTAATAAAGTGGAAATTCCAAAAATATTCGGCCGGATTTTTATACTGCTCAAGCAAGCCGTTAGCATATTTCAAAAACTATGCTTTCTTATACGGAAAGATACAACGGTTAAAAAGTTACTTTTATTAAACGGAATTTTACTCCCGCTTTGCTTTAACGAGGTTAAGATATCAACCGTTACCGCAGTTAATGAATACTTCGGCCGGCCTGAGCAATAATTATTTAATATGTATTTTTTTTGTTTTTGAAGTTTATGAGATAATAAACTACATAACAAAACGTTTCACGTCTAATGTTTTACATCCGACGCTGTGTTAGTCTTCAATTACGGCAAGTACATCGGATCTTTGCACGATCTTATAACTTTTATTATCAAAGCTTATTTCTTCTCCGCCGTATTTGGCAAACAATACTTTGTCGCCTTCTTTAATTTTTTCTTTCAGATCTTCGTCAGTTCCAACCGCAATTACTCTGCCCATAATAGGTTTTTCTTTGGCGGTATCCGGAATGTAAAGACCGGACGCAGTCTTTTGTTCTTCCTCAATTAATTCCAAAACCAGACGGTCGTCCATAGGTTTTATTTTCATTTTTCCTCCGTTAACCTTTTATATTTAACATTTGATTAATTTTAGGTCTGTCGAATCCTACGATAGGCCGGTTATTAATTAAAATTACGGGAACGCCGGTTTGACCGGTTCTCCGTTGTAAATCTCTTGCCGCAGAAAAATCGCGGCTTACATCTACTTCCGTGAATCTAATACTTTTCTCTCTTAGATATCTTTTGGCAGCATTGCAAAAACTGCAAGTAGGCGTAGTGAACATTATTACTTTTGGTTGTGTTTGCATTTTATACTATAAATCTGTTTTTAATCACCGGTAAGATGAAAAAAGTCGTATTTGGTTTCAAAAAAAATTCTTCTTTTTAGATGAAAAACATTTTAGAATTGATCTATATGGGAAAATTACCCTGACTTTTCCACAATTATACTTTCTTAGCACAGTTTGGGGTAAAAATCCATCCAATTATCAAATCTGAATGTATCTGCTTTTAAACATTCCATTTTACTTAACCGGAAATATCTTCAATTACCTGGACCGGTTTATTAACTCAAACAAAAATTAAATGTTTCACTTTCAATAATTAGTAGTTTTTATCTTTCTGATTTAAACCCGGAATTTTATTATTTTTATATAAAAATTATTGTAATTATTCATCAACCTATTCAGGTGGGGATTTGGAGCGCACATGCAAAAATATTTTACTACTCTTATTATTTTTTTTTCATTTGCTCTAATTAGTTTTGCACAAAGTTCAGGCATAAGACTTCCGCGGTTTTCCGTAAGTCCCTATTTTAATGAGCAAGTATTAACGTTTAGTTATTCTCCGGAAGTAACAATTCAGATAAATGCACCGGCGGCTAATGCCTTTTATGCGGACAAACCAACCGAAGTAATTTTTTATCCGCTGCCTAACGGTAATACTATTGAAGAAACTGTAGGAAAAATTTTAAAGCCCGGAGATGACTGGCATTTCGACATTCAACACATAGGTGCCCAAACAAGGTTTTTGCGGGAACACGATAAAACAAAAAACATAGTTACTGTTTACCTGGAAACAGCTCAGCTTAGCTGGCCTTCCTGGCGGAGCAAATATCAGGATAATGCCCAATTAATTAATGCCATTGTAGATTCAGTAAAAAATATTTTCGATAATTATAATCCCTTCATTGTATTAAGCGGCCATAGCGGCGGCGGCGGATTTGTTTTCAGCTATTTAAACAGCGTTTTCTCAATTCCTTCGGAAGTAAAAAGAATTAACTTTCTTGATAGTGATTATGATTATAATAATTCCTACGGAAGCAAGATACGCGATTGGCTTAATGCGTCAAGTGATCATTATTTATGTGTACTTGCATATAACGACAGCATCGCCTTGTATAACGGCAAACCTTTTGTTAGTCCCACAGGCGGCACATGGTACAGAAGCAAGATGATGCAAAAATATTTAAGTAATTATTTTACGTTCACGTCCGAAGAAGATAGCAGTTTTATCAGGTATACTGCATTAAACGGCAGGATAAAATTCTTCCTAAAGAAAAATCCTACACGTGCAATTTTACATACTGTTCAAGTTGAATTAAACGGTTTTATTGAAGGTATTCTATCCGGTACCTCTTTGGAAGGAAAAGACTATCTATACTATGGAAGCCGGGCATATGCCAAGTGGATTCAAAATGATGTACCGTTACCTCAACCGTTAAAAATACCGCCCCGGCCTGCAAATGCAATTACAGGTTCTCAATTTATGAAGGAAGTTACAAACATGACCTTTGCAGAAAGGGAAAATCAAATTTATAATGAAGTTTCGAAAGGTAATATCCCCAACTTTCTTCGCAATCTAATTATGGTTAAAGATACTGTAAAAGATGCTTTAGGTGTTACCCACATGATTTATTACGAGGTTATGCCGGATTATCTGGCAATAGGTTCTAATAGTAATTATTGCCGGATTCCTACCGGGCCTATTACTGCTCAACAGTTGGGAGTATTGTTTGGGGCAAATCTTCCAACCAGGCAGTTGGTAAATAACATCTATAAAAACGCTACTTTAAAACTGGAGCCGATTACTTATCCGTGGTCGCAAGCAAGCGTAACAATTCCTAAATTCCAGGAACATAGTTATGCTATAGATTCAGAAATAGTTGCTGCGGGCGGCATTAAAGGTGAGCTAACCGGAGGGGACAAAAAAGACGTTGTGTTAAGTAACAAAATTATCGACCCCACACGCCCAAACCATGTTTGTATTTACGGCTGGCATAGATTAAACGGCGTTCCGATACAACCGCTTACAAATATTCACATAGATACTTACGATGATTATAGCCACGGTATTCGTTTTATTAATAATCAAGTTTTGGTTGACAGTGTTATAATGACTGTGCCGCAAATTTTAAAAGACCCGGTTCTATATAAAATTTTAAGCGATGAATACGGACCAATGGTTCACCCGAGTTATATTATGGACAGCAAAATACCGAATACTCCCGAATCATTCGGTGTAGTTTGCCCGGGCAGTAATCAATTAAGAATAATTGTATCTAAAGACAGTCTTGCAAGACAATATTATGTTTATCTAAGTAATGACGGGATAAACTTTGGTGATCCGTTAATTTTGTCACCGGACAATTTAACTATCAATAACTTAAAAAACGATTCCATTTATTACGTTAAAATAAAAGCCGTAAATACTGCCGGGGAATCGTCTGCTTCTGTAGTTCTTGCCGCTATCCCGGTAAATATCTCAAACGTAAAAATATTAATTATAAATGGATATAAAGGAGTATCCGGCAATAATTCTATTAATTTTATCATTCAAAACGGAAATGCGCTGCTTGCCAACGGGTATAATTTTGAATCTGCAACGAGCCAGGCTGTTGCAGACGGACTTTTTCCGTTGAGCAGTTACGGTATGGTTGATTATATACTCGGTGATGAAAGCACTGCGGACGAAACTATAAGCAGTGCAGGCCAGGCAATAGTTAAAGATTATCTGGACGGCGGAGGAAACGTTTTCTTATCAGGCTCTAATGTTGCATGGGCACTGGATTTTATTGGCCGGACTTCCGATAAAAATTTTATTAAAAATTTTTTAAAAATGAAATTTGTTGCCGATGCACCAAACGGAAAGGAAGGAGTTTATTATGAAGCCGAACCGGTGGTAAATTCTATTGCCAAAGGAATTCCGCAATTTTTTTTTGACAATGGCACACACGGAACTATAAATGTTATATCACCTGACATTGTTTCTCCGGTTAACGGTGGAATGAGTTTTATGAAATTTTCCGGTATAGATACTTCATCCGGCGTTTGCGGAATATATTTTAGCGGTATATTCCCAAATGGTTCAAAGCCCGGTAAAGTAGTAAGCTTAACTTTTCCTTTCGAAACTATATATCCTAAAAGTATTCGAACACAATTAATGGGACAGGTACTTAATTTTATTAGTCCAGTTGCTAAAGTTAAAAATGAAAATGAAAAGCAAATTCCGAGTAAGTTTACTTTGTATCAAAACTATCCTAATCCTTTTAATCCTTCTACCGTAATAAAATATTATTTACCGGAGGATGGATTGGTATTACTTAATATTTATGATGAACTAGGCAGGCTGGTAAAAGCCCTGGTAAATAAATATGAAAGTAAAGGGACTTATAAAGTAAATTTTAATGGAATGAATTATGCCAGCGGCATTTACTACTATCGGCTTAGAACTGAAAATTTTATTTCGACGAAAAAAATGATTTTGATAAAATAAGGTTGAAATAGATATTTTATTACAACGGTTGTGTCGAAATGTAAGTGCCGATTTTTTTGAAATACATAGAAAAATTTAAAGCCGGGTTAACATTTTTTTTGCTTGTAATTTTGCATACTTATCTCTAAAATTTCTTATTGGCATCTTTAGAACTTTTTTAAGAAACTCCAACTCTTTGTTTTTTTTCCCCATACTTTTATATGTTTTTGCAATCTGAAAATACGCTACTGTTAAGTTGGAATCCAGGGATAAAGCTTTATCAAACATTTCTATTGCTTGTTTAAATGTACCTTCAGGAACGCCGCCGTAAATAGTTTTGGCAAAAATTTTTTCGATCCAGGTTAACTTTGCTGCTTCCCTATAATAAATACCGAGAATTATATAAGGAAAAAAATTATTCGGAGCCATTTTAATAGCAGCCATCGCACTTTGTTTTACCTTATTTGCATATTTAATTTTATCTTTATTGCTTTTAAGAAGCATGGATTGATTCCCGTAAGTTAGCGCAAGGTAGATATAAGTAAGTGCACTGTCGGGATATTTTTCCCTAAATAGGTTGGCGCATTTAATCGCATTATTCATATACTTTGCGGCTTCTTTTCTTCTTCTCAGATCTAAATTCTCTTCAATAACATTATTGTATGCTAAAGTAATTTTTGATAAAGCTTCGTAACTATTGGGCAAAAGGCTGTCTGCTTTTTTATAACTATTAAGTGCATCAAAATTATCGAATTTGGAATAATACATGTCTCCCATCTTAAGAAAATATTTACCGGTCTGCGGGAATGAAGAATTGCAGAACGAAATAATTACTATTAAAAGGGAAACCGAAAAAGATTTCATATAGCTTTATGAATTTGTATAGTTTAATTATGGATTTAACAAATAAATATTACTAAAAAGATTGAAATTATTTTTGCTCTTAGGCAATATAAATCCTTAATTGGGTAAGAGCACACCGCTCTTCTCAATATTAAACTTTTAATGAAGACTTGTTTTTACATATCTATTTAAGATATTGATTCGTCCGTTACACAGCCTTCCGAAGCGGAAGAAACACTTCTTATATATTTATACAAAATACCTCTTGTTGCCTTGAAAGGCGGTTGTTTCCAATTATTTCGCCTTTCCGCTAAAATATTTTCCGGTATGTCAACACTCAAGGTATTTTTCTCCGCATCTATTGTAATTACATCACCGTTTTCAACCAAAGCAAGGTTTCCGCCTGTCTGAGCCTCAGGGGTTATATGGCCAACTACAAAACCGTGTGTCCCGCCGGAGAATCTGCCGTCGGTTATTAATGCTACACTTTTACCCAGGCCTGCACCCATAATTGCAGCAGTAATTTCAAGCATTTCCCGCATACCAGGTCCGCCTTTGGGGCCTTCGTAACGAATTACAATTACATCTCCGGGAACAATTTCGTTGTTCTCTATCGCTCTTAATGTTTCTTCTTCGGAATTGTAAACTTTTGCCGGGCCTGAAAATCTTACTCCTTCTTTACCTGTAATTTTTGCAACTGCACCTTCTTCTGCAAGATTACCGTATAGAACTTGCAAGTGCCCTGTCTTTTTAATTGGCGCACTTAACGGTGAAATTATTTCCTGCCCTTCTTTTAAATCCGGTAAAGATTCAATGTTTTCACCTAGAGTTTTTCCCGTAACAGTTATGCAATTTCCATCGAGAAATCCTTCTTTTAACAACAGTTTTTGTACTGCCGGTACTCCGCCGATTTCATAAAGGTCTTCCATAACATACTTGCCGCTTGGTTTCAAATCGGCAAGGTAAGGAGTTCGATCGGAAATATCCTGAAAATCTTTTAAAGTTAATTTTACACCGGCAGCTTTAGCCATTGCAATTAAATGAAGTGCCGCATTTGTAGAACCACCTAAGGCTATAACTACCGTTATTGCATTCTCAAAAGCTTTCTTCGTCATAATATCCCGCGGCTTCAAATCAAGGTCCATCAAATTTATAATTGCTTTTCCGGATTCATAACATTCTTTAGCTTTTTGATCGCTGTTTGCAGGGCAAGAAGAAGAAAAGGGAAGACTCATTCCCAAAGTTTCAATAGCAGAAGCCATAGTATTTGCAGTGTACATGCCGCCGCAGGCTCCTGCACCGGGGCAAGCATGATGAAGTACATTTTCAAGATCAGCTTCCGTAAATTCCTTATTTATATATTGTCCGTAAGCTTCAAATGCCGAAACAATATCAAGTTTTTTTCCGTTATAAAAACCTGCTCTAATAGTGCCGCCGTAAATCATAATGCTGGGCCTGTTAAGCCTTGCCATTGCCATTATCGAACCGGGCATATTTTTATCGCATCCCGGTATTGCAATTAATGAGTCGTAAAATTGTGCACCCATAACGGTTTCAATTGAATCCGCTATAATATCCCTTGAAGGAAGTGAATATTTCATGCCTTCCGTACCCATGGAAATACCGTCGCTTACACCAATGGTATTAAAGATTAAACCTATTACGCCTGCATCCGTTACGCCTTTTTTAACAAGCTTTGCCAGATCGTTAAGATGCATGTTACATGTATTACCTTCCCATCCCATACTTGCAATACCTACCTGCGGTTTTTTAAAGTCTTCATCCGTAAGTCCTATACCGTATAGCATAGCCTGAGAGCCTACCTGGGATCGTGTTTGCGTTAATCTTTTACTGTATTTGTTTAGTCCTTTTTTCATTTCTTACCTCTGTAATTTGCGAAAATAATTTTAGCGGTTAATCATCTTATTTATTATTGAGTTAATCATTTCCCGGGATTTTTCCTTAACCTCCAAATAAATAATCTCGGATTTTTTCAGGAATTCTTTTGCAGTAATTTGATTGGCTAGACTTGAACAATTTATAGCTACATTAAGGAAGGCCGCTTCTGCCGATGCTGCTGTTAATGATATTGCAACTCCTGCATCCGATAAAGAATTCTGATTCCCTTTTTCTGCCAGTTCATTAACGATGGGAAGCAATTGACCACATTTTCTAATTACTTCCTCGGGTACAAATGCAGCTTCCATCGTAGCCTTTTCTATAGCTTCTTTTCTGAAGGCAATCTGTTCATCGTTTTCTTTGGGAAGTTTGAAGGCATCCATGACTCTATCGAATGCTTCATTGTCTTTTTCGGCAAGTGTAAGAAATTCCTTTTTTAAGTTCTCCAGTTTTGTAAGATTTTCTTTTGCTCCTTGTTCAAAGTGCAGGTACTTCTTCTTACCGATTGTTAAATTACAAACCATCTGTCCAAGTGACGAAGCCAAAACACCGCATAGTGCTGCAACATTGCCGCCGCCCGGAGTCGGTGAATTTGAAGAAAGTTCGTCTATATAAGTTTTTAGAGATTTTTCTATTTCCATAATTATAAATATTAAATCATGTAATCAATTATTTTTTCGTTCTTGTTGAAAGGATTAAGATCTCTTAGTCCGAGCTTTTCAATTGCAATATCTACAAGTGATTTTTCATCGGTATACTTGCCGTCTGCATAAAACTTTCCTGACATCAGCAGGGCTTCAAGCGGAACCAATCCTACAATCTCACTGCCTGTAACTTCAATACCTAACCGGTCGGCTTCCTTTTTCACTTCCTCAAATGCCGCATGTATCGATGTGATGTTGTAGTTAGTCAAGTTCATAGAGACTTGTGTTATTTTATATTTTTCGAGAGCGACTCCCATCCCTTTAACGCTTTTAAGCCTTCCCGGTTCTCTTACGGTTTTGCCGTTTACTTTAATTACTTTTCCGTCTTCATCCCGCTTAGCTTTACCGGATTCCCGCAACACTTCGGCAATTTCCTTTGCATACTTAACATCCTCGGACTTTAAATTAACGTTATATGCAATTAAGAAGAACCGAGCGCCTGTTACAATTGCACCGAGCTTAGCATTAAACTTATCCGGCCCGTAATCCGGTTTCCAGGCAGGGTCTTTAAGCTTTTCTTCGAGTCCTTCATATTCGCCTTTTCTTATATCTGCAAGGTTTTTACGCTCGGGTTTTCTTGCCGCATACTCATACAGGTAAACAGGCACATCCAAATAAGATGAAATTTGTTCCGCATAAGCTTCCGAAATTTTAACGCAGTCGTCCATGGTTGCATCTTTAACCGGCACAAACGGGACCACATCAATTGCACCCAATCTGGGATGTTCTCCTTTATGTTCTCTCATATCTATGTTTGATGCGGCAGATTTACTAACCGTAATAATACCGTCAAGTATACCTATATCGCTACCGGCAAGAGTAACAACAACCCTGTTATAATCAGCATCGGGTTCCATGCTTAAAAGCTTGCAGCCTTTTATTCCGGCAAGCGATTCCTTAATTTGTAAAAATGTTTCTTCTCTTTTACCTTCGCTAAAGTTAGGTACACATTCTATTATTTTCATAATTTATTATCTCATCAGGGTTAACTAAACTATGTTATTCAATTACAAATATAATGTGATTTGTTTTGAATTTCATATAATATGAACAAAATCTCAATTACATAATTTCAAAATTATATGTAGAAGTAATCCACTTTTCTTTTTTTGTATCTAATGATTTTTCCATAAAAAGGAGGGCATTACTCCGGTTTATAAAGATTACCGTGGATGACCTTGTTCCATACATAGGTGTTGAAACGAATACCGGTGAAACAGCTCTTTCAATTTCTAATCCGACTCCCGTATCGGGCAGTAATTCATCAGGCGGAACGGATTTATCGGATAAAATTTCAAATAAGTCTTCCGGTGAAATATTTTCTTTATTCAAAATTTTGGTAAAAGATTTTTTACTCTTTTCTACCTTTGGCCACGGTGTATCCAGAAGATGATTGCTTAATCCGTAAATACCCGGAGTAAGCCTGAGATGCTTATTTGTTTTGTTCGAGAAGTAGTTTAAACTTGATTTATCTCCGAATATTAAATTATACCCGTTGTAACTGCCGGCAGTATCATGAATACTTGCGGCAAATTCGTCGGATGATAAATTTGAATTCAAAAAACCTGCAACCAGTTCGCCACGTGAAGGTGCATCGGACTTTTGTTTTTCCTTATCCCTGTAATTTGTAATGGCGGCAAACCTTCCGGTTCTTGTTATTCCAAGCCAGGTTCCTCCGGCCCTTAAATCCTTGCCTGCCAGGATATTATTATTCTCCCAGAACTTCGCCGGCAAGGCAGGTCTGTTGTAAAACTCGTCCCGGTTTGCAGCTATAATTAATTTATACTTAGGATGAGTTTCATATGATATTAAAAGTAAGCACATATAATTTCCAATACAGTACTACTAAACGTTTAATGAAAAGATTCTCGATTTTTGATGCTCGAAATTCAGCTATTTATTAAAGAACAATTCTTCATGTAAAAAGGGAATGAATGCGGTAATTAATCCTTGTACGTATAATTCTTTTCTGTTCATTATACCGTTTGTAAAATAACCTATGGCACCTTCTTTTTGCTTTGTATTATGGTCGCCGGTAATTCTATCCATTACATCACCGAGTTCAACGCCTTTTAGAAGTTCTTCCGTAACGGATTCCGGCAGCTCAAACAAAGGCGATGCGCCGAAACCGGTTTTGCCTTCTTTATCAATTATACACATTAATCCCAAAGCAAACCACTGATTGAAAAACTTTGCTATGCCGCCTTCGATTCCTATAAAATAATCGGCATGTAAATTATTTTTTACGTTAATTTTTTGTAATTCAGCGGCCCTGTTCTTTGCACCGGCAAAAGTTTCGTCTCCTACAGGCTGTGCGGCAACTTTAGAATCAGCGGGTATACCGGTAACTTCAACGTCGCTGAAATATTTTAAGAATGCTTCCTTAACCGCATCTATTTTTACCGGGTTTTTAGATCCGACTAATACTTTTATCATGTTTTATTTCTTTGTACTATTTAAAAATTCGTAAACGGCAGAAAAATCTTTCTCGCCAAATCCATATTGATTAGCCAGGCCAAAAATTTCCTTACCTGTGTTGGTCATTTGTAAAGCGATATTATTTTCGTAACCCGTAAGGGCAGCAAGGTGAAGGTCTTTATACATCCATTGAAGCGGAAATTCGGCTTCATAGTTTCCTTTTGATATTTTATCTTTTTTGCCGGCAAGGAACGGTGCAGTTACCGGGCCGCCCATTAAAACATTGAATAGATCCTCTTTTGTAAAACCTAATGCTTCACCTAGTGCAATGCCTTCCGAAAATGCAATCATAGCCTGACCGAGTAAAAGATTTATTACCATTTTCATTCCCGTCCCTTTTCCGTTTTCTCCCATATAGATAATTTTCTTTCCCATAGCCTCAAGCAAAGGCCTTACCTCATCTACATCCTTTTTTGCTCCGCCTGTAAAGAATATCAATTCTCCTTTTTCTGCCGGAGTGGTCGTCCCGGCAACCGGTGCATCTATAAATCGGACATTCATTCCGTTGGCTTTTGTAGCTGCATCCTTTGTAAAGGAAGGATTTACTGTGCTGCAGTCAATCCATATGGATTTCTGTTCCATTTGATACAGAAACCCGTTTTCTCCAAAAGCTACTTTTGAAACAGCATCGGGCCCCGAGAGCATAGTAAATAATATATCAGTTCTGCTGCCAACCTCAGCAGGAGATTCTACAAACTCTGCTCCTTTATCTATTAACGGTTGGGCTTTCTCAATAGTACGGTTATAAACCACAAGCTCATTTCCTTTTTCAATAAGATTATTGGCCATTCTAATTCCCATTAATCCTAATCCTATAAAGCCTACACTCATTATATATCCTCCAATATAAATACTAAACAAATATTATTCAGTTTTAAATTTACAGGTATTAATTAATTAAAATTATAGCTTGCATCAACATATGCAAATCTATCTTGTGAATATTAGATAATTGATATAATGGAATATACCCCGGATGCATAGCAAACACTTCATCATATTCCAGTTCTCCAATACTCATTTATATCTTTGGAGTTGCGCAGAGTTAAAAATTAAAATGAATTTTCAATTTTTTCTACTTTATTAAGTCTTCGCAGGAATCTGCCGCTGTTAATAAACTTGGCATTTATAAAAGCCGAAACTATATCTTTTGCTAATTCATTTCCTACAATTCTAGCACCCAGACACAGTACATTCATATTATCGTGCTCAACTCCCTGGTGTGCAGAATAAGTATCGTGGCAGACAGATGCGCGAATGCCCCTTGTTTTGTTTGCTGCAATACATGCGCCTACACCGCTTCCGCAAATTACTATTCCTTTTTCAGCATCTCCCTTTGCAATTACTTTTGCAAGATTGTTTGCAAAGTCCGGGTAATCGTCATCTTTATCATAAGTATGGTTGCCCAAATCCAAGACCTCAATATTTTCTGTTTTAAGCATATCGGAAATATATCCTTTTAATTCAAATCCGCCGTGGTCGGAAGCGATTGCAATTTTCACTAGTAAATCCTTTCTAAAATTTTATTTATAGTTATATTCAATTTAACAATTTATTCGATAAAAGGTGAGTAAAGCATTAACATATAATATGCCGCAGCCATAATTTTATTAATGTATTTATTTCATTACTTAATGACAATAAAAATGAATTTAACCTATTTATTATAAAAATACTTATCTTATTCATATGTAATTTATATAATTTGCAGGAGGGTGAAGATGACTCTTTGGGATTTTTTTATACTCCTTTTAATAGCCGGTATTTGCGGTTCAATTGCCAAATCAATTGCAGGCTATTCAAACGGAGGATGTCTGCTATCCATTATTATAGGGTTTATCGGTGCAATTATCGGGATGTGGCTGGCAAGAAAATTAGGGCTGCCGGAATTTTTTACATTACATACCGGAGGAAAAAGTTTCCCTATAATCTGGTCAATAATAGGTGCAGTTATTTTTACAGTTATTCTCGGCGCAATTTCTTCGGGAAAGAAAAAATAGAAGGTGCGGAAGTTAAGTTTAAGAAGTATAAATTAATATTATTAAAATATGGGAACACATTTTAAAGGCAGTAAAAAAGAAATCAATTCGTTAAATTCTTATATCAAATTAAAAAGAGCGGCAGAAGCCGTAAGTTCAAGGATTAATGCTTCTTTAGGAAAGAAAGGCTTAACGGAAAGCCAGTTCGGCATTCTTGAAGCTCTTTATCATCTCGGGCCGCTTTCTCAAAAAGAACTTGGTGATAAGCTGTTTAAAAGCGGCGGAAACATTACTCTTGTTGTGGATAACCTTGAGAAGCAGGAACTTGTAAAAAGAGAAAGAGGAAAACCGGACAGGAGGTATTTTAAAATTCATCTTACCGACAAAGGAACAAACCTGGTAAAGGAAATTTTTCCCACCCAATTGAATCTAATAATTGAAGAGATGAGTGTACTTTCAGAAAAAGAGCATTTACAATTCCAGGAATTTTGTAAAAAAATCGGGATTAAAAATTGTTAAATTGTTTGATAGCCTAATTGCTTTTTTTAAGGGGTATATATTGTAGCGGGGAAGTTAAGAAGCTGCCTTCTGTTCTAGTCTAGCGATTCTCTTTTCGTGATCACCTAATTGCTGCCTTATTTCCGGGAGATCGGCAGTTGTGCATTCTATAATTTTTACCATTCCTTTTACTGAGTTATCTAGTTTATTTATAACTAAGTCCATCTTTTTATCTAATTGATTGAATCGGCTGCCGGTATAATCCTTCATAGATAGAACCGCAGAATCTATCTTTGCATCGAGACGTTTCTCAACAGAATCTATCTTATTATCAAGATGCTGTATTGATTTATCTATTTTTATATCAAGACGATCAATTTCTCT
>JBJKQP010000220.1:0-2909 GCA_046705105.1 Ignavibacteriaceae bacterium | reverse complement strand
GACGATAAATAATTTTCGAGAGCTTGAATGCCAATTAACGGAATGTCACTAATTGGAAAAAGCCTAAGCTCCTTATGCTCAAAGTTTCTTTCTATATCATTAAATATAAATTCCGGGTTATACTTATTTAGAATTATATTTCCTATATGCAGGTCAAAATTATTCAATTTATTTTTAATTAATAGTGACTCGGAAAACGACAATTTATCCGGGTTCATAACCAGGTTAATTACGGTCCTATTTTCGTCTTCAAATATTTCTTTTATTTCCCGGTAGGATTCGGTCTGCTTATTAATTTTGTTTAAAATTTTATCTCTCTCAAATTCAAACTTGCCCAGTTTGACTTTGGTAATTATCTCTCTTTTTTCAATTATTTTTTTTCTTAAGTCCAGAAGCTTTTCAAGCCAAATCAAAGAAAGGTTAGGCAGGCCGAAGAATTTAAGAGTTAGCGCGGTAGGAGGCATATCAAAAATAATATAATCTTTTTCTTTAAACTTGTTGCGAATATCTTTATATGCCGTAAGGAGGGCATACTCCTCTATGCCGGGAGAATATTTAATAACGCCAAAATAGTTTTCAAGATTAAAAGCAGTAAGGTAGGAATAAGTATGTTGTATCTGATTTTCAACTTCATTTAAATATTTTTTAATCCAGTGATTTATGTCTATTTCTTTTGCCGTTAAATTAGGAGCAAGTTTAAAAGGCTTTTCGGAAAGTTTCTTTTCGAATATATCGGATTGATTGTGTGCCGGGTCCATTGAAACCAGTAAAACATCATTACCCTTAGCGGCAAGTTCAACGGAGGTAAGAGCGGAAGAAGTTGATTTACCAACACCTCCCTTACCAAGGAAAAAAATGTTAACAGCTTCGGAATTAGATTTCATACAACATCCAGTGTAGACAAAAGATCAGATAACGGGCTTTCGGCATTATCTATTTTATTCAACATTAAGACAAAATGCTTTTCCATTTCCGGCAGCAAATCTAAAGTAATTTGCATCGGCGGAGAAGGCAGCCCGATAAACGAACCGAGCACAATTAATCCGAAAATATTCTCCATTTCTCCAAGCTCGTATTCCATCTTATCAACCATGGAATTCCTTGTCATCGCATCATAAGATTTCCAAATTCCAACAAGCTTCTCTTTAATTTTCCTTTTCTTTTTAGTCATTACCTTTCCCTCAAGATTTACTTTCCCTTCGATGTGAAATAATTTTAATCTGCATAACAATCAATAAGATTAGAAAATTAATAAGTATATCCACAACCCCTTTTAAGTTATCTCATCAAGCAAACTCAATATAAAATCCCGGAAAAGCCTTATTCAATTCATCATGTAATTCGGTAAGGACACTACCTAATATAGCATCTGATATTAAAGCGCAGCATGCTTTAGAATGTAAAGGGTACTTGAAGACAATTAATTTATTCAATGATTTTACATACCGTATTTTTTCTATAATATTGGATTGAGAAAGCGAAAGGTCCGATTCGGGAATTTTAATACGATCAAATATATCATCAATTATTTGTTGCATGTTTTCCACGTTTTAACATTAAAAAAATCCAAATTAAAAATCAATAATTTATTCCATTAGTTCTTAAATTGTATGCAAGGCGGAGGAGTTAATCGTTAATTCATAATGTTCATAACATCGTAGACACTTTTAGTTAATGGTTAATCGTCCATACCAATTAACCACTAACTATTAACCAACAACTTTTTTTCCCGGCTCTGTCGGTTTAAGTTATTGAGCTTATACCTTTTGATTTTATAGCCGCATGTCTATTTGAAAAACCGGCATTACAAATAAAGAAGCAGATGAATTTTCAATTTGAGTTTCACGTAATACTCTTGCACCTAAATTTAGTCTCGTATTTTCATTCAGGTTTATATAGAGTCCTGCTGCACCCGATAGAAACACAGCAGTTGCTTCTCCCCTTTGATCATTTCTAATTACAGATATGCCGAACGGATAGAAATCAGGGTTCGGTGAGGAAGGTTTAAAATCTAAAATTGTTTGACTGAAATATTCAAGATTTAAAAAGAAGTTTACCGGAGAACCACTATAAGTTGAATTATATGTAAACATAATATAAGGATTAAAACCGGTATTTGTATTTCTATCGAGGAAAAAAGAAATAGATGTATCGGCAGGCCCGGAAAAAAGCTTTTCAACCGTAACAACAACCGTAGAGGCGTTGTATTGCATAGTTTGCCATAAGACTCCCGCATCAAACCTGAAAGCACCGCCGGCACTTTTACTATATATACCGAGCCCGGCATTCCCGCCCCAAAGGCTGCTCTGGTTTTGAACTGAGTAGTTAAGTCCAAGCGATAATGCCAGATGATTGGATACTGCAAAATCTCCGTTAATATTAACGGTAAGATCGGGAATGTCCCATTGCAAATTACTACCTGCAAAATTATATACATTTCCTGCTGATTGATAATAGCTTCGCGTATTACCGCTAGTTACCGTATCGAATTGATAGTAACCGTTTTTATTAACAGGTGAATGTTTTTCAACTCTGCCGGTTACCTGCTTATTAGTATTAAAATTAAATCCGGCACTTAAGGTAACCGTACCGCTCTTTTGATGATCCGTTATATGCAGGGGAGGTTGATTTACAGGTCCGTTTACCTCAACATTTTGCAGATATAGTGTTTGAGTAACAGTACCGCAGCCTGCGGCAATTAAGCACATTAATGCTGCTACTAATAAACCCGTTTTATTCTTCATTGTAATCCCCGTAAAATTGACTATATAAATATATTTTATTTAGTCAATAATATGCAACAAATATTTAGCTATCTTATGATTAAAATAATGTCGGGATAAATTATTCCAACTTTATTTTTTAGTTGTTATCAGCGGCCCGAACGGAAGATATTTCATTAGGAAAAG
>JBJKQP010000219.1:0-5934 GCA_046705105.1 Ignavibacteriaceae bacterium | reverse complement strand
GTTCTAATTATTACCGGGACGTTAAATTTGTGTTTCTCAAATATTTTTTCCTCAATTTTTTTTGTAATAATTTCTTCAGCTATACTGTCTCCTGTTCTAAAAATAACATTTCCGCTTTGAATATATGTTATTATATCTTTAAAATTTAATTCTTCATATAAGGTCTTTAGTTCGGCCATTTGAATTTTCTTCTGACCTCCGACGTTAATGCCTCTTAATATTGAGATATAAGTTGTCATTCAATATTCTTTTTAACAAGTAAATAATAATTCGGCGTTAAGCTTTATCAGTTCAAATAATAATTTACATTAAAAGACTTAACAGTTCTAAATTACTAATAAAGGAGAAATATATTGCAGTAATAAAGTGTGATTTAATTTACAAATTATTTTTTGTGCAGCCACTTTCATATTCATTTCATATTTCCATTATAAATTATAAAGCGGATCAGATGTTCAATAACTTCCTTGTGACTTAGAGTATAGGAACTTCCAAATAGATTGAATTTTTGACGGCTCCGGCATACTTTATTTTAGCAGTTCTCTAGCGGAAGGGAATTTGATGTCTGCAAAATTTAATGTTTATAATTGATTGCAGTATTGCAAAGATCGGATTTATACAGGTGAATAAAGAAGCACAGTTTAAAAGACTTTTTAACTTATCAAGTACAATTACAGATTTTTTCCCCGTGCAAGGCGGGCGCTTTATAAATGCTTTAGTTAAAAATACATTGGGAAATGTTTACTTCCACAGCTTTCTTAAGAAGCGTGAATTTAATAAAATTAATAAAATTAAAAAATTTGAAAAATTTCTTGTTGTTGCCGACCTTAATATTGGAGATGCGGTTATAGCATTAAGCGGAGTGACGGCAGTAAAAGAAATTTTTCCCGGTGCGGATATTGACTTAATTGTTAAAAAATCGACAAAAAATCTCATCGAAGGAAATCCGGAGATTTCTAATTTATTCACGGTTTATAACGGCGCACCATTTCCAAATAAAGATGACCTCAATAAACTAAAGCGAATTGTACAAGCAAAAGACTATGATCTAATTATTAATTTCAGCCCGATGATAAGCAACAAAGATTTCGGCCGTAAAAATGTAATTAACTATTCCGTAATGGCGGCGGAATTAATTAAAAATGAATTTGCAGGTAATAATGTAAATAATATAACATACCTTGCTTACAATTTTATAGGGAATATATTTTCAGAAATATTACCGAAAAGTTTCGGCCAACGGTTTAAAGGATCGAAATTATATCTCCCGGATGAATCTGTTGCAAGTGCAAAGGATTTTTTATATAGATCCGGTATTGGGCCGAATGATTTTATTGTTATGTATAATCCCGATGCTTCTTCAATTTATACAAGAATGCCATTTAAATTTCAGGTAGAGTTATTACAAAAATTAATTCACTTAGACTGTAAAATATTACTAGGAGCCGGACATGTAGAAAAGCAAATTGAATATAATCTGTTTGGCTCATTGTCCTATGCAGAAAAACAGAAAGTTATTATTATTCCCGCTTCCACGGAATTGGATGAATATACTGCTCTAATAGATTATTCGGATGTTTTTATTTCAGGGGATACAGGTCCTCTGCACTTAGCTGCTGCAAGAAAATACTTAAGTGCAAACGGAGGAAGCATGAGGAATAAAACTGCGGTATTTTCTGTCTTCGGTAGCACTCCGCCTAAAGTCTACGGATACGATTCACGGATCCCGGGCTGTTATCCGGCAAATCAGGATGCAATATCAAGGATTTTTATTGCACAATGTTCGTGCAGGAATATTACTTGTATTAACAAGCTGGCTAAAACATGCAATGAAGTGAGATGCTTTCAAAATCTAAGTCCCCGTGAAATTGTTTCGGCGGTTGACATGCATTTATTCCTTGCTAAAAGATTTAAGAAAGAAGTGCAGGAGAATGCCTATGACGAAATATCATATTATAAAAGAATAGGGTAAATGAAGACTTTCTTATTCCTGATTCTAACATATATAATGGGGTTTCTCACTGCAATTCCTATCGGTGCTACACAAATAGAAATAGCAAAACGTTCTCTCAGCAGCCGTTTAAAACAGGCTTATATGGTTGTCGCCGGTTCGGTTTGTTCAGACGTAATGTACGGCTTTATCGCGCTGTTCGGATTAGCTCCTTTCTTAAAAGAAAAGTTAGTAGAAGGAATATTTGAATTGGCAGCGGTTGTTATATTATGGCTGCTTGCATTTTTTACGTTAAAAAGTAACTCAAAAACAAATTTTATTGATATGAGCAACCTGACTTTAACAAGCAAAAGATTGTCTTTTGCTACAGGCTTTTCACTTGCAGTTACAAATCCTATGATGATTTTCTGGTGGCTGTTGGGAGCGAAGTTTATTAAAAATTTGGGGCTTGTTTCTGATTTTAATTTTAAAGAATCTTTAATGTTTTTAATAGTAGGCGGAATAGGACTTGCTTCTTACTTAACCACGCTTGCAAATATTTTGCATTGGGCGAAAAAATTTATTTCTGTTCAGTTGATGAAAAAAATTAATTTCGGCATGGGTATTGTCCTTATATTACTATCTTTTTATTTTCTCGTAAATTCTTTACATGTGCTTTTACATTAAAAGGTTTTTAGGAAATTTTCTTTATTTTCATATTCCTTTCATTTTAACTATATATATTTACTTAAAAAATGATTTGATATGCGCGTACTTTTAATTGAGGACGATAAAAACATAACTTCCGCTCTTTCAAAGGGATTGAAGTCGGAAGGATATGCTGTAGATACTGCCGGTGACGGAGTAAACGGGCAGGAACTGGCAGAAATAAATAATTACGATTTAATAATACTTGATATTATGCTGCCTAAACAGGACGGATTGGAAACCTGCGCAAATCTTCGCTCGAATAAAGTACTTACACCAATTTTAATGCTCACTGCGCTAGATGATGTTTCAGATAAAATAACTGGTCTGGATAAGGGCGCAGACGATTATCTGGCCAAGCCTTTCCATCTAGGTGAGCTTCTGGCAAGAATGCGCGCGTTAATTAGAAGGAGAAGCGAAGTTAGCTCCGCCGTACTTGAAAATTTTGGAGTAAAGCTTGATTTAAATACTCACAAAGCTTACCGCGAAGGAAAAGAGATTCAGCTGTCTACTAAGGAATTTTCCCTTTTAGAGTTGTTTATGATGAAACCAAACAGAATATTATCCAGAGAAATGATTTCTGAACATTTGTGGGATATGAATTTTGATCCTAGAAGCAATGTCATAGAATCGTTCATTAAATTTTTAAGACAGAAAATTGATAAGGACTTTGATAAGCAGTTGATTCATACGGTAAGGGGAGCGGGTTACATATTTAAAGATAATTAACCTCCTTTAGGCCGCTCTCGTTGTCTACCTGCAGGCAGGCTTAATAAAGAGAGTGAATTAAAATGTGAGGTCTAGGAATAATTGTAATTTTATGTTTTCTATTAAAACAAAAATAATTTTAGCTTATACGCTTGTATTCGGGGTAATGCTTACTGCTTTCGCCGCGATAATATATAACAGTACAAAAGAAGCGGCTTTCCTTAAGCTTAATACAAATTTAAAAAGCTACTCTATTTCTTTAAGGACCGAAATGGAAGATGAAATAGATGACAGTTCGTCTTTAAACTTAAAGAAATTATCCTCAATCAGATCCAAAGGTTTAATCGGGGAAAGGTTTCAGCTTTTTAACAGCAAGGGAGAAATTATAATTAAAGATTCTATACTTTCAAAAGTTGCGTCGCCCGATCTAAGTAAGCTGCTTAACGAATCTTTTGAATTGGACAGGAAGAAAATAGATCACCATAAATATCATATTTATTGGAGCAAGTTTGAAACGGAAAATGATTCTGTTTACATATTGGAAACGGCAGCTTCTGTTAAAGATGTCTTTGAAGATCTTGACCGCTTATTTTATCTTTTCATATTTATAATCCCGGCGGGATTAATTTTGACGGGTTTTGCCGCATATTTTATTTCCAAAGCCGCATTTAAGCCGATTAATCAAATGGCCGAAACTGCTAAAAATATTTCCGGTGAAAACCTGGACAAGCGGCTAGAGCTTCCTAAAGCTAAAGATGAAGTTCGTAAATTAGGAGAAACTTTAAATGAGATGATTGAAAGAATTGACGGCGCTTTTAAGAGCCAAAAAAGATTTATAGCAAATGCATCTCATGAGATTAAAACTCCGCTGACAGTTATTCAGACAGAGCTCGAAATTCTTGAGAAAAAAATAAGAGACGCTGATTCAGTTGAGAGTATCAAAAATGCATTATCCGAAATAGATAGTCTGACCAAGCTGACGAATTCTCTTTTAACTATAGTCAAGCTGGATGCCTCACATGCAAAGTTAAATATAAAAAGTGTGAGGCTGGATGAATTATTAGCAGACTGTGTGCAGACTATGAACCAGGCGGCGCTGAAAAAAAATATTCAAATAAATTTATCGTTTAATGACGCGTTGGAAATAAATGCAGATAAAGAAAAACTTAAAAGTGTGTTTATAAATCTTATTGATAATGCCATTAAATATTCATATGACAATTCTCCTATAAAAATAGAGCTTTCTGTATTAGATAATAAAGCAGCCGTTAAAATAGAAAATTCCGGAAAGGGAATAGCTCAATCGGAAATACAATATATTTTTAATCGCTTTTATCGTTCAAACGAAATACGCTCGGAAATAAGCGGAAGCGGGCTTGGACTTGCTATTGCAAAAGAAATAGTTGATCTGCATAGGGGAAAGATAAGTGCAGAAAGTAAAACGGGTAAAATAACTGTTTTTTCTGTTATCCTTCCTTTCAGCAATTAAATTATTATTTATATCACATAAATCCATTTCATCCTTTCTATTCTTTGTCTTTTCATCTTATTTTCATGTATAAATCATAATTTTAACGGTTTTGTAAAGGAGAGCGTTTCGCATTTACTTTACAAAAAAATAAAATTAATGATCCGATTTTATCTCCGGAAATTCCTGGTTAGGAGTAATAATGTTTAAAAATATATGTATAATATTAATTGTTTTATTTACTTTGACACAGATGATATACTGCCGGCAAAATAATGTAATGAAGGTAAAAGGTACGATAAGCGGAAAAGTTTTTGATGAAAAATCCAAGGTCCCAATTGAATTTGCCAACGTAGTTCTTTTTACAAAGAACAGTCATAAACAAATAACCGGTACCGTAACCGATAAGAAAGGTGATTTTATTTTAAGTAAAATCGAAGCCGGTAATTATTATCTGCATGTACAGTTTATAGGATATTCAACAAAAAATATAGAAAAGATAGTAATCACAAATGCAAATCAAAATATAAATTTGGGCAATATATACCTAAAACCGTCAGCAATAAATTTAAAATCTGTGGTAGTAAGCGGAAAAAGATCTCCGATATCCTATGATCTTGATAAGAAAATAATTGATGTAAGTCAGATGCAGACGGCAATGTCCGGTACTGCTGCGGATGTTCTTGAAAACGTACCTTCGGTTAATGTGGATATTAACGGCAACGTAAGCCTAAGGGGCAGTACTAATTTTCAAGTGCTTATAAACGGCAAGCCTTCGGTAATGGATGCTCAGGATGCATTGCAGCAAATTCCTGCAAGTTCTATTAAGACTATTGAATTGATTACCAATCCTTCTGCCAAATACGATGCAAGCGGAACGGCAGGCATCATTAATATTGTCCTTAAGAAAAATGCAGATCTCGGTTTAAGCGGTCTGGCAGATATAATGGGAGGATTGAATAATAAATACGGAGGAAATTTTATTTTTCAATATAAAACGCCTTTTATAAGCTATAACTTTGGACTGGATTTTAACCGCCGTTTTTTCCCAGGTACGCGTACTGAAAATAAACAGTTTATTTTATCCGGCAGCACTTCTTACCTTAATTCTGATGGTAAT
>JBJKQP010000218.1:0-8323 GCA_046705105.1 Ignavibacteriaceae bacterium | reverse complement strand
GCCGAATTTAAATTCACAATATCCTCTCGGGTATATAGACAACGGCAACGTACCTGATGTTGGTGCATATGAGTTCGGCCTAACATATGCCAAAGCCATAAGCAATCAGTTTATGGTTGGAGGTAATATAAAAATAGTCGGTCAAAATTTAGGCGAAAATCATTTTGTTGACGGTACTTTTGTTAAAAATAATGCTTCCAAGCTGGCATTTGATGTTGGTGTGAAATATTATACCGGTTATAAAAGCTTTAGATTCGGTATGGCTATAAGAAATTTTGCTACCGATGTGAAAAGAGAATTAATCTCCGAGCAGCTTCCCTTAACTTTTAATTTGGGAGCAGCTATAGATTTAATGGATTTTATTAATCCTGCACACCAAAAATCAACTTCTCTAACATTTGCGGCAGGGTTTCTTCATTCAACTAGTTATTCCGAAAGAGCAAATTTCGGGCTTGAGTATAAATTTTTAGGAATGGTTGCATTAAGAGCCGGCTACCAAACAAACCGAAACCTTCAATCATGGTCGGCCGGCATCGGTCTTTTTAAAAACATTGCCGGAAAGAGAATTGATATTAATTATTCTTTCTCCAAAATGGATATATTTAGTAATGTTAACCGCCTTTCAATTGGTTTTGCGTTGTAATTTTTTTATAAGATTACGAGGCATTATTTTAATAACAAAACGGATTACTCATTTTAATTTTTGAACTGAACAACAATAAATAATACTCCTTTATTTTTAATTAATATGAAAAACATAACAGTAAGTTTGTTAATCGTATTTGTACTTCTTTCATCATCCGTTTTTGCGGAAGGAAAGAAGCTATCCGCATCTCCGGTAAGTAATAAAAATATTACAACTAACCGGAAGAGCAATAATCATAAAAATAATTCAAGTATAACCTCCTCCGACTGGCCGGTGCTTTTATGCAATACGGTTATAGCATATTACCCTAAGCTGGCGGTATACAGCAATAAAAAAATTTCATGGAACTATGAACTAGGCGTGGTTTTAAATGCCATGTGGCATGTGTGGAAAAAAACCGGGAACCCGGAGTATTATAATTACATTAAAAAGAACATCGACTATTTTGTGCAGGATAACGGAACTATTAAAACTTATGATTTAAAAAAATTCAGGCTTGATGATATTGCTCCCGGAAGAGTAGTTCTGGATCTTTATAAAAAAACCGGTGATGAAAAATATAAAGCTGCCGCAGAGCTGCTTAGGAAGCAGCTTAGCGAGCAGCCACGCATAAAGGAAGGCGGATTCTGGCATAAGGAAATTTATCCCCATCAAATGTGGCTGGACGGTCTTTACATGGCTGAACCTTTCTATGCAAAATATGCTAATATGTTTAATGAGCCGAAGGATTATAACGACATTGCAAAGCAGTTTACTCTAATGTATAAACATGCACTGGATCCTAAAACCGGATTACTATATCATGGCTGGGATGAAAGTAAAACTCAAAAATGGGCAAATCCTAAAACCGGTGACTCGCCAAGCTTTTGGGGCAGAGCTATCGGTTGGTATTTAATGGGCCTTGTTGATGTTCTGGACTATTTCCCTCAAAATAATCCTGCAAGAAAAGAACTCGTTTCAATTCTTAAAAAAGAATGTGGAGTTTTATGGAAATACAGGGATAAGAAAACCGATCTTTGGTATTTAATTATTGATGAACCTAATAAAAAAGGAAATTACCTGGAAGCTTCCGCATCGGCTATGTTTTGTTATGTGTATGCAAAAGGTGCAAATAAGGGCTATCTGAATAAAAAATATTTTAATTATGCTCAAGATGTTTTTAACGGTATAAAAAATAATTTAATTAAGACCGGAAAGAACGGCCTGCCGGAATTAATAAACACAATAAGCAGCGCAGGATTAGGCGGTAAGCCTTATAGAGACGGCAGCTTTGAATATTATGTAAGTGAACCCAAAAGGACAAACGACTTCAAAGGATTAGGTCCGCTTATTTCTGCTTCTCTTCAGCTTCAAGACTCACGCTTCAATACAAACTCGAAAAACCTGGTTGGAAACGGAAAAGTAGTAGGATTGGATTATTATTTTAACGATGAGCATAAAAAGAATAAAGAAGGCAAAGAAGTTCAGTTTCATTATATCTGGGAAGATACTGCCAACTCAGGGTATTCAAAGCTAGGCAGTGTTATTATAAACCTTGGGGCAAAAATTGCAGAAGTTCATACGGCCCCTACCATGGACAAATTGAATAAACTAAGTATTTATATTATTGTAGATCCTGACACACCAAAAGAAAATCCGCATCCTAATTATATAGATAATACATCAATTAAAAATATTGTTAAGTGGGTAAAAGGCGGCGGTGTGCTTATGCTTTTTGGAAATGATAAAGGCAACTGTGAATTTACGCATCTTAATAACTTAGCAGGAAACTTCGGTATTCATTTTAATGAAGATAGCCGGAATGATGTAATAGGCAGAAATTTTTATATGGGCCAATTTGATGAACTTCCGAATCAGCCGGTATTTAAAGGAGTAAAGAAAATTTATCTAAAGGAAATAAGTACGTTAAAAATTTCTTCTCCGGCTAAAGCTATTCTTACAAATAAAGGTGATGTAATAATGGCAACTGCCAAAGTTGGAAAAGGATTTGTATTTGCAGTAGGTGATCCGTGGTTTTACAATGAGTACATCGATAACCATAAATTACCAAAAGGTTTTGAAAACGAAAAAGCAGCAGTTAATCTTTTTACCTGGCTGCTGCAAAAGGCAATAAAAGTTAATTAAGTAAATGGGGATGATGGTGGGATGAAGGTAAAATGTTTTAAAGGTATAAAGATATAAGGCTGAATGCAGATTTATCATATACCTCTAAATCATATACCTCTATGCCTCAATCATCAAATATTATATAATTATAAGTGAGAGATAAAGATGAACAATTCAGTATTAAATAAATACCGTTTCTTTGATCCTGATGAAAAAATCAGGGAAACAGCTTTCAATTTATATTCTGCGGTAAAAGATTTACCAATCATTAGCCCGCATGGTCACGTAGATCCTAAGCTGTTGGCAAATAATGAACCGTTCCCGGATCCTACGGAATTAATTATTATTCCCGACCATTACATTTACAGAATGTTGTATTCTCAAGGGATTAGTCTTGAAGAACTCGGTATTCCTACAATCGACGGCACAAAAGTAGAAAAGGATCATAGAAAAATATGGCAGATATTCGGAGATAATTTTTATTTGTATGCCGGAACTCCTACCGGTGTTTGGTTAAGGCACGAATTTGCCGAGGTATTCGGGATAGAAGAAAAATTAAATTCCAAGAATGCAATGAATATTTACGACCGGATACAAGAAAAGCTGAACACAAAAGAATTTTTACCGAGGACTTTATTTGAAAAATTTAATATCGAAGTTTTGACTACAACCGACGGAGCTGCAGATTCTCTTGAATATCATAAAAAATTGAAAGATTCCGGATGGAAGGGAAAAGTTGTTCCGTGTTTCCGACCCGATGCAGTGGTAAATATTTTAGCCAAAAACTGGAAAGAAGAAATTAATAAACTTAGTTCTGCAAGCGGAATTGAAGTAAATTCTTATAATAGTTTTGTAAAGGCTCTGGAAAACAGAAGAGAATATTTTAAAACCTTAGGCGCGGTATCTACCGATCAGGGAATTATAAGCCCTTATACACATCAACTATCATATGGGGAAGTTGATGCAATCTTTAATCGTGCATTAAAAGGGCATGCAACTGAAAATGATCAAATGTTGTTTATTGCAAATATGCTTATGGAAATGGCAAGGATGAGTACGGAAGACGGGCTGGTTATGCAGATACATCCCGGATCATTAAGAAATCATAATGAAAAATTATTTGAAAGATTCGGTCTGGATAAAGGAGCCGATATTCCTCTTCAAACAGAATATACAAAGAATTTACACGAGTTATTGAACAAGTACGGCAGTAATCCGGAGCTAACATTAATTGTTTTTACTCTTGATGAATCAACTTACTCAAGGGAATTAGCTACACTTGCAGGGCATTACCCCGCAATGAAATTGGGGCCGCCGTGGTGGTTTCACGACAGCATACAAGGTATGACAAGGTTTAGACAAAGGGTAACGGAAACCGCCGGTTTTTATAATACGGCAGGCTTTAATGATGATACCCGTGCATTTCTTTCAATTCCAGCAAGGCATGACCTGTCAAGAAGAATGGATTCCAACTTTTTGGCAAACCAGGTTGCAAGGCATATAATTGAACTTGAGGATGCTCGGCAAATAAGTCATGCACTTGCATATGACCTGGTTAAAAAAGCTTACAAACTTTAGCATGATTAAATGTAAATTGTAAAACATCGGACACAAAATATTGTTTTATGTCTTTCATTTTACATCCGGCTAAAAAAGTTACAAAAAACATTACATAATAATATTTTTTTTCAAATAAATTATTAAATTTACTTACCGGTAAAGTAAACGATAAAGTTATAACTATTCAGGGAGCACAAAATTGAATAAAAGGCTTTCAATTACATTGGATGATATTGCAAAGCAACTTAACGTATCTAAAGTTACTGTATCTAAAGCACTTCGCGGGCATCCGGATATTTCCAAGGAAACTACACAATTAGTTAAAAAAGTTGCCCAGGAATTAGGATATACGCCAAATTATATGGCAAGAAATTTATCTTCTAAAAAGTCAAATACAATTGGTGTGGTAATTCCTAAAATTGCACATTTTTTCTTTAGTTCCGTAATTGAGGCAATTTACGATATAGCTTTTCATAATAATTACGAAATTATCTTAACCGTATCGCAGGAAAATGCAGAACGTGAAAAAAAACATATTGAAACTTTACTGGCTATGCGTGTAGACGGTTTAATTGTTTCCATAACACAAGATACACGTGATAATTCTATTTTTGAAAGGGTTATTAAAGCCGGTGTGCCGTTAATATTCATGGATAGAGTTTTGGATATTCCCGGTGCAAGCACTGTTGCTGTTGACGATAGGGAAGGTACTTTTCAGGCTATTGAACATGCAATCAAATTAGGATATACAAAAATCGCTCATCTTGCCGGTTACCCGGAGATAAATATAGGCTTAAACAGGTATCTTGGATTTGAAGATGCAATGAAACAATACGGATTGCCGATTAATCCGGATTGGGTAATTAGAGGAGGATTCGGGGAGGAGTTTGGATATAAAGGGTTTATGAAATTATATAAAAGCAATAATTTACCCGAGTTTATCTTTACGGTTACTTATCCGGTAGCTTTAGGAGTTTATGCCGCAGTGGAAGAACTCGGATTAAAAATTCCCGATGACATAGACATAATGTGTTTCGGCAACAGTGATGTTAACCGTTTTATTTCTCCTTCGTTAAGCTGTGTTAACCAGCCTACGAACACATTAGGCAAGACATCGGTAGAATTAATAATTGATCAAGTTAAAAATATTGAATCTTTCGAACCGCAGCATGTTGTTGTTCCTACGGAATTAATTTTCAGAGAAACTTGTTCAAAAAGAGTAAGAGGTGTTTTTTCAAAAGCATCAGGTAATTAATAATATAAAGAAGACTATATTTTAATTATTTGGAATTAAAAACTTGGAAATAATTTTTATAAGATAAATTTTATTAAGAAAATGAGTAGACAAGAAATTTTAAATTCTATAATAGAATCAAAAGCAGTTGCGGTAATTCGCTTATCCGATCCGGGGAAATTAATTAAAGTAGCCGAAGCTATTTATAAGGGAGGTATATCCGGCATAGAAATTACCATGACTGTTCCCGGAGCAATAAAAGTAATTGAATCCGCATCAAAAGAACTGGGCGGTTATATGAATATTGGCGTCGGTTCTGTACTGGATGCCGAAACTGCACAGCAGGCAATTGATGCAGGTGCCAAATACGTTGTAAGTCCAATCTTCAAAAGAGAAATTGTAGAAGCAGCACACAAAAATGATGTACCTGCAATTCCGGGTTCGTTTACTCCGACGGAAATACAAACTGCTTTTGAGGCAGGTGCGGATATTGTAAAAGTTTTTCCTGCCGATGTAGTAGGCATGGCATTCTTCAAAGGAGTGCTGGCACCTATGCCTCATTTAAAACTAATGCCCACAGGCGGGGTTACATTAACTAATGCCGGAGAATGGATAAAAGCCGGCGCATGTGCAGTAGGTGTCGGAAGTGCATTGCTGGATAAAAAGGCAATTGCAGAAGGGAACTTTAATAAACTTACTGAGAATGCCGGTATATTAATTCAAAGTATTAAATCCGTTTGAAAATTTTTATTAACCAAAAGGGAAGGAATATTTTATAAGAAAAAAGAAAGAAGAAAATTTTTAATTTTCCTTAAGTGGTTGGCAGGGGAGGTTACAATCTTCAAAATTACTACACCGGGGTGCTGCAAATATTTGCAGGCACAATTTAAGATGCTGCTACAAAAATAGCAGCAGACAAACCTAAAATTCATATCATAATTTTAGACCCACAGTACAGTTAATCTTATTTAATTATCATAGAGAGGTATATATGAAAAAGGTGTTGACAACAATGTCTGCATTTATTCTTGGCATTTTAATCAGTGCCAATACTTTTGCTCAGAGTACGGCATCTGTAACCTGGGCTCTTCAAGGGGATCAATCCTTTATTACTTCAGGTCAGGTAACTTCCGTAGACGAGTCTTTTGATAGTTTGCAGGTAGCTTACGACGGATCTGCTGCATTTAGTGATGTTACATTAACTAATGTGCAAAAATTAAAACCTGCCGGCAGCGGTGCCTGGGCAGCAGACAGTATGAAGAACGACAATATGTTTATTCAGTTTACTGTTTCTCCCAAGCCGGGTTATTCTTTTAATGCAACTTCTGTTTCGATGTTCCTTGGGGCAAAGGGAAGCAAAAATATTATGGCAACTATTGCCTATTCCACCGATTCTACATTTGCCGTTTCAACTATCATAGACACTAATCTTTCTCTGCCGGAAGCTGGAAAAGGTTTGCCTTCCGACTCCGTAAATAATATGATAGATGCAAAGGTAAACGCAGGTCAGACTTTGTATGTTAGAGTCTATCCTTGGAATAAGACAGGTGATAACGGCAGTACAAGTAAGTATTTGTATATTCAGAATGTCGTTATTAAAGGTACAACCTCATTTATAAACCTGTTCCCTTCAGGCGCAACGTGGGCATTAACTGATTCTTCAACCGGAGGAACAGGCCAAACTGCGGTAACAACCGGGCAGGTTACTGCAAGTGATGAGTATCTTAATAATATGATTATCAATCAATACTCAGGGCCTAATTACAGTCAACGGGTCAAAATTTCTAATAATGATTGGCCTGCGAATCAAACAACTCAAATTGATACCGTATTTATTCAATTTGCAATTTCTCCAAAGATGGGGTATAAATTTGATGTGAATTCAATATCGCTTAACATCGCTTCCGCGTATATCAATACAATGAAAGCAAATATTTATTATTCAACTGACTCAACTTTTAAAACTTCAACTCAAATAAATTATTCAACAGGCGATACAAGCGGAAATAATTATTTAAGTGAAACTGCTTTAACGCCGGTCCAGACTTCTGTAAATGCTTCGGTTAACGAGGGGCAAACATTCTATTTAAGAATATATCCCTGGGTGGATAATGATCCGAGTGTAAGAACCGGAAAATATGTTTGTCTGCAGAATGTAGTTATAGGCGGAAACATTGTAAGCCTCCCTAATCCTTCAAATGCAATTTGGCCTTTACAGGCTGATCAAAATCCGGTAACCTCCGGTCTTGTAGATGCACAGGTACCCTCGTACAGCAGTGCAATGAAGTTCTACGGCTTTACGACTTTGCCTACCACTTACGGGTATTCGGTTAAAGTAGGAGCGGTTCAAACAAAAATAAAAACATGGAATGCCGAACCTAACCCGGTAGATAGTATGTGGTTCCAGTATGCGGTGTCTCCCAAATTCGGCGGTACTTTTTATGTTAATAAAGTATCGTTTTTTATGGGAGGATGGTTTTCAAAAAATTTAAGAGCCGAAATTGATTATTCAAAAGATTCGACGTTTGCAACTAAGAAAATTTTAATTCCCGATACTTCATTGGTCGGCAATGAAGTAGCACCGTTTAGTGCTGCATTAAGCGATACGGTTAATTCCGGTGAAACTTTTTATTTAAGAGTTTATCCTCATGATACAAAAGCAGAAGGATGGGCTAAACTTATAGCAGTTGACAGTGTGGAAATTTCCGGTTTTACCACCGGTGTTATTGCTAGTTCACCAACTGTAACAACAGATTCTGTAACAGGTATTTCAACTA
>JBJKQP010000217.1:0-34479 GCA_046705105.1 Ignavibacteriaceae bacterium | reverse complement strand
GCGGCATGCCGTTCGGCTCATTATAAATTTCTATATCCTTCCAGCCTACTTCCTTGTTCCAGCCGGTGGAAAGTGCTTTGAATACCGCTTCTTTTGCAGCAAACCTTGCAGCCAGATGCTGATACTTATTTGCTTTGTTTAAACAATATTCCAGTTCGGTTGGAGTATAAATTTTATTTAAGAAGTTATCACCATATTTATCAACACTGTCTTTAATCCTGTCAATTTCAATTATGTCAATTCCTATTCCGAATACCAATTACAACTCCTTTCATATATCAATAACCTACTGCCGCACCACTTCCTCTGGGATCGGAAGCACCGTAAATAATTCCATCATTGTTATCAACCATTATTCCTTCTGCAAGACCTAAACTAGTAGTTGGGCCGAATTTGTATCCCATCTTAATAAGGTCATTTTTTACATCAAGCGGCATACCGAACTTTTCCGTATAAATTTCATCCGGCAGCCATTGATCATGTATTCTCGGCATATCAATAGCCTGCTGAATATTCATATGAAAATCTATACAATTTAAAATTACCTGGAGCACAACCGTAATTATAGTTGAGCCGCCCGGAGAACCTATTATAATATAAGGTTTATTATTTTTTAAAACTATTGTCGGGGTCATAGAGCTAAGCATTCTTTTCTGCGGTGCGATCGAATTTGCCTCGCTTCCTCTTAATCCGAATTGGTTAGGTACTCCTGGTTTTGCACTAAAGTCATCCATTTCGTTATTAAGTAAAAAGCCTGCTCCTTTAACAACAATCTTAGAGCCGTAACCGGAATTTATTGTTGTTGTTGTGCTGACGGCATTACCGTATTTATCGTAAATTGAATAATGAGTTGTTTCCTTGCTCTCCCGGTATTTAAGCGGTTTGCCTGCGGTTATATCTTTTGCAGGCACTGCATAATCCTTTATCTTTTCAAAAATTGTTTTTGCATATTTTTTAGAAATTAATCCCTTTTCAGGTACGGGATAAAAATCAGAATCACCCAGGTAGGAAGTTCTGTCGGCGTAAACATATTTCATTGCTTCAACCAGTTCATGAATGTATTTGCTGCTTCCCCATTCATCCGGTTTAAAATGATAGTTCTCAAGTATGTTTAACAATTCGACCAAAGCAATACCGCCTGAACTTGGCGGAGGCATCGAAACAATTTCATAACCTCTATATGTTCCCAGCACCGGTTTTCTTTCTACTGCTTTATATAAATCCAGATCTTTTTGTGTTATATACCCGCCTAACGATTGAATTTGCTTTACAAGTAATTCCGCAACTTTGCCTTTATAAAATCCGTCTCTTCCTTTTTCTTTGATAAGCTCCAAAGTTTTTGCAAGATAAGGCTGTTTAAAAATATCTCCGGCTTTATATAGCTTGCCGTTATTGGTAAACTTTTTAAAAGATTCAGGATACTTTTTAAAATACTTCATGTATTCTTTGAAAGATTTGGCAGTACTATAATCAAGTTTAAAACCGTTTTTTGCAAGGTCTATCGCAGGCTGAATTACTTCGGATAATTTCATTGTCCCATACTTATTTAGTGCAAGAATCAATCCTGCAACGCTTCCCGGTACTCCTGCAGATGTAGCCCCTTGCTGGCTTAAAGCAGGGTCAAATTCTCCCTTCTTATTAAGGAACATATTACGGTAAGCTTTTAGCGGTGCCTTTTCTCTGAAATCAATAGTAGTATTCTTTCCGTTTTTTAAATGAATTACCATAAAACCGCCGCCGCCGATGTTTCCTGCAAAAGGATAAGTAACTGCTAATGCAAATCCGACGGCAACACCGGCATCAACTGCGTTACCGCCCTTTTTTAATATTTCAATACCAACTTCGGAGGCAATTTTATTTGCCGTAACGACCATTCCGTTTTTGGCCCTTACGGGATTTCGGGAGGCAGCAGCAGTATATGAAAAGTTTAAATTTACAAAGGCTAATAATATAAATAGTTTAGAATAAATGGATCTTGGCATCTACTTTAAGTCCTTCCTTTTTAAGCTGTTTCATCAAGAGTCCGGTTAGTTCATCAACCTGCTTGATTGTTCGCGTAAGGTTGTTGTAAAGCTGCTTGTCATAAATAAGCTTGCCTATATTGTTTTTCTTATTTTTAATTTCATCGGTAAACTCATTCAGCTTAATCATCAGGGAATCCGTACTAACTAAAACTCTATTTGTTTCTTTTATTGCAGATGTCATCTCACCTTTATTTTTATTGATGAAATTTTTGGCCTCACTCGTTAGCTCAGCACCGGAATTTACAAGTTGTGTTATACCCTTCCTGTTTTCATCTACCATTAAATTTAATTTGGAAGTTAATTCACTTAAATTATTAACGGATTGTTTAATATTTTTATTCAGCCTTTTATCCGTCAAATAATTATTTAACGAAGTAAGAGTAATTTTAACTTCTTTAAGTGTGGATACAATATCATTCTGCATAGACCCAATAAGAGACATAACAGCCGGAATGTCCGCAGAGAAATTACCCCTCTGAATTTTATTGTAATTTAGAGGTTCTTTAGAAACTCCGGGATTAACCTCTATCTTTTTACCTCCCATTAGATCTATCATTTGAATTGAAAATGTAGCATCCCTTCTTAAATTGATTTTATTATTTATAAATGCGGTAACCAGAACTTTATCCTTTTTAATCTGAATATCTTCTATGTTGCCTTCCCTTACTCCGTTAACCGTAATATAATCTCCTACTTCCAAACCGGAAGCATTATTAAATTCTATAACTAATTTTTTTTGGTCTGAAGTAAAGCTAAAGTTCTTTGCCCACCCTATTATCCATAGCAGAATTAATACGGCTGCAATTACTGTAATGCCTACCTTTGCCTCGGTTTTTCTTTGATCTTTCATTATAAATGTTTTCTTTTTAATATTCTTGAAAGTGATTTATATTCTCTTCTATCTATTATACTGTCCCTAATTGCAACCTTTACCGAATCGAAAAAATTTTTGAATGATTTATCCGAAATATTTTTAACAGACCGCATATTTTCGACATAATTTTTTATTAATGTTTTTAAAGAATCTTTTTCGGGAGAATCTTTCACATAATCAAGGTCACTGTTTATTTGCTCAATAATTATCTTTTTACCGGGATTAAAAATAAACTGGTTAAATTTATTATTAATAATATATAGAAGAGCAGCAGTAATTATTGTTAAAATTATTACCGATTTTATAAAACAACCTTTTTTCATTTTAATTATTTCTTATAGGAATATTTTCAATCAGTACTTTTTTAATCCTTTTATTTACAACTTCTTTAACAGTAAATTTATAATTTTCAAGCCGGAAAGTATAACCGTCCCTGGGAATATGACCGGCTTGATTTAAAATAAAGCCTCCAAGAGTTTCAAATTCTTCATCGCTATCCGGTAAATTTAAGTTCAGCAGTTCATTCAACTCATCGAAAGGGGTTTTGCCTAATACCATATAGCTGCCGTTTTCAAGTTGTGTGAAATTATTTTCTTCCTTATCATACTCGTCCCTAATTTCACCTATAATTTCTTCTATAATATCCTCAAGAGTTATTAACCCGGCCGTACCTCCGTATTCGTCTACAACAATTGCCATATGCATTTTATTTTCCTGGAATTCATACATAAGATTGTTTATTTTTTTAGTACGCGGTATGTACATAGCTTTTCTGGCAATTCCGTGAAGAGATAAATTTTTCCTTAATTCGTCATTCCTTAAAAACGGTAATAAATCCTTAGCATATAATATACCAATAATTTTATCCAGATTATCCTCGTATAGGGGAATTCTGCTGTGCCCGGATGATGTTATTATTTTCAATACTTCGTTAAAGTTCGAATCAACCGAAATTGAAATCATATCTACGCGGGGAGTCATAACTTCGTGAACTGCAACGGAGGGGAAGTTGACAATACTGTTGATCAATCCCTGTTCTTTTTCAACAATTGTTCCCCGCTCGTGGCTTAAATCCGCCAGTTCGGGAATTTCTTCCGGAAGTATAACTGATTTCGACTTATCGAATTTTATCCGGGAAACCAAACCCCTTATGCTTTCGGTTAGTATTTCCGAAACCGGGTATAATATTACATTTATCCAATAAAGCGGAACGGAAACCGTTTTTGCAAAAGAAACCGGTTTGCGGGAAGCCCACACTTTAGGTATTAACTCTCCGAATATTACAATTAAAATTGTTAAAAGAATTATTTGAAGAGTTAAGATAATATTAACGGATAAATTCGATACTGCGGAATAATCCATTGCCAGCGAAACTGCCGTAATAGAAGCAGCAACATTAACAATGGTATTACCGATTAAAATGGTAACCAGCAATCTTCTCGGAAATTCAATAAGATTCAACAAATATCTGAATCTTAAAGATTTTTTGCCGGCACTACTTTTTAATTTTCTTTTATCAATTGAAAATAAAGCTACTTCCGAGCCGGAAAAGAAAGCCGATAAAAAAAACAAAATAATTAGTAGAAGCAGTTTATAGTGCCAGCTTAATTCCAAAAATTATTTTTATCCTGCATTGTTATAAAAAATTAAAATGGAAGATCCTCGTTATCCGCAGTTTGAATATCCGGTTCGCTTACTTCACTCGGGGAAGATTGATTGTCATATGCTGAGGAGTCTCCGCCTGTTGTTTCCAGCGGAATTAATCTTTCAATAACTACATCAGTAGAATATCTTTTAATACCTTCTTTATCGTTATATTCCCTCTTAGTAAGTCGACCTTCAACATAAAATTTCTTACCTTTTTTAAGATTTTCCTTATAGTAGTCGGAAAGGTTAAAACCGACTATATTATGCCACGTAGTTTCATTCTGCCAGTTACCGTCTTTATCTTTATAGCTGCGAGTAGTGGCCATTGAAAAACTTGTTACTGAGACGTTGCTCGTTGTAAAACGAGTTTCCGCATCCCGACCTAGATTTCCGATAAGCATAATCCTATTTAAAGAAAAGGACATCATTCCTCCCTATTTTGAATGTTTTTCTTAATTACAATTCAATATAACTATTCTTTTAAAAAAATTCTATGTATTCTATAATAAATTTTTATTCATTTTTGTTCGGTTACTATCCATGCATCTTCAAATTCATTCATTTCCCACAATTGGTTCCTTACATTCTCCGCATCTTGGTGAGAACTATAATGTGTATCTAATTGAACTACAAACAAGTTAATAATCGGATCATACGATACGTTTATCTTATCTTGAATTTTTTTTCTGCTTTCTGCTGCAAACTCCTCGGCTTTTTCTTTTGTAGTAAATGCTCCTATTTGTACTAAATAATAAGTCATTCCCAGGCTGGGTTCACTAATACTATATACCGGCTCGGAATTTTTTTCCGGTTTATTTGAAGCATGCGGCGGAACTTCATCAAATACATATGCGGTATCTTTATTTGCTGCGGCTGTATCGCTACCGTTTACTCCGGTTGCCTTTTCGGAAGAAGAGCATGAGGCTAAAATTAATGCCAGTAATAAAACAATAGCTAAATCATATCTTTTGTTTTTCATATTAATATTTATGAATTACTAAAACCTTCAAGGTTTACACTGTAAAAGTTGATCAAAACCTTGAAGGTGATTCTTTTAGATTTTCAATAAAATAAATGCTTAAACGAACCGGGCTCAAAATAGATCTTTGCAGGGCTTGCTAACAGGGCTTTCTTTGCAAGTATAATGCTGCTTGGTATTGCAGATACATCAATATTCGGAATATGCGCATTAAACTTTGCATTAATTACATTTATAAAATCGTTCGCAATAATTGCCTGCCCCTGGTCTGTCGGATGAATTCCATCCAATCCGAATAAACCACCCGTAATATAAGTAGTTGTAAAATGAACTCCGTTAAAATATACTCCGCCGGTAAAATCTTTCTGCCTTATAGAATTAAACATAGAATTTATATCGACCAGCCCGAATCCGTATTTTGATGCTAAAGTAGATATGGTATTATTATAATCAGCTGTAGTAGTTTCAACAGTTGAAATTTCCGAAGCATCCAAAGTTAAAGCATCCGGCCAGGGATTCCGCGGATCCAGACCAAAAGGTTTGGTAGTATCAATACCCGGCGGTAAAGCAGGTAAATGATTATCTCTATAAAATTGACCTGTCGGTTTCCCGATTAAGGGTGCGTAAACTAGTCCCGGCAAAGTGAATAACACCTGCCCTGTAAGCAGGCTTAAAGAATCCGCAATTCCGGTACCGGCAGTTTCACCGTGTTTCTGGTAAATTATTCCCGGCGCACCGGATAACTTTAATAATCCCCAGGGAGTTTCCATTGCAAGGTAAGTGCCTACCGTTGTAAAATAAGGGATAGCGGCAACATCCGGGATATTTGCAACAACAACTTTAGCACCTAAAGAAGCAATGCTGTCTGCTAATTGAGAATATAGCGCAGTAAAAGTGCTGGTAGGAGTAAACTGGGTAGTACCGCCTGCAGTAGCATAGCCGAGTATATCATTATTACCAATCCACAATGTTACAAAAGTAGGATGCAAAGCTTTTGCCTGATCAAACTGAGAACCCATTTTTCTCAGAATAAAATCAAAGTATGGATTTGGTGATTTTGTTGCCAGGTATGAGGCACATGTAGTTGAACTGGTAGCATTCAAAACATCATAAAGAAGTGCACCCGGTATCCCTAAATTATTGTAAGGTTTTTTGTATTCGGCATTTAATGGATAGCCTTGATTTGTATTATAAATAATATCTATTTCGTTCTTCGCCAAATCAAACGATTTAATCTCCATTCTTTCACCTATACCGGGATTGGAAATTAACGGCTGTTCAAACTTAGCACCTACCTGCTTTGCAATCTGATTTCCATATGAATATAATTGTGCACTTTCGTATAACGAACCCGACTGGTAACCTGCAGTAAGACTGTTACCAATTGTAACCAGTGTAGTTAAATTAGCATTGCCGCTTACCGGGCTAGGACCGGTTAAGTCCGTCTTGTCCTCGCAGCCGTAATAAAGGACAACCAGAACAGCAGCACTTAATATTAATGTCATTAATTTTTTCATTTTTAAATTCCTTAGTTAAATTATAAACCATATGAAAGTGTTAACGATACAAGATTTGCATAAGCATTGTATGTACCGTTAAAACCGCTTTTGCTTACATCGGTATAGTATTCTTTAGAATCCGTAACAGTAGTCTGCTGGCTTCTAATGAATAAATAACCGGCACTTACCTGCAGGTTATTTGTAAGTTTATAATTAACACCTATGCTAAATCCCAAACGGTTAGCATCAGGTAAGGACGGATTAACATATTGCGGATCAACGGGGCTTTTATCATAATAAATTCCGCCAAGAACCGACAGTTCGGGCATCAGTTTATAATCGGCTCCGAATCTTATAATATAAGAATTTTTATAATTACGAGGGCTGGAAATATCGGTAAATTTCGGATTTGAAAAATCGACTTTTAAAGTATCATAGCTGGACCAACCAACGAGCTGAAGATCGGCACTTATCTTAAGCTGGGGAATTATTTCATATGCAGCACCGAAAACCAAATTATACGGAGTTTTCAACGATGCAGTTGCATCTCCGTTAGGAAGTAAAGACGCCAATTGCTTTGCACCGGTTGTAGTAGCTGTTCCTTTAAATTTATAATTAATCTGACTATGGAATGAAACTCCCAAAGATAACCCTTCGACCGGTTTATACAGCAGACCCAAATTATATCCGTATGCAGCATTGTCTTTTCCCGATAACGATGTAAATGCATCTCCGGCAAACGGTGTTTGAGGAGATTTTTGGGTTATATCTACATTTGCAAAACTGTAAACAAAAGCAGCACTAACAAAAAGATTATCTGTTACTCTGTAGGCAACAACCGGAGATATATCGAAAACTTGCAAGGAAGTTTTAATTGCAAGATATTTTCCTACCCAGTTGTCCGGCCATTCGCTTCCTAATCCGAACGGGCTATCGAATGCCAAACCGACCGCAAAATCATCATTAATTCTATGCGTCGCATAAAAATGGGTAGGGAAAAAAGATAATTTTTTTGCGTCGTATTGTGTTACTGCAGGCGTTACTCCTCTAAAAGAAAAGACAGGAGAAATCATTGTTGTACCGAGCATGAAATGTGTACCGTCAAATTGAAGAATGCCCGCACCATTAAAGTAAAGTGCAGACGGATCGTTGGCAATTGCGGTAAAAGCGCCGCCCATTGCCATAGCTTTGGCGCTGTGCTCGTTCAACTGAAAACCGCCGGCGAAAGCTTTGCCGATAAGCAAAGTAAAGATGAAAAAGAAAGTAACCGATTTTACTTTCACTTAACCTCCGGTGTTATTTATATTTTGTTAATTAATCACTTAACTATTTAGTAAAAAAATAATTTATTCAATTGTGAATAAAACTGCACCTTTTTCAACGGCAGTTCCCTCTTCAATAAAAATTTCTTTGGCTTTGCCGGAGATTGGAGCGCGAAGGTCGTTTTCCATTTTCATAGCTTCAAGGATTAAAATTGTTTCACCTTGTTTTATATTGTCCCCGACTTTCTTATTTACTTTTAAAACCATTCCCGGCATCGGAGCTTTTACTTCTGTTTTTTTATGCAGAGCTGCTTTTTGCCGAAGAAGTGAACTTGCTTTTTCCTGCAATGCAGTCATTATTGTAGTTTCAAATCGATTTCCTTCAATCAATAATGAAAAATTTCCGTTGTCTGACTTACCGGACGATACCTCGTAAAATCGATCGTCTATTCTTAATAAATATGTCCGGTCATTTAAATGAAGCAATTCACAGTTGAATTCCTTCCCTTCCATTAATACTTTTGAATTTCCGGAATATGAAACAGTTCTTTTTTTATCGTTTAGTGTCACTACATAATTACTCATACATTAAATCTGTCCATTTGTTTTCATTTTTGTTAGCAGAATAATACGCAACGTTTTTGTTTCTTCCAATGGATTTTTCTTTGAACAGAACAGTAAAAATAGCTGCAGCTTGTTCGTTAAGAGGATCTTTATTTTCCTTTTCAAGTTTATCAACTATCTGCTTGCCGGACTTAGATAAAAAATTAATGTCGAATTTACCATGCTTAAAATCTTTGTTATCGAATATTAATTTTAAGAAACGTATATTATTAATAACTCCTGCTATCTGATATTCTTCGAGAGCTCTTTTCATTCTGCCCATTGCATCATCTCTATTACCTGCCCAGCAAACAAGTTTAGCAATAAGAGGATCATAATAAATTGTTATTTCGGAGCCTGTGCTGAATCCGTCATCTACTCTAATGCCGGGGCCTTGCGGAGGTTTGTAATGATAGATCTCTCCGATAGAAGGTAAGAAATTATTTGCCGGATCCTCCGCATAAATTCTACATTCCATTGCATGCCCATGAATTTTCAAATCATCCTGGGTAAAAGACAGCTTCTTTCCGTCTGCAATAAATATTTGTTCCTTTACCAGATCAATCCCGGTTATAAACTCGGTAACCGGATGCTCTACCTGAAGCCTCGTATTCATTTCAAGAAAATAAAAATTCTTATCGGGATCCATAAGGAATTCTACGGTACCGGCATTATAATATCCGCAGGATTTAGCAGCATTAACAGCGGCCATGGTAATTTTATCTCTCGTTTCTTGATCCACAAATGACGACGGAGCTTCCTCAATTATTTTTTGATGCCGCCTTTGTATGGAACATTCTCTTTCAAACAGATGTGCATAGTTGCCATGCTTATCCGCAATAACCTGAACTTCTATATGCTTGGGATTTTCTATAAACTTTTCAATATAAATTGCATCATCACCAAATGCTTTTAGTGCTTCTCTTTTTGTTGCTTCAAAGGCATCTTTAAATTCTTTATCCGAAGAAATTTTCCTCATTCCCTTCCCTCCCCCGCCCGCCGAAGCTTTTAACAAAGCAGGGTATCCTATTTCCGATGCAGTCTTTATTCCTTCATCAACAGAATTAATGGGTTCGGTTGTACCGGGAACTATCGGAACTCCGCTATTCTTCATCAATTCTCTTGCTGCAGTTTTACTTCCCATCATTGCAACCGAAGATGAAGCAGGCCCAATAAAAGTTATTTTTTCTTCTTCACATGTTTTAATAAAGTCTGAATTTTCGGAGAAGAATCCGTAACCCGGATGTATCGCATCCGCTTTAATTTTTTTTGCCAGCTTAATAATCTTGGATTTATTAAGGTACGATTCTGAAGAAGTTGAATCGCCAAGGTAATAGGATTCATCGGCATATCGTGTATGCAGCGATTTTCTGTCTGCATCTGAATAAATTGCAGCGGATTTTATTCCGAGTTCTTTACAGGCTCGAATAATCCTAACGGCAATCTCCCCTCTATTTGCAACCAAAATTTTCTTAAACAAGGTAAAACCTTAATCTAATTCAGCAATCGTAATGCCTTCGCCACCGAATTCAACCGGAGCAAAGTAAAAATTTTTTATATGTTCGTGATTTTTAAGCAAATCATGCACTGTCTTTTTAAGTACACCGGTACCTTTGCCGTGTAGAATTTCAATACGTTCCAGCCCGGCAGTATATGCATCATCTAAAAATCTAATAACTTCAAATTCCGCTTCTTCCGGCTTTTGACCGCGAATGTCTAATCTAATTTGAGGTGCCGTTACAGAGTAACCCGAATAATTATTCGAATCAATTTTTTCTTTTTCTTTTTTTGCAGGTGTCAAATCATTTAAGCTTACCTGCATTTTAACGGCACCTATTTTAATTGATGCTTTATTTTTTTCTCTATTAATCTCAACTATTTCCCCTTTTGTTTGAGTATTTTTAATAGCAACAATATTTCCGATGTTTAAATTAACGTTTTCCTGAATCAATTCAACATTTTCTTTTAAAATGTTTTTATTTTCTTCTTTTATTTCTTTAATAATCTTTTGAGATTTTTTTATAACACTGCTTTCGGCATTCGACTCTTTTAATTCTTTAATAACAAGTTCAACTTTTCGGTTAATACCGTTTATATATTCCTGGGCATCGGACTTTGCTTTTTTTAGAATATCATTCTTTTCTTGGTTAAGCTTTTCTATATTTTGCCTGTATAAATTGGAAAGGCCGGCAAGCCTGGAATTTTCAATTTCCAGTTTTTTTAGTTTTTGTTCAAGTTCCTGGGACTTTTTTTCTATGTCCACCAAAAATTTTTCTACATTATGTTTTCCGGAATCCAGGTATTGATGAGCAAGTTTTATAAAATTATCTTCGAAACCTATCCTTCTGGCAACTTCAAATGCATAGCTGGAACCAGGAATGCCCTGCTTAAAAAAATATGTGGGTTTTAAATTTTGTGTATCGAATTCCATTGCAGCATTTTCAAATCCTTTAATATCATTTGCAATTAATTTTAAACCTCCGTGATGAGTTGTTGCGAATACGGTTGCCATGTTATTATTTAATGTTATAAGAACTGCTGAGGCAATTGCCGAACCTTCTGCAGGATCAGTCCCTGTTCCGATTTCATCCAGCAAGACCAAAGAATCTTTACCGGCTAGTTCCAAAATTTTAACGATGTTTGACAGGTGTGAACTAAAAGTAGAAAGATCATCTTCGATGGATTGAGAATCTCCTATGTCAACCAATATGTTTTTAAAAAAATGAAAATTTGAATCCGGGCTTACAGGCACATGAATTCCCGACTGTACCAGCAAACTTAAAAGACCAAGTGTTTTAAGAACAACAGTTTTACCTCCTGCATTAGGACCGGTAATTAATATAACCTTTTTATCGCTAATAGTAACATTTAAGGGTATTGTATTTTCTCTACCGAGTTTTTTTAGAAGAATAGGATGACGACCTTCATTTAAAAAGAAATGCTTTTTATTATCAAGTTCAGGAAATGCTCCGATAACTTCTATTGAGTAATGAGCTCGTGCAAATATTGAATCTATATATGCGGTAGTTTTAAGAGAATCTTTAAGTTCTCTGCTTACATCTCCTATACGTTTTGTTATTTCTCTCAGCAGTCTTTCAATTTCTCTTTTTTCCGCAAAAGAAAGAGAAACAATCTCGTTGTTTAATTCCAGTGTTTCTTCAGGTTCAATATAAACCGTTTGCCCGGTAGAAGATTCGGAATGAATGAAACCTCTAATATGTCTTTTGTGCTCGGATTTAACGGGGATAACAATTCTTCCGTCTCTTAAGGTTAAATAATCTTCCCTAACAATATCTTTTTCATCCAAAGATTTCATTATCCTGTTTACGGACTTTATAAGGTCATCGTTTTTAATTCGAATCTCCCGTCGGATTTCCGCAAGCTTTTGGCTGGCATTGTCTTTAATCTCACCGTTTTCATTTATTATTTTTTGTATATAGTGTTCGAATAGTTTATCATTAAAAAGATTATTTGCAGTTTCATATAATAACGGTGCAGTTGAAGAATTATTTTTTAAGTATTGAAAGAGATTCCTGGAGATTACAGCAAGCTTTAAAATCTCAAGAATTTTTTTGCTCTCTATTACGGCGCCTTCTATATTTCCTTTTGAAATAGTTTCTTCAAGTTCGGGTAAATATTCGAGCGGCGGGACAAAGTTCTTTATCAAAACTTCTTTTGCCTGGTTAACAAGTTCCCCCTCTTTTTTAATTTCATTTATACCGGCAAACGGTTTAAGGTTAAGAATTAAATTTTTACCTATTTCCGTTATACAATATCTTGCAACATAATTTAGTACTTTATTATATTCTAATTTTTCCAGAACCAAATTCGAAATCATTATATCGTATCTTTTTCGTTAATATAACTTTTAATAAGCTGCTTAGTTTTGGGAGTTAGACTGTTAATTGTGTCGATTGTGAAAGGTAAAATATTATATACACTTTTATAAAAAAAAGAATCTTTGGTTGCCTGCTTGGAAGGAGCATTAAAAATATTCATTAAAAAAAATACGGCGCTTAAAAAAAATAAAATTTGAATTGCTCCAACTACTCCTCCCAATATCCGGTTGACCAAATTGTTAACTTTATCAAAGGGATGAACTAATCTTTTAATTACCGAAAAGATAAAAATAATCCCGAAAAAAATAATTATCCCTCCGATTATTTCAGATAGATAAATTTCAATCCCTGTAATTTTTACAATAATTTCACCGAATGAGAAAGCAAACCTAATTGAAGCATAAACAGCAATACAGAAACCAACAAGTCCGATTAATTTTCTAACCAAACCATCTTTAAATCCCAGAATAAAACCAACCACAGCAACAACAACAATAATAATATCAATTAAGTTCAACTAATTCCCAGATATTTTTCGACAACTAATTTTACTACTTTGCCGTCTGCTTTTCCTTTTAATATTTTCATTGCATGGGGCATTAGCTTAGGAAAATCTTCCTTGGATTTTGCCCCGATTTCTTCAGCAACTTTTTTAACTTCCGTTAAAATTTCTTCATCCGTTAACTGCTTTGGCAGATATTCCTGAATTATGTTTAGCTCTTTTTCTTCTTTGTCCGCCAGCTCTTGCCTGCCGGCATTATTATATTGTTCAATCGAGTCTTTTCTTTTTTTTGCAGCAGAGGACAACAGTTTTATTTCTTCATCATTATTTAATTCTTTGCCGGAACCGCTTTTTTCAAATTCCAAAATCAATGCCCTAATCGATCTTACGGTTTCCAGTCTAATTTTATCGCCCGATTTCATGGCGGATTTCAAGTCTTCATTTATTCTATCTTTTAGATTCATCCTTACCTCATAAATTGAAAAGGCAGGTAAGTTAATAAACGAACCTGCCTCAATAAAAAGCGATTTTATTTAATATAAAATTAATTTATATCTTTTTATTAGTTGAATAATTAATACGCAAACAATCGGCTTTTCTCAACTCCTGTTGAATATCTGTTACCTCGCCCATATCCGTATTTTTATCAATTCTCAACGATACAATAACTTCGGGTAAAGCTTTTCTTTTCGCATACATAATCGGTTCAATATCTTTCATCTTAACAATAGAGTCGTTAATTTGAATAAGGCCGGATTTTCCGACCCATATATAAGAGATTAACCTTTTATTCTCAATTTTTTCTATGGCCTTGGCAGAAGGCAATACAAAATGAACATGAACATCGTACTGCCTTAAGGTAGTTGTAACCATAAAGAAAAGAAGAAGCATAAAAACAATATCCGGCATAGAGGTAGTTGGAATTTCCTGTTTGGCACCGGCTCTTTTCTTTTCAAATGTCATTCTAAATCCTCAAATATTATTTATGAATTGATTCTGGTTCTGCAACAGAAATAATAATAGGTATTTTATTTTTTACAACTTTTTGCTCTTCGGCATTTAAATCGTTGTACTTACTACCGTAATGAGCAAATGAATATTCGTCTCTAGTTTCAAAATAAGCTTGCTTAATCTGGTCCAGGGCTTCTATATAAGTATTGTAATTGGTTTTCCTATCTGTTTTAATAGACACAATCAATTTCTTATCTTCAGGCAGATTAATTTTAGATTCAATTCTGGGTTTAAGCTGATCCTTTATTTGCGGCAACGGAATAGGTTTGTTGTCTAAAAGAATATCGCCGTTCGCATTTATAAGAATAGCCGCCATTCTATCTTTTGGTACTTTAACATTTTGTATGTTCTTTACGTATTGCGGCAAAACTAAGCCAATACCTGTATCTACATCAATTGTTGTAGCAACTAAAAAGAACAATAAAAGTAAAAAAGCAATATCTGCCATAGAACTCGTAGGAATAGAGGCTTCAGCTATTTTTCTTTTTTTAATCATTGTCAATCATATATTAAATTTAAAAATAATTTAAGCTACAAAAAAATTATGATTTCTTTGTCTTTAGTTCGTAAAGAGCATCAATTAATTCTACAGAGCTTTCTTCCATATCACCGACGAGTTTGTCTATTTTGGAAACAAAGTAATTGTAAAATACCTGAAGAATCATTGCAACAACAAGACCGAACAAGGTAGTTAATAATGCGATGGCAATACCGTTTGCAACAATGGCAGGCGAAATTTGTGCTGCTTCCTTAATAGCATCAAATGCTTCAATCATACCTTGTACGGTACCGGTAAATCCAAGCATAGGTGATAAGGTAATACATGTGGAAATCCAAATCATTCCTTTCTCAAGGAAACCCATTTCAATACCGCCGTAAGTAACAATAGCTTTTTCAGCAGCATCCAAACCTTCATCTGCTCTTAAAAGACCGGCATGAAAAACGGATGCAACGGGACCTCGGGTATTAGCACAAACTTCCTTTGCAGCTTCAACACCTTCTTCCTGCAAAGCCTTTGTAACCTTTACTATAAAATCTTTGGTATTAACTCTGGCGCGGGTAAGAGTCCAAAATTTTTGAAAAGACAACGCTAGACCTAGGATAAAAAATCCTAGTATAGGATGCATAAAAATACCGCCGGCGGTATATTTTTCAGCCAGCCAATTTAATGCACTTGTGTTGCTTGTTGCCTGGGCTATTACGGTTGTAATGGACGAAATAACAGCTAATATTTGCATAAAGAGTAACCTCCTAATAAATTATTAATTGACTCCAAAGGAGAGAAAAGCTCCCAAATTCTTCAAAAAATATATCACTACAATAAACATTTCAAAAAACAAAGTCAATAAAATATTTTGTTAAAAACTAAATTACAAGTGTTTTTTTATTTTAAGATTCCGGTAGGTCAAATCTTTCTTTAAGCATAAGCACATTGCCGGAAATAAAATTAAAGTTATTAAATAATCGGTAGACTATTTCGGAAATTTCTTTCGGTTTGATCCATTTGCTAAAATCCGCATCAGCCATCCATTTACGGTTATCGGCAGTATCGATAATATACGGAGCTATGGCATTTACCGAAAGATTAATTTCATTCCCTTCCAGTGTTAAAGTTTTAACCAAATGTATTAAACCGCTTTTAGCAATTCCGTAGGCTGCTTTCTTTTTTTCCGGGTATAATCCCGTAAATGCCGTTATAAAACAAATAGCACCTCCGGCCGATTGCTTAACAAGTTTACAAAAATGCTTTGCAATTAAAAAACTTGTTTTAAGGTTCATATTCATCATCTTATCCCAATCATTCGAATCGGTTTCCCAAAGATATTTTCCGCCGTAAAATCCGCCGACCGTACTATATAAAAATAAAAATTTGTCTTTAGCCGGTTTTATCGAAGCGAAAGCACTTATTACATTCTCTTCAATAGATAGATCTTTTGTAATTATTTCAGTTGCTTTGGGATTGTTTAATCCTTCCGGTTTGGAGCCGAACAAATATATTTTATCGTAATCTTTTTGTAAAAAAAAACTTGTACTTTCTTTTCCTAAAGCACCGTTTGCACCTAAAATCAACAATTCTTTATTCATTTTTGTAAGCATTAGATCATTATTTATAATGCACCGATTTCATTTTTATAAAATAAAACCGAACATGTTTATAGAAATATAATTTTGTTTATTATAATAAATTATCCGGTTTTTGTAAATACTATTCTTCCGCCAAGAATTGTAGTTTCGACTTCATATTCATTATTTAAAACAATTAAATCGGCATCTTTACCCACTGCAAGAATACCTTTTCTATTTTCCAAGTCTATAACTTTAGCTCCGTTAAGCGAAGCCATTCTAACTGCTTCCGTTATTTTAGCATTGGCGGTTTCTACCATATTTTTTACAGCCATGTTAAGCGTTAAAGTGCTGCCTGCCAGTGTACCGTCTTGAAGATATGCTTTTTTCTGTTTCATAAAAACTTTTTGATCTGCAAACTCATATTCGCCTTCATGCATACCACCGGCTCTAATCGAATCGGAAACGAGTATAATTCCGTTTGCACCTTTCATTCTTAGTAATAATTCCATAACGGCAGGATGCACATGTAAAGTATCGGCAATCAATTCAATTTTTAATTCATTCCTTAATAAAGAACTTAAAATTATTCCGGGATGCCGATGATGAAACGGGCTCATAGCATTAAACATATGTGTTACATGAGCCGCACCGTTGTCAATGGCAATTTCTATATCGTCATAAGAAGCCATTGAATGACCTATTGATAAGACTACACCCTGCCTGGCAGCGGCTCTCATTACTGAAAAAGCTCCGGGCAATTCAGGTGCTATAGTCATGATTTTTATATGGCCCCTGGATGCCTCCCACAGTTTGTTCCAGGATTCGACGGATGGAGTCCAGAGATAATCTTCATTCATCGCTCCTTTTAACTCCTTATTAAGGAACGGACCTTCCATATGAATACCGCATATGTTGGATTCCGGATGATTATCAATATATTCTGCAAGTCGGTTTAAATCATCAAGCAGCATTTCTTCCGGTTTTGCAAACAAAGAGCCGAGAACAGAAGTTGATCCGTGTTCTAAAAAATATTTTAACACTTTTTCAATACTTGTGTTATTACCGTCTGCAAAACCGTAACCGCCACCGCCGTGAACAAGCAAGTCTACAAAACCCGGGCAAACAAGTCTTCCGCTTACATCAATAATTTCCGTATTGTCGGGAATATTTATATCATTTGATTTTCCAATCTCGGAAATTCTTTTACCCTCAATTAAAATAGTTCCGTTTTCAATTACTCTAAACGGAGAGATAATTTTACCGCCTACTAACGCTAATCTTACATTTTCCATTTTTCAATCATGCTACTCGATAATAATATTTTTCAATTCCATTGCTGCTGCCGAAATATTATCTGTTTTAAATATTGCCGAACCCGTAACAAAAACATCACAGCCTGCATCTAATGCAGGTTTAATTGTTTTATTATCAATACCTCCGTCAATTTCAATTAAAAAGTTTGCATTCATCTTGCTTCTCAATTCTGCTGCTTCTCTTACTTTTCGTAAGGAATTTTTAATAAATTTCTGCCCGCCGAAACCGGGATTAACGGACATAATCAAAACAAGATCAACGAATTCCAGAATTTCTTTAAGAGAATCAACCGGAGTAGCAGGGTTTATTGCAACACCGGCTTTAATACCCAATTCTTTAATTTTAGTAATTGTTCTATTTAAATGAATAACTGTTTCTTGATGCACCGTTAAAGAATTTGCGCCGGCTTTAACAAAACTTTCAAGATACTTATCGGGATTTTCAATCATAAGGTGAACGTCCAACGGCAATTTGGTAGATTTCCTAGCAGCCTTAACAATAATTGGTCCGAAAGTAATATTAGGGACAAAGTGACCGTCCATAACATCGCAATGGATCCAATCCGCACCTGCAATTTCAACAAGTCTGATTTGACCTGATAAATTCGAAAGGTCTGCAGCTAATATAGATGGTGCAAGAATAGCCATTATTCTCCTGGATTTGGATTATTGTTACCTGATTCGGCCGCTTTTGTAACAAAAAGATCTACGGCATCGCCGGGATTAAGTTTGCTTCCTTTACTCGGGTATTGATCTAAAACAGTATTCGGAAGCAAAGAATATGACTGCTGATAATTTATTTTGCCGACTTTCAACGAACTATCGGCAAGTACCTGCTGTGCTTCGGTTAATGATTTGCCAATTAAGTTGGGAACCAAAATAGAACCGATACCCGAACCAATGCTTAAAGAAACTCCAACCGAATCACCTTTTTTTAACGGAGTTCCTACAGCATACTGCTGATCGAAAATCATATACTTAGGATTATCAGATGCGACTGAATCTATTTTGCCTAAATTTAATCCCAGCCTTTCCAAAGCAAATCTTGCATCTCTTAAAGATTTGCCTTTTAACATTGGAACAGAAACAACTGGTTCTCCGCCGCTGATAAATAAATAAATTCTTCTTCCTACCTTAACTACATCATTTGCATTTGGTCTTTGATAAATAATTGTACCTATGGGATATTGTTCATCGTAAGTAGTGTCGCTTATAACCGGAACCATATCGGAATCTTTTAATGTCTGAATTGCAGTTTCTTCCTTCATACCGATTACTTTAGGTACTTTTTTTTCCGGCGAACTGACATACCACGGCATTACTACTGAATTCATAAGCCAGACGAATACAATAAACAGAGCTAATGCAATTAAAGCCTTTTTTACAAAGGAATTTTTAATTAAATTTTTCATTTTTCAAATATATCAAAAGAGGTTTTCTTAAACAATAATACTTATAAGTAAACATGCGTGCAAAATTTGAATACATGTTTTTAAATATAAAATAATGAATAATATAATATCTTGCATGAATTATGAAAAAAATGAAAAAAGATATATATTTGTGGTCAATTAGTCTTTTTCAAATAAATTCAGGCTTCTATCTGTGACATTTTCATCCCCGTTACAGCTAATAATCTCATCAGAACATTTCATTAAATGAGGTAATATAATGTTTAAAAATCACCCAAAAGGTTTATTCGTTTTATTCTTTACCGAGATGTGGGAACGTTTCGGCTTTTATACCATGATGGCAATTTTTGTTTTATACCTTGGCGAGAATTTTCACTGGAATGATACAACAATCGGCAACGTTTACGGAGTATTTTTAGGAGGGGTTTATTTTACGCCTTTAATAGGCGGCTGGCTGGCAGATAATGTTTTCGGTTATAGTAAAACTATTATTATGGGAGCATTAATTTTGGCATTGGGTTATGCACTGATGGCAATTCCTACAACAACTCCTTCATTTTTATATATGGCTTTGGGTGTATTAGTTATCGGTAACGGTTTATTTAAAGCGAACATTTCGGTTTTGGTCGGGAACCTTTATTCACACGCAGACGGTTCACTTAAGGATGCAGCTTATAATATATTTTACATGGGAATTAATATCGGTGCTTTCTTTGCTCCTTATGCTGCAGATGCAATCAAATCCTTTTTTATGAATAATTTTCATACAACTTTGGCAGAAGGCTACAATGCCGGCTTTGGGCTTGCTTCGATAGGAATGCTGCTTTCAATTGTTGTTTTTACTTCATTTAGGAAATATTATAAAGAAGCTGATTACCAATCGAAAAATAAAGGCAACGAACACCGCGATATTCAACTTACCAAAAAACAGGAGAAAGATAGAATAATTGCACTCTTAACAATATTTGCAATAGTCATTTTCTTCTGGATGATTTATTACCAGAACGGTTTTACGTTAACTCTTTTTGCCAAAAATTATACGGTAACACATGTCGGCAAACTAACATTCCTTTTGTTTGATCCTATATCCTTGTTTTCATTAATAGCTCTTATTCTTGGTTTGATCGGTATTTTTAATAAGAATGCGAGCAAAAAGATAAAAAGCTGGAGCATTGCCGTATCGGCAGTTGCCGTAGCAATAATAATTTATAAATTAACAAGTTTACCGGGTTCAAATCAAATCGCACCTGAATTATTCCAGGGCTTTAATCCTATGTTTATAGTTTTCTTAACTCCGTTAATTGTCGGCGGATTTGCCTGGTTAAATAAAAGAGGGAAAGAACCTTCAACACCCGCTAAAATGGGTATTGCAATGATCATTGCTGCTTTTGCTTATCTTTTAATGATTATAGCCTCCCACGGAATGATAAAAATTAACCTGCCCGGTTATTCAAACATGGAACGTGTTACTCCATACTGGTTAATTTCCACTTACTTTATAATGACGATTGCAGAATTATTCTTAAGTCCAATGGGATTGTCATTCGTCTCTAAAGTAGCGCCGCCCAAAATGAAAGGAATGATGATGGGTGCCTGGTTTGTTGCTACCGCAGCCGGGAGTTACCTATCCGGCTTTATAGGAAGATTCTATCAGCACTGGGAAATATGGCAGTTCTTCCTGTTCTTATTAATTACTTCACTCGTTGCCGCAAGCCTTGTTTTTCTCTTCTTAAAGAAATTTAGAAAAGCGACGGAATAGGAAACTCAGGTGAATATTGTTATAAGTTAATAGTTATTCGTTAATAGTTCTTCCCCTTCTTATCAACGAATAACTATTAACTTTGATTGCAGGCTGCATTGTGTTAAGATCTTATTTTTAAATCGTATTTCATTAAAGTAATATATTCACATTAATCAGCGTAACCCAAGTTTCTCTCCTTTTGCTAAAAGCTGAACAGACTCTTTGATACGGTTTTCTTTGGTATCGAGACGTTTGGCAGTATTTATCCATCCAATGAATTGTTTTTGATATCCTGAAGCCAATCCCTTAAAGAAATCTCTTGCTTTCTTATTTTTATTCAATGCTTTTATGAAGTCTTCAGGCATATCAAAACTTATAGTAAGTCTGTCGGTTTTATTCCATAGCCCGGAAGTTTTAGCTGCCTCCACTGATACCAATCCTGCTTTTGCCATTCTTCCGTTTTTTATTAATTGCTCAACACGTCTTTTATTTAAAGCCGACCATTTACTGCTATTATTTCTGGGAGTAAATTTCCTGGCATACTTTGATTCATCGATTTTTTTGATTATGCTGTCTATCCATCCGAAACATAGCGCTTCTTCAACTGCTGCTTCATAATTTACGGAAGGAATTCCCGTTTCTTTTTTGTAAAATATTAACCAGAGTTCTTTTTCTTTATTATGGTTGGATATCAGCCAGTTTCTCCATTCGATAGAAGTCTTAAAATAAAGCGATTTCATATATTACCTTAATTAAACTTCTTAAAAAATTCATTTAGTATTTTAGATAAAGTTTCGGGACTTTCAATTGCCGGACAATGGCCCACATTTGGAATAATGTGAATTTCTTTTTTATTTTTTGATAATCCTGTTAGTGCATTATAAATTAATTCCGCATGTCCAACTCCAACTACATAATCGTTTTCCCCTTGAATAACCGCAACAGGAACTGTAATCCGAGACAGCATAGGTTCTAGGTTTAAAGTATTATAAGTTTTATTGTTCCTAAATGCTTGATTTACAATTTCCGCTTTTTCTCCGATTTTTAAATATTCTTCTTTCGTATATTTCATTAAAACCAGAAGAGATGAATCTTGCAATACATCCTTCGTTGAAATTATTTTTGAAGTATCCGCAAAGTATGCGTTAAATCCGAGTACTTGCGGCACTTCGTGCTTCATCCAATTTACATCATTATAGAACTGTCCGAAATTACTTTTTCTTATCCGGTTCAATTTTTTTATTACAAAGTTTAATTCCATTACCCTCTCCTGCGAAACAGCAGTTTTCAACATTGCTCTTGCCTTATTTAATTCTAATTCTATAATTGATGAATTTTGATAACTACTGTTTACTTTACCGTCAATACAAGCATATGCATTTACTTTGTTTGAATGAGAAAGCAGGTATAAGAATCCGTACATCCCTCCCCATGATGTTCCCATTAAATTCACTTTTTTCTTTTGATATTTATATAATAAAGTATCAATTACTATATCCAAATCTTTAACATATTGGTTAATGGTTAACATTGAAGTATCTTTACACTCCGATGATTTTCCGCATCCGCGCTGATCAAAATATGCAATTAAAAAATCGTTTTCTAATCCTGACCCCATTAATTTGATATCAATACCGGAATAGCCGCCAGGGCCGCCGTGTAGATCAATAATAAGCGGTTTATTAGGATTCCCGCGTACTCTAATGTAAAGTTCGGACTTTGGTACATGTATCATAATTTCATTATCTATTTTATCATTCATTATTGTTTTTTTGCTGCACGCTGCGGTAGTCTGAATAATGATTATTATAAAAAAAATAATAAAATACTTCGAACCGTAAATTTTAGATAATATTTTTTTTATCATTTGCTTATTCTTTTGAAGAATATGTAAATCCAATTATCACATGTTAAGTTATCTTTATGGAAATAACCGGCTGTTACTTTAAAGAAATTCGCTTTATTTTATTTTGTTTTTATTGATAAATAAAGAAGAAAATTTCCAAATTCATATTTAGTTTTCTACCCTTTTATGAATTTTTAGCTCTATTAAAATAACTATTATTTTATTAAATAATAATACCAAGTTGACGGGAAGTAATTTTTTTGAAATGCGATAATTTATTTGAAGACAATAATAAAATCCGGGTGTTGGAAAGCCCAGCTATAAATTAATGAAATCTGATATAACTATTTCATTATTATAAATTTCTTAACCGAGCTGAAATTACCTGCAACCAGTGAATAAATATAAATTCCGCTTGCAAGATTATATTTAGTAGCAGAAAACTCAATACTGTATTTACCCGGATATTCCTCTTCATCTATGAGACCTGCAACTTTTTCTCCAAGTAAATTATAAACATTTAATTTTACCAGGCTTTTAACAGGAATTTGAAATGAAATAACTGTTGTGGGATTAAACGGATTAGGATAATTCTGCATCAATGTAAACTTTGAAGTTACGGATAATGAAACATTTATTGTTTTGGAATACTTAAAAGTACCGTTATTGTCAATCTGTTTCAATCTGTATTTAAGATCGGAAAAATAAGAAAGATTAGAAAGGTTATCTGTAAAGAAATATTGTCTTGGAGAGTTGCTGTTACCTGCCCCTTTAACAAACCCAATCTTTTCCCAGCTTTCAGCATTCAGTCCGCCTCCGGCGGAGTTACCAGCCGCTGCATTGGCTGACTGCCGATTGCTGACTGCTGACCGTTCAATTTCAAATCCGTAGTTATTTACCTCCGTTGCGGTTTTCCATTTCAGTTCAACTTTATTGTCGATAGCCGAAGCTGAGAATGCAGTAAACTCCACCGGCAGAGAAGAATTAACAACGGCTTGCTGAATATTTATATTTCCGTATTGCACATAGTTTGTCCCCTGATAGTTAAAATTAGTATTATTCCTTGCCACCATTCTGGCTTGTTGAGGTGAAATATTTGAATGATTTGCAATATATGCAATTTCACCGGCAATATAACCGTTTGAAAAGCTTGATTCATTATTACCTGTTATAGGGTCTATAGAAAAAAATTCTACTCTATAACCTGTAACTAAAGAATCCAATCCTGCGCCGGTTGAAACAATTGCTGAATTCGGAATATTAAGGTTACAAACATAAGAAAAACTGTTGGAGCCTGCAGGCATAAATAATAAAACATTCGGATATTTTTGGGCAGTATCTTCCAGAGTTGTGGTAAGTCCGGTATAGGATCTTACAACTATCTGGTAATTATTCTGATTAGCATAATCCAACGCCAGGTAAGCACTGTTATCTACATGAAGATCAATTTGACCTGTATATTGTGTCCCATCATAGCTTGCATACCCGTCAAGAAAAGCCTGCTTTACATCGTTATCGTGAGTTGTATAGCCGGACATTCCTGATATAAGTACTTTTGTAACTGTTTGTGAATAAGTAAGTACCGGAAAAATAAAAAGAATTAAAAGTAATAAGAGATTTATTTTCGGAAAGTTAAATGAAGTGTCCTTTTCAATTGAATAATTAAATTTTCTCCGGTCCATTGTATAATCTCATAAGTCTTATGTTTACCCATACTTTTTTTATTTCCTAATAGACTATCGAAAATTCGGGAGAATATTTTAATGGATATTAAAATAATTAAGCAGATTAAGATGAATTGTTATTATATTATTTAAAGCCCGAAGTTTTTATATAATTTGTAAAAAAGTAAGATAAGTTCTATCCTGAGAGAAATTAACCAATAAAAAACCCGGGCATTCGTTGTCCGGGATTCTTAGTGCACCTGCTGGGATTCGAACCCAGAACCTTCGGTTCCGTAGACCGATGCTCTATCCAATTAAGCTACAGGTGCTTACGTAAATTTGGCTAACAAAATTACTATATTTATCATTAGGTTTCAAATAAGCAGCAGTTCAAAGAAAACCGCGATTGTTAAATAGTTAACAGTTAAAGCAGCACTCCTTACTATTAACCATTAACAAATAACCTTTAACTAATTTCAATTGATTACCTTGTGACAAAAATTTTATTTTGACTAAATGTGACGAAATAATTAAGTATGCATAAATTTATTGCATTTTGCTCTCAAACAAATTATTTTTTGCAAATTTATTTTATACTTTTATTTAATTATATAATTTAAGCTAAAGCATAGATTATTCTAAATAATTTTATCAACAAATTTAATTATATTAAAAAAGTAACGAATTAAACCTATATCAGCTTAGAATTGAAATTATATATAATAATATTAAATCAGAGGCCTTAATGTTCAAAGGAACCGGGACCGCATTAGCTACACCTTTTAATAATGATTTAAGCATCGATTATTCTTCTTTGAAAAAAAATTGCCGCTTTCAAATTGAGAATAATGTAGATGCATTAATTGTTCTAGGTACAACTGGCGAATCGCCCGTAATTGATAACAATGAAAGAGAAAAAATTATTTCGCTAGTTACGGAAGAAGTAAACGGAAAAACAGAAATAATTTTGGGTACCGGTACTAACGATACAAGACATGTTGTTGAATTTAATAAGATTGCGGAAAAATATAAAGTCGATGGTTTGTTGATTGTAACTCCGTACTATAATAAAGGAACTCAGGCAAGTTTAATTAATCATTATAAATTTATTGCGGAAAGGACATCACTGCCAATAATATTGTATAATGTACCTAGCAGAACCGGCGTTAATTTACTTCCAGAAACCGCAATTAAAATTCATGAAGCCTGCAGCAATGTAGTAGCAATTAAGGAAGCCAGCGGGAATATTTCCCAGATAGCGCACTTAATTTCAATTAAACCGGATACCTTTGATGTTTATTCAGGCAATGACGACCAGGCTCTGCCGATTATGGCACTGGGAGGGACAGGAATTATTTCCGTTTTTTCTAATGCTTATCCTAAAGAGATGAAAAAGCTAACAGATTATATTCTAGATGGAGATTTTTTATCCGCACAAAAATTAAATAATAAATACTTAAGCATGATGCAGTCTTTATTTATTGAAACCAACCCAATGCCGTTAAAATATGTTATGAGTAAACTAAATTTATGCGAAAATATATTGCGTCTGCCTTTAACTCCGGTTTCGGCAGCAGCGGAAAAAGTTTTGAATGAAGAAATTAAAAAAATGTCTCAAACGGAATAATGATATCAAAAAAAATAAAATACGGATTAATCGGCTCATCGGGTAGATTAGGTACGGAAGTAAAAAATGTTTTTGCCGAAAACCATTTTGAGCTTGTTTTTGAATTAGATATAAACGGAGAGAATAAAACATCAAATCCCGAAATATTAATTGATTGCTCTCTTCCCGAAGTCTTTCCCAAAAGTATTTCTTATGTAAAAGAATTTAATGTACCTTTTATAATAGCTACAACAGGATTAAGCGAAGATCAATTAAACGAATTAAAAGAACTATCGGCAAGCGTGCCTGTAGTTCAAAGCTATAATTATTCGTTGGGGATTCAAATACTTTTAAAATTAACTGAACTTGCAAATGAAAAATTAAAAGACTGGGACGTAGAAATTGTGGAAACACATCACCGGTTTAAGAAGGATAAGCCGTCCGGCACAGCAAAAATGATAAAGAATGTTTTTAAAGAGCGCGAAGTAAATACTTCGTCGCTTAGGCTTGGTAATATTCCCGGTGATCATACTGTTAGTTTCGGAGGGCTTGGTGAAGTATTGTCGATTTCTCACCGGGCAACATCCAGACGTACATTTGCCGAAGGTATTTTTAACTCGGCACAATTTGTTATAAATAAAAAGAACGGACTATACTCTTTTACCGATGTTGTGTTCGGAAAAATTAAACAAGCCTAAGGTTATATTTTTAATTATTTTTTTATTAGGTGAAATATGGATTCATATGAAATTATAAGCTACATCTCAAATTCAGTAAAGAAAACTCCGGCTAAAGTATTCCTCTCAGGAGAACTTAATAACATAAATTTTGACGGAATGGAATTCTTCGGAAATAAAGAATTCGGTATTTTATTTTGTGAACAAAATGAATTTATATCTCTTTATGAAAATAATAAGCAATACATAAAAAAATATAAAGTTGAAATTGACAGAAGAAACTCGGCTATTCCGCTGGCAGACCTTACAAAATATAAAGCACGAATAGAACCAGGTGCAATTATACGGGACCTTGTTGAAATCGGAGATAATTGTGTAATAATGATGGGCGCAGTTCTTAATATCGGGGCAGTTATCGGTGAGAAAACAATGATTGATATGAATGTAGTAGTCGGCGGCAGAGTAGTTGTCGGCAAAAATTGCCATATTGGTGCAGGTGCTGTTTTGGCCGGAGTGATTGAGCCTCCGAGTTCAACACCGGTAATAATTGAAGATGATGTTCTAATAGGGGCTAATGCTGTTGTATTGGAAGGCGTAAAAGTAGGTAAAGGCGCGGTAATAGCAGCGGGCTCAGTCGTTGTTAAAGATGTAGAACCTTATACTGTAATGGCAGGGGTACCGGCAAAAGTTCTGAAAAAAGTTGATGAAAAAACGAAAAGCAAAACTCAACTTATGAATGAGTTAAGAAAGTTATAAAGAATAAATAAAAAGAATGGATATAATTGTTCAAAAATACGGCGGGTCTTCAGTTTCGGATACTCAAAAAATAAAAAACGTAGCAAAAAGAATAGAGAAAAAATTAAAGGACAATGTTAAGCTTGTAGTTGTAGTTTCCGCCATGGGAAAAACTACGGATAACTTAATTAAGCTAGCAAAAGAAATTACCGAGGATGCTGTAGCGCGGGAAATGGATATGCTTTTAACAACCGGCGAACAGGTTTCCGCTTCCCTGCTTTCCATTGCTTTGAATGATATAGGGATTAAAAGCAAAGCACTAAACGCATTCCAGGCAGAAATATTAACAACCGGCGATTTTAACCATGCAAGAATAAAAAAATTAAAAACCGCTAAAATTAAAAGACTATTATTAAACAATGATGCTATAATCGTAACAGGTTTTCAGGGAATTACCGAGGAAGGTGAAATTACTACACTTGGAAGAGGAGGTTCCGATACTTCTGCAGTAGCATTGGCTGCAGCTCTTAAGGCCGGCTGCGAAATTTACAGCGATGTTGCGGGAATTTATTCAACAGATCCTAGGATTCATCCGGGAGCAAAAAAATTAAAATATGTTACTTATGATGAAATGTTGGAAATGTCCAGCCTTGGTGCAAAAGTATTACACAGCAGGTCGGTGGAAATTGCTAAAAAATTTGGAATTAAAATATATTGCGGTTCAACATTTTCCGATGAGGAAGGAAGTTACGTTATGAAAAAAAATATAGAACAGCCGGTCGTTTCCGGCTTAAGTGTTATGGATAATCAAACACAAGTTACCCTTTCCAGTCTTCCTTTGGATTATAACCTCGTTCAAAAAATATTCGCTAAAGTTGCCAAGGAAGGATTAAATGTTGATATGATTTCCGTAATTAGCAACACCGGATTGAATATTTCATTTACGGTAATAGAAGAAAAAAAATCCCACGTAGAAAAAGCACTTTCTCAGTTGTTAAAAGATCTTAAAGGATTTAATGTTCACTTCCAAAGCGGATATTCGAAAATTTCTATTGTAGGAATAGGAATGAAATCCAGCAGCGGTGTTGCATCAAAATATTTCAAAGCCCTGGAAAAGATTCCGGTTAAGCTTGTTACTACTTCGGAAATAAAAATTTCTTGTCTTGTTGAAGAAGGATTCAGAGAAAAAGCTATTAAGTCTCTAGTACAGACATTCGAGTTATAATCCTATGAAAATAGATCCTGTTGAATTGAGACATAAACTACATAAAAACCCGGAGCTGTCTTTTGAGGAATTTGAGACTACCAAATTACTTATAGAGTATATTAAGAATCTTAAGAATTCCGAGAAAGTTAAAATTCACACTCCGTATAAAACAGGTCTGCTAGTTGAATATACTTGCAACTCCGGCGGTTATTCGTTATTTAGAGCGGATATAGATGCTTTACCTATTAAAGAAAAAACTACTGCGGAGTTTAAATCTTTAAACAACTTTATGCATGCATGCGGACACGATGTCCACACTTCTGTTTTATTTGATTTTCTACAGGAAGTACTTGAAAAAGATATCCAAAAGAATCTTTTATTTTTATTTCAGCCTGCCGAAGAAAGCGGAGGAGGAGCCATAGAATTTTTCAAAACGGGAATTTTCAACAATTATAAAATAGATGATGCGTATGCTTTGCATGTCACGGATGAGTATCCTATCGGTACAATTGCAAGTACGGACGGAGTCTTGTTCGCATCTTCTCTCGAAATAAATATTGACTTCGAAGGTGTAAGTTCGCATGTTGCTTTCCCGGAAAAAGGTAAAAATGCTTTTAATGCGCTGCGTTTGTTCGTAGATGCTGTTGACCAAATTCCAATGAATATTTCGGAACCGTTTGTTTTCGGAATGGGAAAAATTACTGCCGGGAAAATCAGAAACATTACTCCAGCCTCTGCTGCTATTGAAGGAACGATGCGAGGATTAAGCAGCAGTAAAGTTCTTCAATACTATAAAAATATTGAAGAAATTGCTGATGGAATTAGCAGGATAACAGGTGTAAAAATTAAATGCAGCCAAGGTTCAAGTTACCCGGAAGTAATTGTAAACAGCAAACTGTATAAGAAAATATATCCTGCTTTATCTGCAAAGTTTAATTATATAGATTGTGGTTATAAAATGACGGGAGAAGATTTCGGATTTATTTCCGGGAAGTTTCCTTCTTTTATGTTCTGGCTGGGTACATTTGACGGTAAAAGATTCGGACTTCATAATCCTAATTTTTTACCTCCTGATAGTGTTATTGGAATCGGCAGATCGGTTTTTATGGAGTTATTAAATCAAAATCTTTAATAAGCTTCTACTTAAAATATTTTTTGGGATATTCAAAACTTACCAGACTACCGCAGCCTTCGTTTATATCTAGCCAAGATGAAATATTCAGTTCAATCGTACAAATTCCGGCAGTTGGAATATCTTCAACATATGTATTTGTTAAAGAAGATAAGAAGTCTGTTAATTCGGGGTTATGGCCGACAATCATTACAGTGGAAAGCGAGTCATCGAGGTTTTTTACCTCCTGGTATAAATCTCTGAATACAGCACGATAGATTTTTTTGTTTATTGCAATTCTACTTTCCGGAAACTCAATTTTTTCTGCTATAATTTTTGCGGTTGATGCGGCCCTTTCTGCAGAACTTGAAATTATCAAGTCCGGCATAACAGAATTCTCTTTAAGCAGATCTCCCATAAACGGGGCATCCCTCATCCCTCTCTGGTTCAACGGTCTTTTAATATCAGTAAGATTTATGTTATCCCAACTGGATTTTGCATGTCTTACCAGTAATAGAGTTTTCATTTATGTTAGATATGTCCTATTTTAATTCATTTTCCCATTAAAAGAATAAATAGAAACAATATTGCAATAATAACCCGATATTTTAACCGGCATAATAATTGAATATTTATTACTGTTGTTGACCCATAAATAGCTGCACAAAAAAGGCGGGAGTATAACCGTGGAGGGAGCTCCCGCCTTGCTTTTAATTATTTAAGAAGGGTTTCGGGATCAAGGTTGGCAGATTCAATATCCTTGAAATATTTAACCGTTCCTACTTTTAATTCATAAGTAGAGTCATCATCGCAAACTATAATTCCCTTAGGATGCAGTTGTAATGCACTAACCGTCCACATATGGTTCACGCCTTCTTCAACTACTTTATTCAATGCTCTGGCTTTGTTATGGCCGCTTATTAATATCATTACTTCTTCAGCATCAAGTACGGTTTTTACTCCGACTGTTAAAGCTGTTTTAGGAACTTTGTTAATATCATTATCAAAGAACCTGGAGTTGGCAATGATTGTATCCATAGTTAATGTTTTTACTCTTGTTAAAGAACCAATCGATGAACCCGGTTCGTTGAATGCTATATGACCGTCGGGGCCAATACCGCCGACAAATAATTTAATTCCGCCGGCATCGGCAATTCTCTTTTCATATTCTTCGCATTCCTTATCGAGATCTTTTGCATTGCCGTTAAGAATATTAACATATTTTTTATCTATATCAATATGGTTAAAGAAATTATTAAACATGAATGAATGATAGCTTTCGGGATGATCTTCCGGCAGTTTCACATATTCATCCATATTGAACGTGGTTACATATTTAAAAGAAACCACACCTTTTTTATTTAAGTTAGCTAATTCTTTATACATACCGATAGGCGAAGAACCGGTAGGTAAACCTAAAACAAATCTTTTGGATTCGGTAGGATTGAATTCACGTATAGTTTGAGCAACATAATTAGCCGCCCATTTGGAAATCATATCGTAATTGGGTTGAATAATGAGACGCATAATAACTCCTTATTTTATATATTTTTGTTTAGTTATGATCGAAAAAAAGAAGGTATACAATTTGTCGTGTCCATTACAAAAAGTAACCTATATATCATATCAAATGAATCATGAAAAGCATGTACCGAAAACATTGAATTAATTTAAGTTTCTTTCCATCTTCACAATCCATCTCGCTTATTACATATAACTAACTTGTTATACCTTTTTTTATTCTTTCTTCTTTTGTTAAATCGTATATTTTTCTAAATAATTTTTCATCAGCATCCGTTAGTTCAACTTTTCGCCGGTTCATAACTCTTTTGGCAACATCAATACTTTTGCCAAGGTCGTAGCTTATCATCGAATCCGAACCGCCCCAGGAAAACGACGGAATATATTTACTTGGGAAACCGCCTCCGAAAACATTGCTGGAGACACCAACCACCGTACCTGTGTTAAACATAGTATTTATAGCACTTTTTGAGTGATCACCCATAGTTAAACCCACAAACATCGAACCGCTGTCTACCGGTTCGCCGTTAATGGCTACTTTAACACTACCGTAATTATTTTTCAGATCACTGTTATTCGTATCGGCTCCTAGATTTACCCACATTCCAAGGTATGCATGCCCCAGAAAACCGTCGTGCTGCTTGTTGGAATATGCGTGTATTATAGATGCTTCAACTTCCCCTCCCACTTTACAAACCGGACCAATGCTGGTGTCTTCATAAATTTTTGCACCTACTTTTAATTTGGATTTATCTCCTATAAAAGCTGGTCCTTCGACCGTAACATTGGGATAAACATCCACGTCATTACCAATATAAATCGGTCCTTCTTCTGCATCCAGCACTACACCGGGTTTTATTTTAGTGCCTTCGCCAATGAAAATATTTTTTTCATTTAATAAAAAAGCACCTTCGTATATTTTGCCTTTTATCTTGCTTCCTTTAACATTTTTTGTAAGGAAATTAAAATCCGACGTAATCTGTTCACCGTTTGCATTAATTAGATCCCACGGATAATGAACCATCTTAGCATCAATTTCTATCTTTTCCAAACTCCCGAAATCCGAATTTTTAAATAAATCCGAAAGTTGATGTTTTAACGATTCCAGATTTTTTCCGCTTACTACGGCAGCAACAATATCATCTCCGTTAACGTAAACCGTATCCGTTTTGTTAAGGTCAATTTTATCTTTAAGATTTTCATCAACAATTACGCCGCCATTAATAAAAAGACAATTTTTCCCGCTTAATGTATTAACTTCCACACCCGGATTTTGTTGTTTAACAACTTCCTGCAGGTAACCTCGGCAGTGAAGCGAAATCGGAATATCCGGATATTGTTTTTCAATTTTTTCCCTTAAAGTCATTATGCCGCATCTTAAGTCGTATTGCGGCCGGAAGTATACTAAAGGAAGTAGCCTGGAATAGTGCACTCCTTCAAATATACATATACTGTCAATCATAAATAGTACTCCCTGAATGATTTGTTATGAATAAGTAAATTTAAAATTTGTCATGCAAATATATTGTTTTATTATCTTAATTATTAAATTATTTTTTGTTTTTTTTATTACTTGACTTTAATCATTTAACACATATTCGCAATTCTTCGGGATTTCCGGGCTTACTAAAAGGACGTCTTCTCTTAATAGAGCCACCATGCCGGCTTCCATTCCTTTCTTTTTAACTACGTACTTTTTTAAAGTGAAAGAAACAGGCACTGTTCCGGCTGTTTTTGCTTTGCTATGAAACGCTGCTAACGATGCGGCTTTTTTTAAAATACTTTTAGGAACAATTTCTTTAGTATTTTCCACTCTTAATACAACATGGGAACCCGGAACACTTCTTGCATGGAACCAGAAATCATTTTGTTTCGCAAATTTTGTAGTCAGCAAGTCGTTATTCCTGCTGTCTTTACCGACATATACGTTAAATTTGTTGTCAATAATATAATGCTTGAATTTGGATTTAATATCAACATCGTTTTTATTGCCGTTATCTTCTTTAATCTTTAACTCTTTCATTATTAAATTGAATTCCTCTAATTTTTCCGCTGTAAATAATTTTTGTTCGTATTTTTTTTGTAATGAATAAAGTTCTGATACTTCGTTAAATAACTGGACCGATTTTTCATACCTCGTACGATCGCTTTTAGCTTTGTCAAAATACAAATCTACATTCTTCTTAGGAGGAAGAGTATCATTTAATTTTATTTTAACCGTGTTATTTTCATTATAAATATCCTGTACTTCAATAATTTTCATTCCTTTTCGCAGCGAAGATATATTAATAAGTAAAAGATTGCCGAGCTTTTTATATTCTTCTTCTTTGCTGCCTCTTTCTATTACTCCTTTTAATTTATTAAGTTTTGATGAAAGCCGTGTTAATTCTTTTTCAAGGTGTTTCTGAATTTTTTTCTTTTTAACTGCTAAGGTATCCAGGTAATATTTTTTGCCGATATAAAAATTGAAGGCCGAAATAATATCATCAAAATAAATTCTTTCTGTAAAATGAAATATTTTAAATGTGGCAGGTGCTAGATGCAGAGTAAAATTATTATTATCCAGAAAAACTACAGGCTTTTCATAAAAAATTTCATTTACGATTTTAGCGACAATTAGAGTAATTTCCTGAGTATTTTCATTTGATGCTCTGGACTTAGCTTCAGTTAATATTTCTTTTCCCAAGAAAGGATAATTTGTTTTTAATTGTTCCCAAATATCCTTACCGGTATTAAGCTCTATTTTGAAGTTGTTAAATTCATTAATAAAATTTGTCGATTTAATTTCATTTAAGAAATTATCCTCTATAAAATCATCCGGTGGATTTTTAAAATGCTCAATACTGCTGTCAGGCGTAACAAAACTTACATTAGTATACTTCCCCCGAATTGCAAAATACAAATTTCCGCAGCTTAGATTAATTTTAATTATTCTGTCCGAATCTGAAATACCAAAGGAAATTAATTCAGCCGAAGTACATTTTGAGAAAAAGCCGATGGTGTTTTTTTTTGCCCTGTTAAATTTATCTTTTAAAGTTATGTAAGGAAAGCCCGGGTTTGCAGAAATTTCCAGAAAGGAATATACGTTATTCTTTTTTAATTCAATTATAAGCTTATCTTTTTCCTGCGAAAATACTGAAGATACCAGCGAACCTTGCATTAAACTGTTAACTTCCGTAACAAATCTATTTAGAAAGAAATAATTTTTTATCATGATATTGATAAAGATTATAAACGATACATCAGTAGAAGTAATTTTTTTTGTGTTATAAATTTACTTAACGGATAATTAAATAAATACATTAAAAATTAATATAAAAATTATGAGGCTCTTTGCAA
>JBJKQP010000216.1:0-4920 GCA_046705105.1 Ignavibacteriaceae bacterium | reverse complement strand
CCTAAATAATCACCTATTGCACCCGAAATTTCGTAAAAGCCGGTCAGCACTTTATAATGGGTTCTTAAAACACCGAAAAAAGTTGCAAAGATTAAACCGGTAATCAATAAAAAGTTGGAGACATTAACCAATCTTTTAAAATTTGTTTTATAAAAAAGAGAAACACCCCAGAACAAAAACATAAGCGGAAATACCGAAGAAAATATTCCTAGCGTTGAGTTAATAAAAAAGTTTGAAACATACGCACCGAAAATTCCAAGCAGGTTATGTGTAGAGTCAGCTTTATGTATAAGCTTTGAATTCGAGCCGAAGACTTTAAATAAATCACCGAATGTATAGTTAAGATTAGCTTGATCAAATCTGGAGTAAGATAGAATACTTAAAAGAGTAAGTACGGAAAAAAGGATTAACAAGATTCCCAAAATCTTTTTTTTCTTATCGGCAGAAGAGGTGGATTTTTTTTCGCTGCTGCCGTTTTTATTTGTTTTTACTTTTTTTCTCGCCGCCATTTTTAATCAACTTTATCTTCATGTATATCCGGCAGCAGCTTTAGTGCACCGTTAATATAATAAGGTATAACCTGAGTAGTGTCTATTTTACTGCAGAATTCCAAGTCTTCTTCAAAACCGTTTTCCAAAAGGATTTTGCCGTGTTCCGATTCTTTTAACATTTTTAAAATACTCTTTCCGAGTGATTTACTCAAGGATACACTTGCCTTTGCCGAATCCGTTAAAGTAACGTGCGTGTTGAGATTTTCAATTTCTGAAATTAATTTGCCGGCACATATAGTATCCTCAAGCGAAAAATTATTTGATCTTCCCGCACACAAAATTTCAACATCCTTATTCAGTCCGGAAAGATGCCCGGCTAAAGCGGAAATGTTTAAGAAAGAACAGACATAAAGATTTGCAGAAAACTTTGCTTTGGCAACAGCTCTTGTGCCGTTGGTAGTATATAAAATAATCGTCTTCCCCGCAACTTTATCTTGAGTAAATTCAAGAGGAGAATTGCCAAGTGCAAAACCTTCTATTTTTTTTGTATTTCTTTCTCCGCATAGAAGAGTCTGCAAACTAAAAAAACCACCGGAAACCTTCATCGCAAAATCTACAGTTGCAACCGGCAGAATTTCTTTTGCACCGTTTTTAAGTGCGGTAATTATTGTAGTTGATGCTCTAAGAACGTCTATAACAACCGTAGTTTTATCGGTAAAATATAATTCATCCGCACTTAATGTTGTTGAGAGTACATTTATCTTCATCGTTTCCTCATCTATCAATTCTTGCCGCATATCGCATAGCAAACACTATACGGGCGGTCAATCATGATAAGCTTTTGGCTTACTTGTTTATAAAAGGAAGCTTAACAACTTTAGCCGGAACTTCTTTTCCTCTAATTAAAAAATTTACAATTGTGTTTTCAGAGGTGAACTCCTTTTCGACATACCCAAGCGCAACCGGTTTCTCCAGTATCGGACTTACGGTACCGCTGGTTATCGTTCCGATTTTTTTACTGTCCGTGATAATATCATAACCATGCCGGGGAAATGCTTTCTCATCCGAAATCATACCAATCAATTTTCTGCTTAAGCCTTTTTCCTTTACTTCCTGCAGTGCTTTCTTACCGATAAACTCAGCTTTGTTTAACTTTGTAATCCATCCAAGCCCTGCTTCAAGCGGATTTGTAGTTCGGTCTATATCGTTGCCGTAAAGACAGTAACCCATTTCAAGCCTTAACGAATCTCTTGCTCCAAGGCCTGCCGGCTGAATATTAAATTCTTGTCCGGCCGTAAAAATCTCGTTCCAAATATTTTCCGCAATATTTTCATCACCCTTAAAATAAAGTTCATAACCCAATTCGCCTGTATAACCGGTTCTGGAAACAATCATATCGTATCCGGCAATCTTGGCAGTAAAGAAATGGTAATACTCTAAATTTAACTCATTGCTGCAAATTCTTTGTATAACTTCTTTCGATTTAGGACCCTGAACTGCCAGCAGTGAGTACTCATCGGATAGATCCTTTATTTCCGCACCGGTGTTATTGTTTTCAATCATCCAGCCTAAATCTTTTTCAGTATTAGAAGCATTTATAACAAGCATAAAGCTTTCATCTGAAAGTTTATATACCAGCAGGTCGTCAACAATGCCGCCGTCCGGATAGCACATAGCAGAATATTGTACTCTGCCCGGTGTAAGTTTAGAAGCATCATTTACAGTAATATGCTGGACGAAATCCAAAGCTTTTTCCCCGGATATAAATACCTCGCCCATGTGGGAAACATCAAAAACACCAACCGAGTTTCTTACTGTTTTGTGTTCTGCAATTATTGATGAATATTGTACCGGCATATAAAAGCCTGCAAATTCTACAATCTTTGCGCCTAGTTTTTCGTGTATGTTGTAAAGTTTTGTTTTCTTCATATTGTTTATTTATTTATTACTGAAGCCGGGAAAAATCTAAATGAATAACCTCACGCCTCGCCCTCGCCTTAGTAAGGAGAGGGGGAACGTTAGAAGGAGTTAATTTTTTCTTAACTTCAGTTAATTAATTTCATCTGTTAATTCCTTTTGAGTTTTCATTGAAAAGAATTTAATCTGCCCAAGGGGCATGCTTTCATCTTCTTCTAGTTTTAATTTGATAAAATATTTAAATCTAAGCCTGAAGAAAGTTTTATATTTATTCTCTTTGAGTTTGGTAGCCAGCAAAGGATGACATTTAATTATAAGCGCTCTTTCTTTGGAGTTTCGCTTAAACTTTTTTATCGTATCTTCAAGATCATAAACCAGGTGAGAATGCTTTGTAAGAACGCCGGTGCCTAAGCAATAAGGACATACCTCCTTCATTGCCTGCATTATGTTTTGCCGAATACGCTGGCGTGTAATCTGCACCAGGCCGAAATCCGACATTTGAAGCACCGAAACTTTTGCCCTGTCTTTTCTAAATTCTTTTCTTAACTCATCGTAAATTTTTTTCCGGTTCTTCTCTTCCTCAAGGTCTATAAAATCTATAACAATAATTCCGCCTATATCGCGCAGTCTTAACTGCCTTGCTATTTCTCTAGCAGCTTCCAGATCGGTTTTTAACGAATTTAGTTCCTGCTCCTTATTCTTAGCGTACCTTCCGCTGTTAACATCTATAACAACCATAGCTTCGGTATGCTCAATTATAAGGTAGCCTCCGCTGGGGAGGGGAACTTTTCTACCCATTAATGTCTTAATCTGCTCTTCTATTTTGAAGGCATCGAAAATAGAATTGTTGGATTTGAACAATTCTATTTTGTCTGCGGAACGGGGTTCTACAACTTCTATATAATTTTTAATCTGCTTGTGAAGCTTTCTGGAGTCTATAAAAATTTTGGAAACATCCGGAGTGAAAAGATCCCGGATAACACTGGAGGTGGTACTTAAATCCTGGTGAATAATTGCAGGCGGTTCCTCGGTTTTTATTGTCTCTTGTATTTGTTCCCAGGTTTTTAACAGAGCATTTAGGTCGTCCTTTAAAGCAGCTTCTGTCTGGTTCTTAGCTACGGTTCGTATTATTAAGCCGAAATTATCGGGAAGGATGCTCCTTGCAAGATGTCTTAATCTTCTTCTTTCTTTATAATCGAAAATTTTTTTGGATACGCCTACTTTATGATCGAAAGGCAAAAGGACGCAGAATCTTCCGGGCAAAGAAACGGAAGAAGTAACCCTTACTCCTTTATTATTTACCGGTTCTTTTGTTATTTGGATTAATATCTCCTGCCCTTTATGAAGCTTGGGAATAACAACCTCTGTTTCTTTGTGATTATTCCGGTTGTTACCATGGTTGTTATTACTATGCGGTGTTTCATCATCGTCGTCTTCTTCATCAACGTCGGAATCTTCCTCACCAAGCATTTCTTGAAATTGCGATGTACGTTCTCCTATATCCGAGAAATGTAAAAAAGCATCGTGCTTCATTCCGATATTAATAAAAGCAGCTTTAATGCCGGGCAGCACCCGAGCAACCTTCCCCAAATAAATGTCCCCGACCATCCTACGGTTTTCAGGATAGTCTACAAAAAAATCCACCAGGTTTCCATCTTCCGTAATGGCAACCCGTGTCTGTGTAGCAGACGAGTTGATTATAATTTCTTTTATCATATAAAATAAACTCTCTAAATGAAATATAAAATTTCATTATAAAAACTTTAAATAAACTTCTGCTCAACGTAAATATGGGAGTAATAAAGAATCCGGGGCCGGATTCCCAATTCTTTTCTTTTTTATTGAACGGGATTAAGTTCTTTTCTTTATTGAAATAGTTTTTATCGAACTTAAAGTAAGCTAATAAATTAAGAAGAGTAAATATTAGTAAATATTTTACCACGCTGAGCACTACCTAATAATTATTAGTTAAAAAATACCCTTTACCGGGTGAAAAATTAAAACAGTCCATTTAATATATAGACTGTCTCGGGGTAAAAGCATAAAACGCCGGATCAATATTATCCGGCTTTAAAATTTTAATTATTGGATACAACCTGGGGCGAATGGTTATTATCCTTAAGTAATTCTTTCCTGCTAAGTGAAAACTTCCCGTTTTCAATTTTTATAAGCTTAACGCTAACTTTATCGCCCTCTTTAAAATAATCGGTCACTTTATTAACACGCTTATTATCTATCTGAGAAATATGCAGCAATCCTTCCTTTCCGGGCAGGATTTCTACAAAAGCTCCAAAGTCCATAATCTTTGTAATAACACCTTCGTAAACCTCGCCTATTTCCGGTGTGGCAGTAAGCTTTTTAATGTAATCTTTACATTTCGCTGCGTTCTCTTTATTCGGTGATGCAATATTAATTGTACCGTCGTCATCAATATTAATATCTACGCTAAATACTCTCTGCATTCCCTGAATAGTTTTACCGCCGGGGCCGATAATTAATCCGATCTGGTCGG
>JBJKQP010000215.1:0-7654 GCA_046705105.1 Ignavibacteriaceae bacterium | reverse complement strand
CTTGCTTACTTTTTGAAAACTCCTGCACGGCATAAACAACTTCAAGGTATAAGGACAAACCTAAAAGATAAATTTAAGGTTGCTACTACATTAGGTTACGGTCCAAGATATTTACATTCTACCGGGCAGTTGCATAAAGGCGGTGCAAACACAGGTGTGTTTTTAATTATAACTGCCGATGCACAGGATGAAATTCAAATACCCGGAAGCCCGTATGGTTTTGCAACTTTGCAGCGTTCCCAGGCTTTGGGCGATTTAAGATCCCTTGATAATCATGAGCGTCGTGTAATTAGAATTCATCTCGGCAGCGATGTTGAAGACGGACTGAAAAAATTAGCGGAAATTTTTAAGTAAGTCTTTGACTAAGTTACAACAAAAAATATTAAAGCATATTAGCTAAACTTCTTAATCTTTCTCTTGCTCTTACTTACTCTAGTAGTAGGAATGGAGCAAGAGATAATGATTAAGAATATACAGTTAAAGTAATACCTCTAGAAATTTTGCGGAAGCATTCTATCCTTCATTAACTTGCTTACATTGTAAAGGCTACCATTGAACTTACACTCGAACTTGGGAAGTGTAAGATCAAGTATAGGAAGGAATAAGTTTTTGTACAAAGCAAAATTGATATGAACATAAATTAAACAAGGCACAATATGAACAACGAATATATTGAAACTATGAAATCGGGAATGTCTAAAGCGGTTCCTCCAAAACCGTGTATTGTAGTAATCTTCGGCGTGACGGGAGATTTAACACACCGTGAATTAATTCCGTCTTTGTATGCATTGAATTGCAAAAATCTGGTACCAAAACCTTTTGCAATTATAGGTTTTGCCAGAAGGGACTGGAACGATGAGTTTTTCCGTACGGAAATGAAAAATACGATGAAAAAAGTAAGCGAGTGCGGCGATAAAGAATGGGATTTGTTTGCTAAAAATCTTTTTTATGTTAAAGGAAATTTTAATGATGAAGCTTCAACTTCATACGCTGATCTGAACAAGAAAATTAAAGAAGTTCAAAAGGAATTAAACATTCCGGATAACGTTTTATTTCATCTTTCTACTCCTCCGGATAATTACAGTACAATAATTATTAGACTGGGAGAAGCATCTCTATCAAAAAGTGAGAATGGATGGCGAAGAGTAATTATAGAAAAACCTTTCGGGCATGATGAAAAGTCCGCACGTAAACTGGATGAAGATATTCATAAAGTTTTTAATGAAGAGCAAATCTTTAGAGTTGATCATTACCTTGGTAAGGAAACTGTACAAAATATGCTGGTATTCCGCTTTGCAAATCCCGGTTTTGAACCTGTATGGAACAGGAATTATATTGAGAATGTTCAAATAACGGTTGCGGAAGAATTGGGAATTGGAACACGCGGAAATTTTTATGAGGCAACAGGAATACTTAGGGACATGGTTCAAAATCATATGCTGCAGCTTCTTTGCATGGCAGCCCTGGAACCTCCGGTTAACTATGATGAGTCTTTAAGATCTGAAACAGTAAAAGTGCTTGATTCCGTCTGTAAAATAAATCTTGAGAAAGATATTGTACTTGGGCAATATAATGAAGGAAAAATAAAAGATGAAAATGTAGTTTCTTATAGGAATGAAAAAAATGTTGCCGAAAATTCTACAACACCCACATTTGCCTCATTCAAATTAGGTATTGATAACTGGCGCTGGGCAGGCGTTCCTTTTTATCTTAGAACAGGAAAGCGTTTGAAGAGAAAACTGACTGAGGTAACAATTCAATTTAAACCAACTCCGCATTTAATGTTTCCCGGATATAAAAAAGATAAACTAAATAGAAGCGTGCTTACATTCAGGCTTCAGCCTAACGAAGGTATTGTATATACATTTATGGCAAAACAGCCCGGAGCGGAGCTGAAGCTTCAGCCGGTTAATTTGGATTTCCAATACGATACCGCTTTCGGAATTTCGGAACCGCCGAGTGCTTACCAATGGCTTTTATTCGATGCTATGAAAGGTGATCAGACTTTATTCCCGCGTGCAGACTGGATTTATAAAGCATGGTCAATTATCGATCCCGTTATAAAAAAATGGGAAGAAGAACCATGGATTAAACTACCAAATTATGCTGCCGGTTCATGGGGACCGGAAGAGGCGAATAAGCTTATTACATCCGGCGGCTGCAACTGGAATATTGATAAATAAATGAGCCTATTTTGAAATAGTGTTTATGTAAAAATATTATTTGATTTTAATATAAAGGTAAACACAATATTCCAGAAGATTGAATCTTATAGATTCGGCTCACGGATGTAATCCACATCAATCCCTTTGTTTATAGTGTTGATAAATTAGTAATAAAATTTTAAATATAATCTATTAACGTCACGGAATTTTGGAGTAACGTAATATATAGAATTATTCTTCTATTTCACTATTCTAAAAATTCAATAAGTTGAATTTTACCTGTCGGCGGACAGGTCCTTCAATTTTTAAACTATGTGAAGATCTTTATATGTAAAGGATTGACTGCTTTATTTGCCGGATTATGAATAATATTGTACTCGCTAGTCCGGCAACTGTAAACCAATGTATGTTTATTAATTAGCGGTCGGTTTGATTTATTAAGAATAAGTTGAAGTTGGAATGTTAAGATAATATGTTTTCACTAAGAGGATTATTATGGCATCAAATAAAAATTTTTATGGTAAGCTTACGGTAATAAGCTTAATAATTTTACTTCCGTTAGTATTAGTTTTAGCAGGCTGCAGTAAAAAAAATAATAACAATAACCCTGTTTCTCCGCCGACCGGTTCCAACCAGGTTATAATGCAAAATACTTCGTATGTACCACAGACATTAACCGTAAGTAAAGGTACTAAGGTAACATGGACAAACAAGGATCCTTACGATCATACGGTAACCAGCGGAACTCCTGGGCATCCATCAGGGCTTTTCGATAGCGGAATTATCAGTCCAAACGGAAAATTCAGTTATACTTTCGATAGTACCGGTACCTATGCGTATTATTGTAAAATTCATCTTGATAAAATGACAGGTACTATCATCGTCAAATAAAAAAGCAGGTTTGAATAAAGTGCTAAAAAATTTCTTCAATTCAATACGTAAATGGACGGCGCCCTGGTACGGCGCATACGCAATACTGGGTGTGGTTTCGGCTGCATTAATTCCTGTCCTTTTTCCCCTCATGATAATCTCCGTTTCTAATAACATTGCCGATGTAGGCTGGGTAATGGGCTGCTATAATTTGGGATTGTTAACTTCACCTTTATGGGGCAACCTTACGGATAAAAAGCACTTGCACCGTTTATTATTTTTTGGAGGTTTTGTTGTTTTAATTGCCGGATTGATTTTACTGCCTTTCGGTCATTCGCTTTTAACCTGGATAGTAATTGCTTTTGTTTTAGGTGCCGGTACGGCATCGGTTGCAACCGTTGCCACATTATTCATTGTGGAATTTAATCCGCAAAACGAATGGTCTTCCAGGATAGGATGGCTGCAGAGTTATAATGGCGCAGGACAAACTTTAGGATTGCTCTTAGCGGCATATTTTTCTGGTAATAGTATTTTTAATTTAGGCATGTGGTTAGGTGCCGCACTTTTAATTCCGGCAATATTAATCGGTCATTTGGGACTTCCTGTTAAAAGGGCGGAAGGTAATAAAGGACGGTTAATTCATTTTATAGATATACGGAAAGTAGCAAAGTTCGGTAAAGTAGAGTTGTTAGGAGGCGGAGTTATACGTCATTCTCATCGCTTAAATTTAGCAGCGTTCAAAAGCCTGGAAAAACTGCTTCCTACAGATTTTGGCTATTTTATTTTGTCGTGGTTTATTTCTTCGTTTGGTGTTGCTGCTTTTTTCGCATACTTCCCTATTGTAATGAAGTCCGCATATAAAGTTATGCCGGGATTAACATCACTTATTTATGCAATAACAGGCGGAATAGGAATTGCTTTGTATACCGGTAGTACAAAACTATCCTCCCGTTTAGGGGTAAACAAAGTATTCCGACTAGGCATTGCTTTAAGGTTAATTGGCTTTGTTCTACTGCTTGTTTTAATTTATGCAAAATTTAATTTTGCGCCGGTTATTGCATGCATAGCATTTGCTTTTATAGTTTTAGCCTGGCCGGTAATTAGCGTAACAGGTACAACTTTAACTGCTGAGTTAACACCGGTTAGTGAAGGTGAAGCAATGGGACTTTTTAATGCCTCCGGTGCTATTGCTACGGTAGCAGGAACTTTTGCCGGCGGTCCATTGGTTAATTTAATGGGCTACAGCGCCGTTTCTATTCTAGGCGCCGTAGGTTTAATATTTACATTATTACTGACTACAAAAATAAAAATCAAACAACAAGCGGAATGAAGAAAAGATTAAAAATTTTAAGGATAAAATCTTATTCCCAAGGCAGCATCAACAGCCGAGCCGAAATCCGGTGCAATACCTATTAAAACACCGGTTTCAAAAAATATTTCCAGCGGAGTCCGTTCCGGGACTACATCAATCCCAACAACTCCTCTAACTCCTAAGCCGGCACCGGCTTTCCTGTAATAAAATCCGTCCGGGCCTTCATACCAAAATCCGTGGCCCGTACCAAAGCCGATAACACCGCCTGGCCCTGCATAAAGATCAGCAATTCTGGAATTGAATACATTAAAGTGCCATAAGTAATCAACATTAACCCTGGGACTTCCGAAGTATGAAGAACCAATATCAATTACCCATGAGTTTTTATAATTATTCCAAATTTCTAATGTAGCTCCGGTAGGATCGCCAGCCATTATTCCGAAACCTAATTTTTTATTTTCGGGCGATTGCGCATATATATTATACGAAAAAATTATAAAGAAAATGGGAGATAAAATCCATATCTTCTGCATAATTTGTCTCCTGACATTTTTATTTTTAATTGAAAAATATAAACTAACAAACCTTAAGCCAACTATAAAATACCTAATAATAAGAGTTAAAAGCATAATTATAATCACATTCAATAAACTTAAGCGAAAAATTTTCTGTCAGATACGAATAACATTCTTAATTTTTAACAGAGCGGTAAATAATGAAACTTGTGACAGAGTATGAACTTAATTTTTATTTATTTGCATTAATAGATTTTATTTCTTAATCTTTTGATGCGCAAACTATCTCACTATAATATTTAGGATTATTTATGAATACGATTGAAGACTCGATAGGAGTTAAGGGTAGCCGTTTAAATTTTTCAGCGGCTAATCTTCTTGAAAGATATAAGCAAATTAGAAATTTTACGGAAGAACTTTGTAAACCGCTGGTTACGGAGGATTATGTAATTCAATCTATGCCTGATGTAAGTCCCACAAAATGGCACCTTGCACACACAAGCTGGTTCTTCGAAACTTTTGTTTTAAGACCGGCATATAGTACGGCAGCTTATTCCGGAAAAAGTTACAAACCTTTGAAAGAAACTTATGCTTACCTGTTTAATTCATATTATGTTCAGGCGGGGGAAAGATTTACGCGTGCAAAAAGAGGTTTGCTTTCCAGGCCGACTGTTGCCGAAGTTTATGAATACAGAAAATATGTTGATGAATTTATGGTTAACTTTTTAGAAAATGTTAATGAACCGGAGTTTGAAAAATATGCTCCGGTAATCGAAATCGGAATCAATCACGAGCAGCAGCATCAGGAATTACTGCTGACCGATATCAAACATGTATTTTCCATAAATCCGCTTCATCCGGTTTATTCATCAAAGGAAGTTCCCGTAACGGAAAAAATTCCTCCTATGGAATGGATTAATTTTGAAGAGGGAATTTTCAATACCGGTCATAACGGTAAAGGATTTTCTTACGATAATGAAACTCCAAAGCATAAAGAATACATTAATTCTTTTAAGCTTGCCTCACGTCTAGTAACGAACCGGGAGTTTTTGGCATTCATAGAAGACAAAGGTTATCAAACACCCGAGCTATGGCTTTCCGACGGTTGGGCAACTGTTGAAAATGAAAAATGGAATGCCCCGATGTATTGGACTAAACCTGAAAGCGAATGGTGGAATTATAAATTGTCGGGGTTTCATAAAGTTGATTTAAATGAGCCTGTGTGTCATGTCAGTTATTATGAAGCAGATGCTTATGCCCGCTGGGCAGGCGCAAGGCTTCCTACCGAAGGAGAATGGGAAGCGGCAGCATCAAACATCGAAGAGAAAGGCAATTTTGTAGAAAGCGGTTACTACCATCCAATCTCGATGGAGCAATTAAAAAATAATTCTGCCCTGAATCAAATGTTCGGAGATGTTTGGGAATGGACGGGAAGCTCATATTCTCCTTACCCGGGTTATAAAACTCTACCTGGTGCATTGGGTGAATATAACGGTAAGTTCATGTCCGGGCAAATGGTTTTACGCGGAGGATCATGCGCTACTTCCGAAACACATATAAGAAAGACATACAGAAATTTCTTTCCCCCAAATGCACGCTGGCAGTTTATGGGAGTAAGACTGGCAAAAGATAATTGAAAATTAATATGAAAAAGTTATGGAAATAAAGACAGGGATAACCAATAAGTACGAAATGATTACGGATGTTCTTGAAGGATTATCGAAAGAGCAGAAGGAAATATCGTGTAAATATTTTTATGATGAAAAAGGCTCGTTGTTGTTTGATAAGATCTGCGAACTTGAAGAATATTATCCTACACGTACCGAGCTTAAAATAATGGAAGAAAATATCGGAGAAATAGCTTCGAGTTTAGGTGAAAATATTCTTTTAGTTGAACTGGGAAGCGGCAGCAGCATAAAGACAAGACTTTTGTTGGAACATCTTTCCAATCTTGCTGCTTATATTCCAATTGATATTTCTTCTGAACATTTATTAAAAACAGCAGACCAACTAAGAGCGGATTTTCCGGGCATAGATATTTATCCGCTTGTTGCCGACTACAACAAACATTTTACATTACCTGTTGTGGCAAAGGAATTCAGTCGTATTGTAGTTTACTTCCCTGGTTCCACAATTGGAAATTCAACGCCTTTGCAGGCTAAATATTTTCTTGGGCGTATAGCCAAAATATTAAACAGAAACGGCGCTTTGTTAATTGGTGTCGATCTTAAAAAGGATAAGCGAGTACTCGAAGCTGCATACAATGATAGTAAAGGGATTACTGCTGATTTTAATTTAAATATTCTTGAAAGGTTAAATCGCGATATCAATTCAAATTTTGATGTAAGTGAATTTGAACATCTTGCTTATTTTAATGAACAAGCGGGAAGGATAGAAATGCATTTAAAAAGTAAGCAATCACAGTCTGTCAAAATCGACGGTATTACGATGACCTTTGATAAAGGCGATGATATTTTAACGGAATATTCCTATAAATATTCTCTAAAGGAATTTGAAGAATTAGTTTCCGGTAATTTTAAGGTGAAAAATGTTTGGGTTGATGAAAGCAATTTATTCAGCGTGCAATTACTGAAGAGGAATGAATGAATGGATGTATGATTGCATGATACTTTGAAGTTAGATATGCATGCAATCATGCTTAGACTCTTTTTTACTCTTGCGCTTGCATACCCATTGCCGCCCATTCCTCATTTGCGGGACCATACACTCCGACAACTTTAAGCCCTGCCAGTCGCATCAAAATAGTTAATTGTGCACGATGGTGAATTTGA
>JBJKQP010000214.1:0-5798 GCA_046705105.1 Ignavibacteriaceae bacterium | reverse complement strand
TTACTGAAGGAATTCCTGCCGCGGACATGGTTAGAGTTTATAATTCTATTAAGGGCAAGGGAGTAGTTCTGGTTGGGCCGAACTGTCCGGGAGTAATTTCACCGGGTAAGGCCAAAATAGGCATCATCCCGGCATTCATTCATAAGAAAGGAAGAGTAGGAGTAAATTCACGAAGCGGTACATTAACTTATGAAGCTGTTAAGCAATTAACGGATGTTAAGTTAGGTCAATCGACTTGCGTAGGAATAGGCGGTGATCCGGTTATCGGCTCCAGGTTTATTGATATAATTAAATTGTTTAATGATGATCCGGGTACGGACGGAGTTGTAATGATTGGTGAAATAGGCGGAACTGCAGAAGAAGAAGCTGCAGCCTTCATCAAAAAGAATGTTAAAAAACCGGTAGTTGGTTTTATTGCCGGAAGAACAGCGCCTCCCGGACGGCGTATGGGACATGCAGGTGCAATAATTTCCGGCGGAAAAGGAACTGCTGCAGAAAAAATGGCTGCAATGAAAAAAGCTGGGATAAAGGTGGTCGAAAGTCCGGCGGAACTAGGCTCTACAATGCTTAAAGCCTTACAAGAAGCTAAAGCAAAAGAATTAAAAAAGGCTGCAACTAAACCGGCAACGAAAGCAAAGAGAACTGCTGCTAAACCGGCGGCTAAAAAACGTGTTGTGAAAAAATCGAATATTAAAGCCGCAGCTAAAGCAACAAGTAAAAAGAAGGTTACCGCGAAAAGAAAAACTGTTTCCAGAAAGAAAAAATAATTAGATTAAAAGGAGTAAATATTGAACAACAGGACACTTGCAATTATTAAACCCGACGGAGTTCAAAAAAATTTAATCGGGCAGATAATTACAAAAATTACAGAAGCCGGATTTAAAATTAAAGCAATGAAAATGGTAAAATTAACGAAAGATTCGGCAGGCGGTTTTTATGAAGTACATAAAGGTAAGCCGTTTTATGATGACTTGCTGGTTTACATGACTTCCGGTCCATGCGTTCCGATAGCGCTTGAAAAGGAAAATGCGGTTGAAGATTTTAGAAAGCTTATAGGGACAACCGACCCCGCCGAAGCCGCCGAGGGAACAATAAGGAAATTATATGCAGCCAGCAAAGCAGAGAATGTAATCCACGGCTCGGATTCTAATGAAAATGCTGCAATAGAAATCTCACACTTCTTTTCCAGAAAGGAATTATTGGAAAATTCAGGGTATCAATTCTAAAGAACTTATAATTAGAACAGCCGGATAAATTTATGCCGGCTGTTCCTCCAACTAAAAAACGGTAAATATTATGAAAAAAATTCTTTTATTCATTCTGCTTACGATTCTTCCGTCAATATATCTATTTCCTCAAAATAATAAATTGGAAGTAGGAGCGGACAGACTTATATCCGATTATTTTTATTTGATTAAAGGAAAGAGAATTGGGCTTGTGACTAATGAATCGGGAGTGCTGTCCAATGGAGTAGCTTTAGTAGATACGCTATCCAAAATGAAAGATACAAAAGTTACAGCCATATTCGGACCTGAACATGGGTTCCGCGGTAATGCGCCTGCCGGTAAACATGTAGGCAGTGTTGTAGATGCAAAAACCGGCATTCCGGTATTTTCGTTATACGGCAAGAATTTTAAACCGTCTGCTAAAATGCTTAAGAATGTAGATGTATTGGTTTACGATATTCAATGTGTGGGCGCACGGTTTTATACTTTTATATCCACTCTTTTTTATGTTGAACAAGCGGCTGCGGAAAACCATATTCCGATTATTGTTTTGGACAGACCTGACCCGATAACCGGTGTTGAAGTCGAAGGCCCGGTTAGGCAGAAGGATGAAGCGTCGTTTGTAGGGATTGCCCCTATCCCGATAAGATACGGCATGACGATTGGTGAGCTAGCCGAGTATTATGCCGGTGAAGGTTTATTGGGAAAAAATCTTAAACCTCAGCTTACCGTAGTAAAAATGAAAAACTGGAACAGGAAATATTACATTGATCACTATTCACTTCCCTGGATAAAGCCGTCTCCCAATATTCCCGATTTAGAAACTGCAATTGTATATCCCGGGATGTGTTTAATTGAAGGTACAAACGTATCCGAAGGGAGGGGAACATATCATCCGTTTTTGCATATTGGGGCACCGTATATTAATTCATCTGCTCTTATAAAAAAAATGAATTCGTATAAAGTTAAAGGAGTGCAATTAGAACCGTTAACTTATACTCCTGTAAGTATTCCCGGTATGTCCACTAGTCCGAAATACCTGGGTAAAAAGTGCAAGGGTATATCAATTAAAGTAATTAACAGGGAAGAATTTAAGCCGGTAAGTTTCGGGATTAAATTAGTATGTGCACTTCATTCGTTGTACCCCGAGAAATTTAAATTCAGAGCATCCGGCTTTGACAGGCTTAGCGGCGATAAAACGATACGTGAAAAAATTCTTGCAGGTCAATCTCCTGATGAAATAATAAATTCATGGCAAAATGAATTAGAGAATTTTCTGAAAATAAGGAAGAAATATTTACTATATTAAAAGAAAAGAAAATGAAAAAACTTTTAATTATTATTTTTGCAGCCTTATTATTAGCCGGCTGCAGTAAAAAGCCTAAAGAAAAGAAAAGCACGGGTAAAATTACAACTGAGGTAAAAGTTACACCTGTTAAAAATCCCGGTATGCCTTTTCTGTTTAGATATAAATTTGAAAAGGGTAAACACTATACTTATAAGATTGCCGTCTTTACGGAAGAAAAGCAAACACTGCATTCGGATACCAGCATTACCAATAACATAAAGCAAAGCGTAGTATATCAGGTGAACGTAAACCTGAACAAAACCGATAAAGACAGCACAATGGAATTAACCTGCAACATAAACTCTATACTTCTTGACGATTTAGTTAACGGACAATTCTCATCTTATAGATCCGGGACCAAGCTGGACAGCGCCGATGCAAAGAAATATGCGCAATATGAATCGTTGGTTAATAATCCGTTTAGTGTTAGTATCGGCAAGAACGGCGGAGTAAAAAACGTTTCCAATACAGATAAAGCGGTAAGCAAATTTCTTCAAATATGGAAATCAACCAAGAAAGTTACCCGCGAGCAAAGAAATACTTTAAAGGAAGATTTAATTAACGGCGTGCTTAAACCGCTGGTAACACAAATTTTCAGAGAGATGACTCCTAGAAAAGTCGCCAGGGATTCATCATGGACTGATTCTAACCCGCCGGTTCCGTTCATGGTCTTCAAACTTAAAAGGACCGACACTTATAAAGTTGACAATCTTCAAAAATACAACAACGATATTGTTGCAGAAGTCGACGCCGGTATAAATGCGGTAGTTTCCGGTAAAACAAAGTTCGAACAAAACGGGGCTAAGTACAATTTCAAAAAACCTGAAACCTCTGCAAGCGGGAAAATTTATTTTAATATTTCTAAGGGACTGTTACAAAAATCGGATGTTAAAACGACGGTGAATATTTTTTACTCGATGGAAATACCTTCACCAAAAGGATTGAGCAAAGGTACCAAATCGGATGAAATTACCAGTAGGAAGGTTGTAGAACTTTTATAACAACATAATGAAAATAAAATATTTTATTTTATTTACTTTCATTTTTACCGGAAATAATTTATTAGCCCAAGAAAAGTTTGGTATAGAATTGTTTACCGGCTTGCCTTATAATGTCCCTTTGCCTCTTACTATTTCTCAAACAGATGAACCTGATTTACATCTAACAGCAAGATTCAATTCTGAACCTTTCAAGATTCCTATATTTTGGGTGTGGCGTATTAGCTATTGGAATAACAATACGGGCTGGGAATTTGAAGCCGTTCATCATAAACTTTTTTTAACCGGAAAACCGCATGAAGTAAAGGAATTTTCAATCTCACACGGACTTAATCTAATTACAATAAACCGGTGCTGGAAATTTACTTATTTTATTTTTCGGGCAGGTGCAGGAATAGTGCTTGCACATCCTGAAAATACTGTTAGAAATAAAACTCTGGCGGAGAACGGGGGCATATTAAATTGGGGGTATTACTTAACCGGCCCGGCTTTTTTAATTTCCGCCGGGAAAGATTTTTTTATTACAAATAATTTTTATGTGACTTGCGAGGCTAGAATAAATTCATCTTATGCATATATTCCGGTTAATAACGGAAACGCAAGCTTGTATAATATTTCATTGCAATTAATTTTTGGTGTGGGATTTAATTTTCTCGAACTCTAATTAATAAGGAGGTGAAGATATGAATGACAAATTATTGAGGGATAATTTAATTGAATTACTTAAAGGCGGTCATGCCCATGTAAACTTGGTAAAATCGGTAGATAATTTAAAACCGGAAAACAGGTCTAAACGTCCGGCAAAGGATCTGCATTCGGTTTGGGAATTGCTAGAGCATATAAGAATATCCCAGGAAGACATTCTTCGATACACACTTGATCCCAAATGGAAATCGCCTAGCTGGCCGGAAGAATATTGGCCGGATGAAAATGAAAATGTTCCGGATAAAAAATGGAATGACTCCGTTAAAAAGTTTAATTCCGATCTTAATGAACTGATTGAGCTGGCAAAGAACAATAGTATCGATATAACTTCGGAAATTCCGCACGGTGAAGGAAGAACTTACCTTAGAGAATTAATGCTGGCAGCGGATCATAATTCATATCATGTTGCACAAATTGTATTAGCTAGAAAATTGCTCGGCGACTGGTAGTATATGAAAAAAATATTCTTTTGTATCCTGTTTTCTGCTGTAATTGTTTTACCGGTTTTTGCGTATCATTATCCCAGGAACCTGGACATTAATATCCAGCATTATACTTTTAACCTGATACTAAGCGACAGCACAAATGTAATTATAGGTAAAACCGGTGTTGAAGTTAAATTTAAAACCAACGGTTTAGAGAAATTTGCTCTTGACCTGGTTGAAAAAGATTCTCCTTCTTCGGAAACCGGGATGACGGTTCATTCAATTAAAGTAAACGGGAAAGAAGTAAAATACCAACAGGCAGATAACAGGTTAATAATTCATCTTAATTCTCCTTCTAAAAAAGATGAAATTCGTACTTATGAAATTTCATATTCCGGAATTCCTGCAGACGGATTAATAATTTCAAAAAACAAATACGGGCAAAGAACATTCTTCGGCGACAACTGGCCTAACCGTGCACATTACTGGCTTCCGGTAATAGATCATCCTTATGATAAGGCAACATGCGATTTTATTGTTACGGCGCCGGCAAAGTATCAGGTTATTGCAAACGGTTCTTTAGTTGAAGAAACAGATTTGAAAAACGGTATGAGATTAACCCATTGGAAAGAAAGCGAACCTTTGCCGACTAAAGTAATGGTAATTGGTGTTGCACGTTTTGCGGTTCAATATTTGAAAAGGTTCGATTGCATTCCTATTGAAACATGGGTTTATCCGCAGGACAGGGAAAAAGGATTTTATGATTTTGAACCGGCGGAAAAAATAATAAGACTCTTTACAAAACTTATCGGACCTTTCCCTTACGAAAAGCTTGCCGAGGTTGAATCGAAAACTATTTACGGCGGGATGGAAAATGCGAGCAACATATTTTATTCCGAGCGTGAGGTTACCGGAACTCGCAGAAGCGAAGTTACCGTTGCTCACGAGATAGCGCATCAATGGTTCGGTGATGCGGTATCGGAAGAAAGCTGGGATCAAATATGGCTGAGCGAAGGCTTTGCTACTTTTTTTCAAAACTATTTTACCGGATATGAATTCGGGCAGGACAGCTTGATACATGCTTTGAAAAAGGAAA
>JBJKQP010000213.1:0-23244 GCA_046705105.1 Ignavibacteriaceae bacterium | reverse complement strand
TTGCGGAAATGAAAAATTATCTTAATAGTGTGAAAGAAGAAAATGCATGGAATGAGGAAGATGTAGTAAACACGATTAAAGATATTCTAAATCATTATATGGGTGTTCCGCCTACAAAGGTAACTGTCGACGGTAAAGTATATACGCCTAAAGAATATCTGGCAAAAGTTGTCGACTTAAATCTTGATGACTATGTTGATATTATGTCTTTAATGCAAAAACCTTACTGGCAAAAAGTTGAATACCCCGTTTCCGATAACTGGTGGCACAGTAAAGATTATTATAATGTTCCGCTTGATGTTTTTATGAGTATAATTAAGAAGGCAATACGCGACGGTTATACTATGGCAATCGGCGGAGATGTTTCCGAACCCGGAATAGTAGCCGACTCCGATGTTGCTATAATACCTACATTTGATATCCCGGATAAATATATTGATGAATACGCAAGACAGATGCGGTTCAGTAATAAAACTACAGGGGATGACCACGGCATTCATCTTGTAGGATATAAAAATATTAACGGAACAGATTGGTACCTTATTAAAGATTCCGGCTCAAGCGGGCATAACGGCAGGTTTCCGGGTTATTACTTCTTCCGTGAAGATTATGTTAAACTGAAGATGCTTGACTTTATGGTTAATAAAAATGCTCTGGGCAATTTGCTTAGTAAGTTTAAAACCAACTAAACACCATAGCCTAATCATTCTTGAACTTCTTGAACTTGAACTTACACCGGTTGGAAGCTATATGTAAGTTCAAGTTCAAATGTAGGGATATGTTTTTATTTATTATTTAGTTGATTCGGCTTTTCTTCCGGTTCGGTATGAATCATTACATTTATATTTTCGATTTTGTCGGTAATTGCTTTTTCAACTTTATGAGTAATCCGGTGGGCCTCATTTATCGAAAGAATTTGATCTACGTGAATATTTAACTCTATAAATTTTTTTGCGCCTGCTTCCCTGATCCGTATATCGTGAAAATTTTTTACTTCCGGAATGTCCTTAATAATTGAACTAATAGTTTCCGTTAGCCCATCAGGCGATTTGTCTATTAGTACATCAAATGACTTTTTGCCAAGTCTAAAACTGATATATAAAACAATCACTGCAACAATTAATGCTGCAATTATATCTGCATAATAAAATTGAAGAGCAGCCCCGATTAAACCGATTAGCACTACTCCGGAACTCCAAATATCCGTGGAGAAATGAAGTGCATCGGCTTTTAATGCCTGGCTGTTATATTTATTTGCAACCCTATTCAATGCTCGTGAACGGGAGAAATCAACTGCAATTGATGTAAGTATTACAATAAAGCTCCAGGCGGTAACTTCAATATGTAATTGATGAACGGTAATTCGGTGGATTGCTTCGTATATTATCCAACTGCAGGTAACAAGCAGAAGTAAGGTTTCTATAAGTGCAGAAAAATTTTCAATTTTGCCGTGCCCGAAGTTATGCTCTTTATCGGGCGGGCGGTCTGCGGCTCTTACCGCAAATAATGTAATTGCCGCGGCAATTAAGTCAAGCGCCGAATGGAGCGCTTCCGATAGAATGCCCAGACTTCCGGTGGTAATTCCTACAACTAGCTTAAAAGAAGTTAAAAATATTGCCGCCAATACGGAGGTCAGCGCAATTCTTTTCTTCTCGGCTATTGCGTCCGCAGATAGATTCATAAATTATAATTTCCCCATACTCTTAATTTTATTTATTATAACTTAATAATAGTTTTAATACTAATAAAGAGCTTTACTTTATAATGTTCCTTTGCTTTAGATCGGAAACCAGTTTATCATAATCTGTAAATTGAACTGCATCCCACCCTACTCTCTTTGCGCCTTCTGCATAATCCGCAATATCATCTATAAATAAATGTTCGTCCGAAGGTTTTTTAGTGAAAGCTTCCGCTGCTTTGTAAATTTTTTCTTCGGGCTTTACTGCATGTACTTCATAAGATAAGATAAATTTATCAAAGTATCTTAAGAATCCGTAATCTTTCCATCCATATTGCCTGTGAATAGAATTTGTATTTGATAAAAGTACAAGCATAAATTTTTCTTTTAAGACCGGCAGAAGAGACGCAACATTTTGGTTAACCGTAAATACTTTCGAGTAATCATTTAAAAAATTTTCTTTTGTTACTTTATTTTCCAATACGGACAGCATTATATTAATAAATTCGTCTTCCGGCATGTCTCCTCGTTCAAATTTTCTGTGGACTTCATAATTTGCCCGGTAATAATCTAAAAATTTATTCCCCAGGCCTTCACTTACATTATTAAATCTTTCAATTACCAAATTATAATTAAAAGGGATAAGAACATTACCCAGATCAAAAACTATTACGGAATATTTTCTTTTATCCATTATGTCCTTAATTATTTATTGATATTAATTTACAACGAACAAACTATCGCTTAAGCCGGTATTAATTTTAATTGATATTACTTTAAAATCAAGCTGCTGTTCGCCAATTGTCTGTTTAACGGCAAACGGGTATTTCACCCCATCAATTATGCGGTAATCCGATAAATAAGTATTTTGTATAAAAGTTCCGCGCGGTACTTTTATTTCTTCGGACTCTTTTACTTTAAGCCAGGTATGCGGATCGAAATATTGAGCCCACATTACGCCGGATGGGAAAATCATATCAACTTTATAAGTCTCTTTCCCGTTTATTTTGTCCATACCGTCCAGTTTCAATTTTATTCCAAGGGAATCTAAATTAGTCAGTAGATCCATCATAGCCCCATATTTCAAATTTTCCAGTTCCGAGCCTTTTACATCCAGAGTCTTATCTTCAACTTTCATAGTTCCTTTTTGTCCGTTAAAATATATAAACTGCTTTATTGGCCCGTCTATAATTTCCTGTTTCATTTTATCCGGGGCTTTCTGATAAATTGTCATAGTAATTTTTTTCCCCTTAATATCTCCTTTCATTACGGTAGTACGGTCTTTAACTTTATTAAGATTATTCCTTCCCCCCAGGGCATTTATATAATTTTCTATTACCTTTTTACCGGTTAAGCCTTTTGGCATTTCGGCTGCAGATGAGTCTTCCTTTGTTTGTGCAAAGTTTACAGAAACAATCAACAAGATTGAAATAATTAAAAGGTGAAATTTTATCGACATACCAAACTCGTCAACATAAAATAACGGTTAATTAAAAATTAAAACTACTAATAAAATATCATTGATTAAATAGTAAATTTACTCCTGTTATGTTCATATTATATGTTACAAAACATTTTTGCAAAACAAGAACATGTTGCCTAAGTTTAAATTATTTTTAATTGAACTTCTTTGCATTTATTAAATTATTTCTAACGTGGTAAGATGTATAATTCTTAACGCTTTGTCCTTAAAAGTATTCAAATACGAAACATGTATTGAATTATCATTTATTTATTTTATAAAATCTTTGGCATTATGTTGGGGTGATAAAACTATCAATTAAAAATCATTTGTAATAAGAGGAAGCTTATTTAATGCTTACTAAAAAAGTATGCCTGCTTGTAGTATTCTGCTTGTCCGCATTTAGCATTTCTTTAGCTCGGCAATATTTTGTCCGCGGCAAAGTAACCGACAAATCAACCGGTTCTGCTCTAAGTTACGCGAACATTAGGGTAATTAATACAACAATGGGAACGGCTTCAAATAAAAACGGTGAATACGAAATTCGATTAAGTGCAGGTAAGTATAAATTGATTGCATCCTATATTGGTTATAATTCGGATACAATATCAATTAACCTTAAAAAGAATATTACCGGCGTAGATTTTCAATTAAAACAAATTAATATTAACCTGCCGGAAGTTGTTGTTAAACCGGGAGAAAATCCTGCTCTAAGAATAGTTAAAAAAGCAATTGAAAGAAAAAACGAGAGAAATAAAAAATTAAACAGCTATGAGTTTGATGCTTACACCAAAGCTTTAATCAAAACTCCGAATGAAATTAGAGGAAGTGGTCATGGAGTAAGCATAGGTCTTAACGGTGGTGATACGGCGGCATCTAAAATTACAGGGATAATAGAAAATGAAAGCAAAGGCTATTTTAAAAAACCGGATTATTACAAAGAAGAAATTACAGCAAGAAGACAAACCGCAAACTTTCCTTCTTCTATAAATATACTTACCGGCGGAAGGATTCTCCAAAATTTCTACAACGATAAAATAAATTTTCTGGGTGAGGATCTGCCGGGTCCTTTGGCTGATAATGCGTTAAAGTACTATTACTTTTATATACAAAAAACCCTGGCGTTGGATAATTACAAAGTTTACGAAATTTATATGGCTCCAAATGACGCGGATGATCCGGGCTTTAAGGGAAACATTTACATTACGGACAGCACTTACAATTTAATTAAAGTAAATTTGCAGCTTAACAATGCTGCAAATATCGGCGGTTTGTTTGATACAGTTAATGTCATTCAACAATTTACTGAATTTAAAGATTCTATTTATATGCCGGTAGATTATAGAATTTTTGCCTCGCTAAAATATCTTAGCCTTGTAAAATTCGGTTTCGAAATAAATACCGTGCTTTATGATTATAAAATTAACCCCGATATTAATTCCAATATTTTTAGCAAAGCAGTTTTAACCGTTCTTCCCGGTGCGGATAAAAAAGATTCCACTTATTGGAAGAATGCCGTTACAATTCCAAGTACTAAAAAAGAATTGGAAGCTTATAAAAGAATAGACAGCCTGCAAAGCATTCCCGGAACTTTTTGGCAAAACTTTAATATTCTGTCTCCCAGAATGAGTTTTTCAGATGATTTTTCTACAAGTGCACCTTTGGGCATGTACCATTTTAACCGGGTAGAAGGCAACAGCCTTGACTTCGGACTTTTCCTTAACAGTGCTGCCGATAAAAGGCTTAATTCCTCTTTAGCTTTTTCTTACGGTTTTTCTGATAAAAGATTTAAAACAAATTTTAATGCTTCCTATCTCCTTGGAAATTACCGGACATATAAAATTTCTTTTAACGCTTTTAACAAATTGAATATACTCTTTGCAAATTCGGATAGCTATAACGAATTAACATCAACAATTCTTGCACTCGTTGCCAAAGAAGATTTTAGAGATTATTATTATTCAAAGGGATTTAATTTTAATTTATCCGGCGAGGTTTTCCCGGTGCTTTCTTTAAGTGGGGGTTTTAGCAACCAGACAGATAACAATGCGTTTAGAAATACCGAATTTTCTCTATTTGCAAAAGACAGAAGCTTTAGATCAAATCCGTCAATCTTTGAGACTAAAGTAAATTCGCTAAACTTCGGATTTCATTTTGATTTTAGAAATTATATTGAAGACGGATTTTTCAGAAGAAGGATTTCGCAAGGCAAATCTTATTTTACATTCGGCGGAAATATTAATTATTCGGATAAAAACCTATTAAGCAGCGATGTAAATTTTAAAACATATGAACTTAACGCAAATGCTTATATTAATACCTTTAATAACGCATGGCTATACTTAAAAGCTTTCGGGATGTATACACAGGGTTCTCTTCCCTACCAGATGCTTTATTCTTTACCGGGGAATATAGATCTAACCGCACAAGACTTTACCTTTAGGACGTTAAACGTAAATGAAATTTTAGGTAGTCGGGTTGTTACCTTATATTTGAATCACTATTGGGGAGATGAAATTTTTAGGCTGCTTAAAATTCCGGTTATTAAAGATTGGCAGCTTCAATTAAACACTTATGTTAATATAGCTTATTCAAATATTAATAATGAATCAAATATTATTTCGCCGTATCCTATAAAAACATTTAAACATCCTTTTATTGAAGCCGGGTTCGGAATTGGTCAGGTGCTCCTTCCTATAGAACTGGATTTTACCTGGAGGCTTAATTACCGCAGCGAAAATGCTTTTAGGATAGGCATTAACTCATTTATATTTTCATTTCATCAATAGATTTCTTTCTCTAACAAATGCAATATAATCGGTTAGAACCGGTTCTTTATTGAGCCTGCGCATTTCCTTCGCTATCTGTCCCCTGTGGTAAGCGGAATGAAGGGCGACATGTGTTAATGTTTCGCCGATAGTATTGGTGTATTCCGTACCTTTACTGTTTGCATAAGTAAAAGTTTTAGAATAATCGTTATCTTCGTGTGAATTTAAGTATTCCATGAATTCGTTATAATTTTCGTTCGAAATATTTTCGCTTTCACGTATGCTTAGCAACTTCCAGAAACTTTTATTTTTATAATCACCGCCTTTTAACCTAAGCATCCATGTTTGTTCGGCAAGCACTATGTGAGATAATAATTTTAATATGCTCTCTTCCTTAACGTTTTGTACACTTAAACTTTTAATTAATTTTCTATTCGCCCAATTATCGTATTCGAAAATATTTTTGAAATAGGTTTTCATAATAAGTCTCCATAATTCTAATTATTTAACAGCCTCTTGGCCAATGTATCCATTTTATCTTTTACTTCCTTTTCCTGGACATCGGATAATTTTAGTTTTTGAATTGTCTTAAAATCGTCATAAGCATCTTCATTAAGCCCTAGATTATAAAGGATGTCGGCAAAGTAAATTCTAAATGCGGCAATGCTTTTAGTAGCGGGATATTTTCTAAATGTTTCTCTGGCAAAAACCACAGCCGATTCTTTGTATCCTCCTTCGGCAAGCTGAACTGCACCGTTAAGCCTCTTAATTCCAAAGTTATTTGATTTTATAACCGGAGGTTTTATGCCGTTAACTTCCGCCCCGTACACAGCAGTGTTTTGGGTATTTATATTTTCTTTTTTATGCGGAGCATTTAGCATGTCTTCCATTGCAAGAGCAAGGATTAATTGGTCGATTGACATTTTTTTTATGCTTGACAGAGCAATTGCCGAGGATCCTTTTAATAAAAGGTTTACATTTGCACCCTGCAGCCAAACCTGCGAGTTCGATGAAGTTTCCACGGTAGAATTTGGCGGTAACATTTGCCCGTCATTTACCATTGTCCAGTTCTCACCTGTTCCTGTTTGTACCGTTACATGTCCTTCTATCCGTTCTGCTTTAAAAGTTTGTGCGGTTATTATTCCCGTTGATAATAAGATTATAAACAAAATTTTTTTCATAATTTCACCTAAAAATTTTTAGTACACATCAACAATGCTGACGGTGTTTTTCGCAAGGCCCAGGTTATCTATTGCATCTTCGTTAAACTTTTGGGCGCCCAGGTCCCAAGCTTTTTTAAAACTTGTTAACGAAGTTGTTTCTACGGGGATCCAAACTTCATCAACTCCCGCGTCATTTTTCCTAACAATATATTTGTTATCGTTATTTGTTATTAGTCTCGCCTGCTCCGGCGAAAGCTGAGTATTTACAAGAACATTTACATGGCCAATTCCGTCTACAGGTTTGTAATCCACTAGAGCGGTTTGAATTCCTATACTTTCAAGCAAAGAGCTGTAACAAACACTCAGGTCGTCGCAGTTGCCTCCTTTTAGCTTTATAGTTTCATTAGGAAATTGTACGTAATCTACATCAGCCCTGGGATTGGATGCGTAAATCATATCTTTTACAAAACTATTGAATATGATTTTCGCCTCGTAAAAAATTGAAAGGACATAAGATAGAGTATCAAGTTCACTTTTATGTTTACTTAAAATATTCTTTGCATAATTCATGGAAAAACGGTAATCTCTTTTTATATAATATCTCAGGTTAATTACCTTGCCGTCCCACGAATTTATGCTGTTTACCAGAATAGGCTTTTGCAATTGCGTTTTGTCGCCGCTATTTTCAGCTTTAACATTAAATACTACGTAAGAAATACCTGCTTTATTTTTGTTGAAAGATTGAGGTATAATAGTATAAAAAGGGATCGAAGCCGTATCTTTGGGGCCGATTACAACGGAAGGAGATTCGATTCCGTCGGCATTTATTCCTTCTATTTTACTGGAAGGTTTAACGGTGACGGGATGATTAGTTAAGTTGACTATTTCTCCTTTCGCAAACGGTTGGGTTAAATAATGATCCGTTAATGCGGGGTAAATACTGGTAAGAATTTTAGCATCTAAAAACTCAATTGTTCTTTCGGGTATTGTATTAAGAGTAAAAGAAAAGGTAATAAAAGCTTTATCAAAGCTGTAACGTGTGTTTAATATATTATTTATGCCGTTATTAATAAAACCGGAAAAAGGATGGGTAATGTTTCTTCCTGAAAAATATTTTACTCCCGAAAACGTTATTCCAAACATTTTTGATGAAAAAGTTATCGCAGGTATAATCCCTGCAACATAAGGTGATTGATATTTATCGTGAAATGCGGTTACGCTCAACCCAAACGTCCCGCCGAATGCATTAAAGAAATTATTAAAACCAAACTGGTAAGCTCCGTCGGTTTCGTACAATAGATTAAAACCAAGCAGCTTAAAGGGACTGTATGACAAACCTATTAATGCCCCTTTTGTCCTTTTCATTTCGTATGGTACTACAGAGGCACTAACATTGTTCTCATCAACATCAATTAAATTTATGGAAGAAATTGAAAACGAAAAATTGTTAAAAGGTGAATAGAATAGCCCCATGTCTCCGCGCCAGTAGTTAGCCTTTTCCAGTTGACTTTCCCTTATTAAGTACAATGTATCGGAGAATACCGGAAGTACGGATTCCTGGTTAAACTCCTGAGTAAAATATCTTAAAGTAAAACCTGCACTTATGCTATTCGTAAATTTATAAGAATAACCAAGTCCGAATAATTCTTTATAAGTAAACTTAGAATCTAAAGACTGCACTGAAGAATCCTGCAGAATAATAGACTGTCCGTTGTTAAACACAAATTCTTTTTGGTAGCCGGGAGTATAACGAAGAGAAAAATAATGCGGGCCAATTCTTTTTGATAAAGAAATTAAATACAAATTTGAAGTCGTAGCATTTGAAAATTCACTTCCGTAAGACAGCATTAGCCCCCAGTCTTTAATTAAAGAATGGTTTGAAGGATTATCCTCAAAACCGTTCATCATGCTTATGGAACCTTCATTCGGGTTCCACAAACCTGTAAACCCGAATGAACTTTGCGCAGTTAAATTCATCGCCGATATAATTATCAATACTATAAAAATTTTTATAAAATATTTTCTCAAGGAATTTCTAAAATTATGCTGTGAATGCTTTGAGACAATACATAAATGTCCGAACCTCTTTCCGTATACTGTTTTTCATATTTTCTTACAAAGGTAAATTCTATCCTGTCATACTTGTTTTTAGGTATTGAATTGAGAAGCTTTTCGGGAATGTTTAATCTTCCGTCATCATTAACGGTTAGCCTGTATAGCGGAATGCCTTCCGACAGGCCTTTTGGAATAATTCCTAAAATAATTTCAATCTGTTTCTGGTTCGATTTATTCCATTGTAATTCCGCCCGTAAAGTTCCGTTGGCCCTATTGCCGGATAATCTTACCTGTCCAGTAATTTCTTCCGGAGTTTTAATATCGAATGAAACAGCAGGACCATGCATGGGTATATACCGGAAGTTTACCGAGGAATTATATTCAAAATTAAACTGATTTCTCTGCCTGTTTGTTAAAACGTATTGGTAGCCGAGCAGCGAATCTACCTTTCTCCCTAAGACATTAAATGCAACATGATAGGGAATTTTATTTGCGCTGTTGTTATTAAATTTTACTGTGCCGGGTGTAATTGTGCGAAAGCCGATTAATCTTCCGTTCGGTTCATGCACGGGATGTGCCTTATCAAAAAAGATTGCCTGGGCAAAGGCGCTTTTTACCGTTGAGGAATTTCTGGTAACCTTTATTCCGCAAACATTAATAATATTTGTATAATTTGTAATACTTCCCGTAACGCCGGTAGTATCGAAACCGTTGCCGTAATATGCATCGCTGGTATCTTTTGCTACAACTTGTACCTGAAGCGGATTTTGCTGGGAAGAGTTATCCTGCACTAATTCCGTCGGTGCAGGGCTATTGCAGCCGGCAGTCAATAAAACAACAGCAATAAACAAAATTGTAAAAAAATATTTAAACATGTTTTTCATTTTCTTTAACTTAACAATGAAGTAAATTATTTGCAATCTAATAATTTATAATAATTCTTTATTTACAGCTTTAATAGAGTACTTGGAAATAGAAAAATTTCTCCGGCTTAGCCGGAGAAATAATTCGAATTATACTTTATTGAAGGATTATTAAGTATTAATTCACCTTACGCAAAACAAGTGCTTGGAGAATTTGAATGCCCGTCTGCAGGACAGGCAGATTGGAATAATGGAGTAAATTTCAAAATTCCAATACTCCATTATTCCTAAATCTGCGTAATATGAGTTAGCAAATTATCTTTCAATATAATAAGGAACACCCCAGGTACTTACTTCAACCGGGGAAGAATCATTAAAAATAACCTGTCTTGGAAAAGCATTTATAACTGCGTTGCGGAATCCGGGCCATGGATGGATCTTAAACGATCCCTGGTAAACCTTATCGTAGCCTGTACCGCTCTGTGTAGAAGATACAAGATTAAATTTAATCTTTTCTCTTTGAAATCCATGATAGTAACCTCCGAGAGTAAGAGTGACAAAATCTGTATCGGCAGATGTACTGTTTAGTTCTACTTTAACGGTTACTTTTTCTCCGTGAATAAAATGCATCATTTGTTTCCACCTCATTCTTCCGTGCGGTTTGGAAAAAGAAAAATAATAATCATTCGGGTTATTAATTATAATGACATCTCCGTTTGGTAAGAACATTGATAGCTTTGTTATCTTAACGTTCGAGGTTAGGGTTCCGCCTTCCGGTAAAGAAACGGCAAGCAATCTCCAAGCATAATTTGATGTATCATTCCGGTTATTGTTAACCTTTAGCAATATAACATTTCTCGTAATTACTGTTGTAAAAGGTTTTTGTATTACTGTATCGGGATTGCTGCTGGCTGAGTCATAAGATGCCGAAATATAAAGTACGCCCTCATATGTTCGGGTATATGTTCCGAATGCGGTATCGCCGGACATTGTATATGTAAAATTTCTTGAAACTACCCGCATTTTCTGGCCTACCCGGAAAGGATAAATTGAAGTTCCTGCATTATCCGTTATGCTCATTGCAGATTCTTCGTTATAATTCGGCTCAAAAGAGGCAACAGCAGAATCCGATTGAATAACTTTTAGCATTGCGGATTCATCTGTTGAGTTTTGCGGTGTATTTGGTCCGGTGGGTGAATTTTGACATCCGCCTAAAAATACTAACGTTGATATAAATGACAACAATACCATCACCTTTACAAGAATGCTTTTCTTTATCATGTTATTTCTCCTGAAATTTTATTGGCAACTGTATTTATTAAAAACTTATTTAGGACTATTTCCCATTTCTACTTTGTAAAAAGTATGCCATACGTATTTATTGGGATAAGTATTTGAATTGCAAAGAGTTAATGGATCTAAACTGAATTTACCAATACCTGGAATTGCATATGAATTGCCTGGAAGATATAATTCAGGCAGTCGATAATATTAAGGATTAGAAGACGCTTAAGGTATATACGTATTAGTTATACTATCTGAAGCATCCCTGTGATAGATGTAAGTGCTAAAGTTAACTTTTTTAACGTTAAATTTCTTCTCGGCTCTATCAAGAAATTCAGAATCTTCGCTATAGTTTATATTCTTAAAACCTTTTAGCTCCGTAAATACTTTCCTTTTTCCGAAGAAAGTAGCCCCAATAGCGCACAATGAAAGGTGGATAAACTTTCCCGGATTGTTTTTATCTCTGACAAATTCATTGCCGATAATATTCACACCGCCGTGCAGTAGATCAATTTCTGGATGTTCGTTCATGTAATTTATTCTAAGCATTAAATGATCTTTTTCAAATTCGTCATCGCTGTCTAGAAAAGTAATGTACTTGCCGGAAGATAAATTTATTCCTCTATTCCGGCTTAAAGGCAGCTTTACATTTTTATGTCTGGCAACTTTTATATTGTTATACATTGATTCATATCCTTTTAAGACTTCATGAGAATTATCAATACTTCCGTCGTCTATAGAAATTAATTCCCAGTTAGTATATGATTGAGCCAAAAGTGAATCTATGCATCTTCTTAAATAGCCTGCACGGTTATAAGTAGTTAAAATTACCGAAACTTCCGGGCAAATTATTTTATCCGCCAATACTATTATTTCCCTTTCGTTTAAATTAAGAATTGCTCACATTAAAGATATAAATTTTTCTGTTTTAAACAAGTTTGGTTATTTTTACACTGTTTCATCAAATTCTTTTTAGGCAGATTAATTAAATTTGAAACTAAAACCGGATTTATGTTTTAAACTTAATCACGGAGTTAAAAATGTCTTATAGGGATCAACAAAAATATCTTGACGCTTTACACAGATATGAAAAAAATTTTGACAAAAATGAGCTTGAAGAATATAAAATGTTCTTAAAAAGACAAAAAGACGACGAAGACTTCGATTCGGTTTCTATGAGAAGATTAAAGGAATTATACGACAAATACTATACGCCTGTAGATAGAAGCAAGTACGATGCATTCTTTAAGAAAAAGGAATAGGCGTTCTTAACGCAAATATTCTTTTTTTAATTTATTTAGTGGACTCCTTATTTTTTTTAAATGATTCCGGCCTTTTCTTTTTCAATCTCGCAATTACATCATCATAAACACTTCGCTGTACTTTGCTGAGGATAAGCGTCTGAAGGCCCCGTACATTTTTAATGCTGTTATAGAACCCTACACTTACATTATTTTTACCGTCAATAACTTTCATTATCCCGGTTATTTTGCCGTCAAAAACGCCTCCGGATAAAGTACTTATATCTTTATGAAATATAACTATTTTTTTTTGTGAAAAAAGAAAATCGCTGCAAACCAGTTTGTCGTTGTCTGCTTCTATTCTATAAGGAAGGATCTTATACATTTTTAAATACTGCCGGTTAAGAAAAAAAATAAGAAGTGCGGAAACGGCAAAAGGGAATAAGTTTATTAATGACTTGTCCAAATTAACCGCGGCTAGAATTAAATATACAGCAAGCAGTAATGTTACGGGTATATTTCCGAACCTGTAAAATAATTTATATATAAAAGAATATTCGAATTTTTGCATTACATAAAAATAAATTAATCAAATTTAATATTTACCGGGTTTTCCATTTCAATTTTTACTCCCGGCATACTCTTTAATAATTTTTTCATTTCTTCCGAATCAGAATTTTGAAGGTTATATAATTCGTCAACTTTATTTTTATCCTTCATAAGTTTATCAAACTCAACATCGAACAAAGTTACTTTTGAACCTTTAACATAAGTAGCATTAGTATTTTCTATCTTACCGTTCACATTTAATTCAAGCGAAAACCTAAAATCTTTCATCATATTTAAAAAATGCTTTGCAAACGGATTGTTCATGTTCGAAGTATCTTTTTTAACTTTTGTCTCTGTTGCCGGTTTCTTATTATCTTCTTTCGGTATATTAATAATAATTTGGGCTGGAGAACCCGGTTTGAAATTAAACGTCAGGTACTGCTTCTTTTTATTTTTGTCTTCCTGACTATTCCCTATTGAAGCTTTGTTCCCGGGGTTATCGCTTACTTTAATTTTATTCAAATCGCTAAACCCGTAAGTTGCTGTATATCCCTCCCTATCGCCTTCCGTAATTTGTTTGCTTGAAATATACCTTACTCCCTCGCCCATATTACCTGCTTCCGATTTTAATTTCTCCACATCGTAAAAAGGAGAACCGGATTTACTTTTTGAAGCGGTACTGTCGGAAACATTAAAGCTCGATAATAAGCTTACCATTTCTTTACTGAATAAAACTTTTTCTTGTATGGTTCCGGAACCGTCTTTGTTTACATTAACAAGTGTTTGAACCTCAATGCATCCGCTGAAGAAAAATGCAGATAAAGAAAACAGGAATAATTTTTTTAAAATTTTCATGACCGGTCTCCTTTAATATAATTTTCCCGGGATAAATATAAACAATAAAATTTATATTTGGGATATTATTTTAAAGTTAATATGAATACTTAAATACATTATTTTTAAAACACGGACGGTCTAATTGTCGAATTGTTAAACTGTTATATGGTATTATTTTGGACAGCAATTAACCAATTTCTTATTAAGCAAAAATAATAACCTTGTGATTTGCAATAGCGTTTCCATATGCCGAGCAATTAGATTGTCACAGCAGGTTGCTGGCAAGCTCCGCCAGTTCCGAACGCTCTCCCTTTTCAAGGTTTATATGAGCATAAAGTTTTTGTCCCTTAAAATGATCAATCAAATATGAAAGGCCGTTGGATTGTGAATCGAGGTACGGATGATCAATCTGATAAATATCGCCGGTAAAAACTACTTTGGAACCTTCGCCTGCACGTGTAATAATTGTTTTGATTTCGTGCGGAGTTAAGTTCTGTGCTTCATCAACAATAAAGAAAATCCTTTGCAGGCTTCGTCCGCGGATATATGACAACGGCTCAATTACAAGCTTTTCATCTTTTATCATATTGTTTACAAGCTGGCTTTGTTTATCACCCTCTGTAAACTGGTCCTGTATTACTCTTAGGTTATCCCACAGCGGCTGCATGTAAGGTTCAATTTTGCTTTGAACATCACCGGGAAGATAACCAATATCTCTGTTACTTAAAGGAATAATAGGGCGTGCAACAAAAATCTGACGGTAATATTTTCTAACCTGCAGTGCACTTGCAAGTGCAAGAAGAGTTTTTCCGGTTCCTGCTTTACCCGTTAACGAAACCAATGGAATATTGTTATTTGTTAAAGCATCTACGGCGAACGTTTGTTCGGCATTTCTCGGCTTTATTCCGTATATAACATTTTTATCTACCTTATGGAACTTTTCCATTTCCTGATCAAGATATGCAAGAACGGAACGGTTGGAATTTCTTAAAATATAATACTTGTTTGGAACGGGTTCGCTTTTAAATTTTTTTAAGATTTGTTTGGCAGGGCTTTCAAAAGGAATTTGAAACAACTGTACAATCATTTCATCGTTAAAATTTTCTATAATTTCTTTTCCGCTGTAAAGTTCATCAACGCTGGTAATTCTATCGGTAGTATAATCCTCGGCTAAAATGCCTAGTGCCTTAGCCTTCATTCTTAAATTTACATCTTTGCTTACAAGAATAATATTGGAATTATTCCTGTATTTTTTATTCCACTCAAGTGCAACGGATAGAATTCTATGATCCGGCGTATCTTCTTTAAAAATATCTCTTATTTCGTTTGAAATTCCCCTGGCAATTCCGATCCTAACCTTGCCTCTCTTTTTCCCCATAGAAACACCGCCGTTAAATAAAGCGGCACCTGTCATGGAATCCAGAGTACGTGCAAATTCTCTAGCATTTAAATTTATTACCTGGCTACCTCTTTTAAAATGATCAAGCTCTTCAATTACGGTTAACGGAATTACAACATCGTTTTCCTGGAATTGTTTTATGCATGAAGCATCGTGAAGAATTACATTTGTATCGAGAATAAAAGTTTTGGGTATTTTAGCTTTTTTAGCGGATCCGGCAGCTCTTTTCGCACTCATTAATTTTTGTCCTGAAGATTTAAAACAAATATTATTAAAATTACCGGCAGTGACAAATGATTTTCTTTCCCCCTTCTTTAAGAAATTGTTAAGAATAATTTAAGGTTACCGGTCGTTATGTAATAATTTCTGAAAATTTGCATTTATATAATAATTTATTCATTAAAATTAAAAATATTTTCGGTTTTTATTAAATAAGTGAAATTAATCACTAGAAAAAACGTATATCAAATTGGAAATAAAAATTCATTCATTTATATTTGAAAAATTTTTTGTAGGACTAATTGAACAAGAGAAAAATTAAAAACCCCCGGGTAATAATTCTTATAATTGAGTCTATTATTTAATAGTCCCTTTACCGGGACTATTTTTTTGCGCTTATATAAATTGAGACAATATGAATTCGAAAAAGAAAAAAGCAAAATTGATTCTGGAAGATGGTTCCGAATTCACAGGAACAAGTTTCGGCTTTGAAGGAAACACAAACGGCGAAGTTGTATTTAATACCGGTATGGTTGGTTACCCTGAAACAATGACCGATCCTTCCTACCAGGGTCAAATTCTTGTTTGCACTTATCCCCTTATCGGAAATTACGGAGTGCCGGGAAATGAAAGAGAAAACGGACTTTTTAAATATTTCGAATCGGAAGCAATACACTGCAGGGCACTAGTCATTTCAAAATACTCGGAAGAATATTCACATTGGAACAGTAAGCGTTCTCTTTCCGATTGGATGATTGAGCAAAAAATTCCAGGTATTTACGGAATTGATACACGTATGCTTACAAGAAAACTTCGCGAAAAAGGAACTATGTCCGGCAAGATAATTATAAATGAAAATGAAGAAGTAGATTTTGAAGACGTTAACAAACTGAATCTTGTTGAACAGGTAAGTATAAAAGAACCGGTAGAATATAAACGGAATGATAGAAAGATAGTTCTTGTTGACTGTGGGACAAAGAATAATATTATTCAGGCATTTCTTAAAAGAGATATAACGGTTTTACGCGTTCCTTATGATTACGATTTTTCCAAGGAAAAAGTTAACGGTATATTAATTTCCAATGGTCCCGGTGATCCTAAAATGTGTGAAACAACAATTGAAAATACGCGAAAGGCGATGGAAATCGGTACGCCGGTACTTGGCGTTTGTCTCGGCAGCCAGATTATGGCACTTGCTGCAGGAGCCGATACATATAAATTAAAATACGGTCATCGCAGCCATAACCAGCCGTGCAACGAGATGGGTACAAAAAGATGTTACATAACTTCTCAGAATCACGGCTACGCAGTTAACTCCGAAACACTTCCGTTGGATTGGCGCGAATGGTTTGTAAATGATAACGATGGAACGAACGAAGGCATCATTCATATTTCCAAACCGTTTTTTGCGGCACAGTTTCACCCGGAAGCTTCTCCCGGACCGGACGATACGGAATTTATTTTTGATTTGTTTTTACGTGCATTAAAGTAAATAAGTTGAAGGAGTTAAAAAAATACGTTATACTTTACAATAATGAAATAATAAAATATATGAAAAAAGGTCTTATTATATTTCAGGTATAATTGTACAATAAAAATAAATCGAGGAGAATACAATGGCAGTTATTTCTATGTTTTATGGGATAATAATTTCTATGTATTATTTAGATAATCGAAAACATCATACTCCTCATATTCATGTAAAATACCAGGATGAAGAAGCAGTCGTTTCAATCCCGGAAGGCAAACTTTTAGAAGGCTCAATTAAAGAAAATAAGATGTAATTAATATTGGCTTGGATCGAAATTCATAAAGATGAATTGATGGCAGATTGGGAATTAGCAATAGATGGCAAAAATGTTTTTAAGATTGAACCATTAAAATGAAAGGAGATAGTATGAATCCAAGAGTTAAGGAAGTACAAGTAAAGCCCAATTATCTTCTTGAAATAACTTTTACTAATAATGAAAAAAAATTGTTTGATGTAAAGCCATATCTAATTATAGGAAATTTTAGAGAACTAAAAGATTATTCAATTTTTAATTCGGTCAAACCCTTCCTTGGTAGTATACAATGGGACAATGGTTTAGATTTATGTCCAGATACTTTATATATGGATAGTAAGCCGATTAATTAAAATTTAAATATAGTGCTGTAAATGATAAAAAAAGGTAAACCCAAAAAAGTTTTGATTCTAGGCTCGGGTGCTTTACAAATCGGGCAGGCAGGCGAATTTGATTATTCGGGCAGCCAGGCAATTAAAGCATTAAAAGAAGACGGAATAACTTCTGTTTTAATTAACCCCAACATCGCAACAATACAAACCTCCGCAAACTTTGCAGATAAAGTTTATTTTATGCCGATTAAAACGGAGTTTGTTGAAAAGATAATTGAAAAAGAAGAACCGGACAGTATACTTCTTCAATTCGGAGGACAAACGGCGTTAAACGTCGGCGTTGAGTTGTTCGAAAAAGGAATTCTTGAAAAACATAATGTCAAAGTCCTTGGAACACCCGTTACTGCCATCCAAGCAACGGAAGACAGACTGTTGTTTGCAAACAAAGTAACTGAAATAGGTTTGAAGGTAGCACATAGCCAAACCGCAAAAAATGTTGAAGAAGCACTATCGGCAGCGGATAAAATAGGCTTTCCGGTAATGGTTAGAATCGCTTATGCATTAGGCGGACTTGGTTCGGGTATAGTTAATAATAAAGAAGAATTAATAGAGAAAGCCAGGCGGGCATTTACTTTTACAAGTCAGATTTTAATCGAAGAATCTGTTTACGGCTGGAAAGAAGTTGAGTATGAAATTGTAAGAGATAAGTACAATAATTGTATCACTATCTGTTCAATGGAAAATATTGATCCGATGGGAATTCATACGGGAGACAGCATTGTTATTGCACCGGTTCAAACCTTATCCGCACATGAAAATTTTATGCTGAGATCAATAGGAATAAAATTAATCCGCCACCTAGGAGTTGTGGGAGAATGCAATATTCAATATGCTCTTGATCCTAATTCGGATGATTACAGAATTATAGAAGTGAACGCTCGTTTAAGCAGAAGCTCTGCACTGGCATCCAAAGCTACCGGATACCCGCTGGCATTCATTGCTACCAAGCTTGCTTTGGGTTATGCTCTTAACGAAGTTGAAAATATTATTACCAGAGAAACATCTGCATGTTTTGAACCTGCGCTGGATTATGTTGCCCTTAAATTTCCCAGATGGGATCTTCAAAAATTCCGGCAGGTAAGTACGCAGCTTGGAACCGAAATGAAATCGGTCGGCGAAGTAATGTCGCTTGGAAGAAGCTTTGAAGAAGTGCTTCAGAAGGCTGTAAGAATGCTGGATATTTCTATGAAAGGTTTTACTGGGAACAATATAAAGTTTGACGATCTTGATAAAGAATTATCCCGGCCGACAGACAAAAGAATTTATGCGATCGCACAGGCTCTAAAAGACGGGTATTCAATAGATAGAATTTATGAACTGACGAAAATTACTAAATGGTTTCTTTATAAAATGAAAAATATAATTGAAACCGAAATGAAATTGAAGGGAACGAAACTAAACAAAATATCCGCAGGCTTAATGCTTGAAGCTAAACAGAACGGTTTCTCGGACATTCAAATAGGACTATTAACAAATTCAAGCGATTTTGAAGTTAGAAACTTTAGAAAGAGCTTAAACGTTGTTCCGGTTGTTAAGCAAATAGATACTCTTGCGGCAGAATATCCGGCACAGACAAATTATCTTTATCTTACTTACCACGGCAGCGAAAGCGATATTGAATTTGAACAAAATACCGATAAACCAACAACACCGGTCAATAACCAGGTTATAGTACTTGGGAGCGGTGCATACAGAATCGGTTCGTCTGTAGAATTCGACTGGTGCTGTGTTAATGCAGTGATGTCTTTAAATAAATTAGAATACAATACTATAATGATTAACTGTAACCCGGAGACCGTAAGTACCGATTATGATATTTGTGACAAATTATATTTTGAAGAATTAACATTTGAACGTGTGCTGGATATTTATGAAAAAGAAAATCCGTACGGGGTTATTATTTCAATGGGGGGACAAATTCCAAACAACCTTGCAGTAAAATTGCATAATGCAGGAGCTAAAATAATAGGCACTTCGCCTCTGCAAATTGATAATGCGGAAAACCGTCATAAGTTTTCTCAAATCCTTGATAGAATTAAAGTTGACCAGCCGGAATGGAAAGAATTAACCGATCTGAACAAAGCCAAAAAATTTGCACACAAAGTCGGTTATCCCGTATTAATACGTCCCAGTTATGTTCTTAGCGGTGCAGCAATGAGTATAGTAATTTCCGATGAGGAACTTGAAAAGTATTTAAGGAAAGCTTCCGAGATAAGCAAAGAATATCCGGTTGTAATAAGTAAGTTTATTACCAATGCAAGAGAAATTGAAGTTGATGCGGTAGGAGAAGAAGGTGAGTTATTCTGCTATGCAATTTCCGAGCATGTTGAAAACGCAGGCGTACATTCCGGCGATGCAACCATGGTTTTACCGCCGCAGCGCACATACCTGGAAACCATGCGTAGAGTCAAGATGGTTACCAGGCAAATTGCAAAAGAACTTAAAATTACCGGTCCGTTTAACATTCAATTTATAGCTAAAGATAACGAGATAAAAGTTATAGAGTGTAATCTAAGGGCTTCTAGAAGTTTTCCTTTTGTTTCCAAAGTCCTAAAAATTAATTTTATTGATATAGCCACAAAACTTATGATGGGGGAGCGGGTTCCGAGAATCGACAAATCTTCTTTCGATGTCGATTATGTTGGTGTTAAAGCGCCCCAGTTTTCTTTTACAAGGTTAAAAGGATCCGACCCTATACTTGGTGTAGAAATGGCATCAACAGGAGAAGTTGCCTGTCTGGGAGATGATTTTAATGAGGCATTTCTAAAAAGCTTTTTATCAACCGGATACCGTGTACCACGGAAAGCCGTAATGCTTTCAACAGGTACCTTAAAGGAAAAGGCAGAGTTCTTGAGTGATACAATTAAATTATATAACATGGGACTCAAGTTCTATGCTACCAACGGAACTGCAAAGTTTTTAAAAGAACATAATATGGAAGCCGATATATTATATTGGCCTTTGGAAAATAAAGAACCTAATGTAATGTCCTATCTCAATGAAGGTAAAATCGATCTTGTTATTAACATTCCTAAGAATGAAGAAAAATATGAGCTTGATAATGATTACATAATTAGAAGAAAAGCGGTGGATATGAATGTTAATCTAATTACAAACATCCAGGTTGCAAAAAGGTTTGTTAAAGCTTTAACCCGAATTAAACCTCAAGAACTTCCTGTAAAAAGCTGGGATGAGTACAACTAAATTCGTAATTTTACCGATACATGAATTCCTAAAATTTCCTGAACTTGAACTTACACTCGAACTTGAACTATGTTTGCAAGGAAGTTTAAGTTCAAGGTAAGTTTAAGAAGTACAAGCTCGGAAATGAAAATCATTAAATAAAAAATATATGATATTCTTCTTTTCAATTTTCTTTTCTATTTATGCTGCTGTCAACTATTACATTTTTATTAGAGGATGGCAGGCTCTTTCCATTTTTCCGCATGTGCGGTTTTATTATTTAATAATATTTCTGTTTTTTTCTCTCTCGTATATAATTGCAAAGATATTTACCAAGGCCGTTCCCGGTTTTCTTTATGATATAATTTTGTGGGCGGGTTCCTTCTGGTTTGCTTTTATGATTTACTTTTTATTATCAGTTATTTTAATTGATGTTTTAAGACTATTTAATTGGCAGTTTAATTTTTTTCCGACTTTTATTAAAAATAATTACCCGTTTGTAAAATTTATTACGGCATTAATAATACTTATTATTGTTGGAACAATTGTTACTGCCGGCTTTATAAACACCAGAACATTACATGTAAAAACAATAGATTTAAATTTGCGCAAAGGTAATAGCCCTTTGAGTAAATTAAACATTGTAATGGCATCGGATATTCATCTTTCACCAATGGATAATGAAAAATTTCTTCTCAAGATTGTTGAAAAAATAAATTCCCTAAATCCGGATATTGTCTTAATTGCAGGGGATCTTTTTGATGATCATGCGTATATACTTAAGGAAAGAGGTATTGGTCCGGCTTTATTAGAACTAAAATCAAAATACGGAACATTTGCAATAACCGGGAATCACGAATTTATCAACGGGATTGAAAGTGCCGTATCTTTTATTGAGAGCTACAATATAAAACTCCTGCGAGATACTTCGGTTATGATTGATAATTCTTTTTACCTTGTTGGAAGAGACGACATTGCAAAAAAACAATTTACAAAACAGAAAAGAAAACCTCTTGAAGAAGTAATGGATAATGTTGATAAAAGTTTCCCCGTTATTTTGATGGATCATACACCTTTCGGTTTGGAAGAAGCGGAGAAGAACAGAGTGGATCTTCAGCTATCCGGGCATACCCATCACGGGCAAATGTTTCCCGGCAATTTAATTACAAATAGAATATACGAAGTTAGCTGGGGCTACCTTCAAAAAGGGAATACGCAATACTACGTTTCCTGCGGTGCAGGTACGTGGGGCCCTCCTGTAAGAACCGGCAGTTATTCCGAGATTGTAAATTTGAAGATAAAGTTTACCGATTAAGATTACCCCGCGATTCTTTTACACGCTTAAAAATTACATATTTGCCGTTGTACTTTAGAGGAACGGTAAAATCATCGTAATTTAATTCCATAATTTTATCGCGTATTTTTGTCGGGTAATTCATAACATTCACTTTAGTAGGCTGTCCGTTTAATTTACCTGAAGACATCGTTGAATAATTACGGGCAAGCTCTTCAAAATTTTTATCCTCTTTAAGAAGGCTGTATACCTTTTGTGCCGTTTCAAGAGAATCAAACTGAATTTCGGCAAGGAAGAAAAATTTAGGCGGAACAATATTGATAATTGTTCTTTGATATATCCAAATACTAATCGGTTTGTTGCTAACATGCGCCGGCAGGTATTTCCATTTTAAAATTGATGCCTTGGCAAGTTCCAACCATTTCTTATCTACCCGGCCGTCATTAACTATTACGTTTTGAACGGAACCATCTTTTGTAATAAACAGCTTTAAATTTATCGTAATAGTAGGTTCCTGAATGGAAGACGGTAACGGAGGTAATGGATATTGATCTATCAATTCCGGACCGGTAATTTCATCTCCGGTCATCTGCATTGACGAGCAACTAAAGAGTAATATACAAAAAATAAGAGCAGCCGCATATTTAATAACATGTTTCATTTTTTATGAATCCGTTAGAAAATATTTAATTCAGCTTTGGTTGTTTAAATAATTTAATTTTAATTACACATAATTTATACTAAAATTTTTTAATAGAAGCAAATAATAATAGTATAAACCTCAAAACATGCCGAACCTTTCTTTCCCGGCGGGCATCGGGAAATTTGTTTACTCCTTTCTCATCAGGTGAATCACTCCTGAATCGGTCACTTTGTAAAAAGTTTTATGAAGTTGGCTATTAAAAAACAAAAGTAATACCGAATTTGAACTGGTTATATGTAAGCGGAGCCGCAGTAGCAAAGGGCCAATTCATCTTTTCCTGTCTTAACTCATATAAGCCGTAAGAAAGTGCATTCTTCAAAACAAAGCTTACTACCGGAACTGCATAAGGTGAAGCATCCATCACTTGATC
>JBJKQP010000212.1:0-28921 GCA_046705105.1 Ignavibacteriaceae bacterium | reverse complement strand
TTACCAGGCTTATTGCAGTATGGAATTCAATATCCGATAGAACAAATCCAAAGAATAATTTTTCGTTTTCAATATGTTTAAATTCTTTCAGCTTCCAGTTAACACTGTTAAGAAATTTAAATGCCGGTGAAATATCGGCAAAATCATGGGCATCTACCTTATGAGTATATGCAGAGCTTAGTATTGAGCCGAAGCTTGAAGTGCGAACGGCCTTTGTAAAGTCGCTGCCTGCCGATATGTTATTAATTTTATCCAGCATCCCGTTATTCCTCAACTTATAATCGAAGAAAAAGGGAAGATAGTTAAGGGTAGTTAATCCAATTTTATCATTTTATTGTCGGAGGTGTAGTCTATAATTTCCGGGTTCCGAAGTTGGGTAAGGTTATTTGCGAGGGTTTTTATCCTTTCAATAGATTTGTTAATCACAATCATGTCTTCTTCCAGAGATTCCTTTTTATCTCCGAGTTCATCCTCAATATTTTTAACTGAAACCAAAAGACTGCTTAAAGGGTTGTTTATTCTATGCCCTATTGTACAGGCCATTTCAATAAGAGCTTTATTATGTTCGATTTTCTTCAGTTCATTTTGAAGGTTATGAATTCTAATACCGGATCTAATTCTTGCAAGAAGTTCCTGGTTCTGAACAGGCTTAACAAGAAAGTCGTCCGCACCGATATCCAAACCGGTAACCCTATCTTTTAAGGAAGCTCTTGCAGTTAAAATAATATAATAAATAAGCTTAAATTTTTCATCCTTCTTAATAATATTGCAAAGTTCAATACCGTCCATAACCGGCATAGTCCAATCCGCAATAATTACTTCCGGCATAACATCATTCAGCATGTTTAATGCTTCTTGTCCGTTGGAAGACGCATAAACCTCGTAATTATTCTTAGATAAAAGTTTATCTAGAATAAACAATGTATCTTTTTCATCTTCAACAATTAGAATCTTATCCATATTCAATTTTCAGCAAGAATGTTTATTTTGTTAATTAATTGATTAAAGTCAATAATCGGTTTAATAATAAAATCTTCCGCAAGACTTTCTTTTAGAAAATCGCTTTCCTTCAAATTAGGAGAATAAGCAGTAACCAGTAAAATCGGCGGATGCTTAATTTCTTCATTTTGCTTAATAAATGCGGAAAGCTTTATTCCGTCTATTTTCTTCCCCATAAGATAAGTATTCTTTAAATTTATATCCATGATAATAATATTAATATTTTCCATTGCAAGGATTTCAATTATTTTATCGCCGTCTTCCTGTACAATGGAATTAAAACCGGCTTTTTTAAAAACGAAATTATAAAAGTCAATAGTAAATGGATCATCTTCAATTACAAGTATGTTTTTCATTGTAATTTGTCCGAATATTTAACAATAATACTAATTCTTCTATTAACAAAACTATAAGGATGTTCGGGGTCTCTAAGCCGTCTGTCTGCATATCCTCTAACCTGATCTATTTTTTTATCCGACAGGTTGCCGGATGTAAGAGCACGCCTGGCGGAGTTTGCCCTGTCGGCACTTAATTCAAAATTTGTATATCCTTCGGAACCGCCGGCATACGGACGTGCATCTGTGTGCCCTTCAATTATTATCATATTCGGCAGCTTTGCAAGCTGGTTGCCGATTCTCTTTAACAGCAATATAGCTTCCTTTGTTAATTTTGCCGTTCCTATATTAAAAAATAAATCCTTTGAGGAGTCTAAAAGTTCAATCTCTAATCCTTCTTTTACAAATTTTATTTTAATCTGCTCTATAATGTTTTTAAATGTAGCTTCTTTGGAAAGTTCACCCAGAATTTTATCACCCATATTCTTTAGTATCTCTATTTCTCTTGCATGAATATCGTGCAAGGCAGGATCCGGCGGATTTGGAACGATAGCCTTACTTCCGTTTAATATGTTTCTCCCTTTGGAAAACCCGATTGGATCTTTAAAATAGTTTGCAACCATTTGCTTTACATTTTGATTCTGGCTTAAGATCCACAATACGATAAACAATGCCATCATGGCAGTTACAAAATCCGCATATGCAACTTTCCATGCACCGCCGTGATGTCCTTCATGTTTTTTTACTTTTTTAATAATTCTAGGTTGAAGATCTTCGCCGTTTGCCATTTCTAACTTTTTCCTCTAACAAAATTTTCCAGTTCGCTAAATGTAGGCCTTTCATCCGAAAAAATTGTTCGTCGTGCTATTTCAACGGCTATTACCGGAGGGTTGCCTTTTGCATAAGCAACAATACAGGCTTTAATTGTCTGTAGTACTCTAGTTTTATTCTCAATATTTTGTTCAATGTTTGCGGCCAGCGGGTTAACAAAGCCATATGAAAGAAGTACACCCATAAAAGTTCCCACTAATGCTGCGGCCACATGCTCACCTACTACAACAGCACCTTTATCTACGGATGCCATTGTAACAATAATGCCCAAAACCGCAGCTACAATTCCCAGCCCGGGTAGTGAATCGCCTACTCTTGAAATAGAAGAAGGGACCGGTTTGGATTCTATTTCAAATGTTTCAATTTCAGTTTCAATTAAATCTTCCAGTTCGTGAGGCGGAACTCCCCCGGAGAGCATCACTTTCATAGTATCGGAAAAAAAGTTTCTAAGCATTTCGTTATCCGCAAATTTTTTATTTGCAGAAAGTATTTCACTCTCTTTAGGGTTTTCAATGTGCTTTTCTATGGCAAGCAGCCCGTCTCTTTGGGCTATAAGAAAAAGCTCATTAAATGATTTTAACAATTCCAAATAATCTTTTTTTGTAAAATGGCCCGGAGAAATAGACTTGGTTATTTCCGCAAATATTTTTTTTAGAAGTGTGGGGGGAGCCGAAATAATAATGCTGCCTAATGCCGAACCGCATATAATCATTATTTCCGACCATTGCATAAGGAGAAGTACGTTTCCTCCCTCGAAAAGGAAACCTGAAAGAATAGCTACTACAACTATAATAATTCCTATAATTACAAACATATTATTTTTCTATAAATGAATTTTGTTCTTCAATTTCCTCAACAAAACTGAAGACCTGATTACACAATAATTTAATTTGCTGCCACTTAACATCATTACGGGAAGCCTGCTCTTCTATAACACCGCCAAGAACACTCAGCTTAGGAAAGCCTATGGCACCGCCTGCACCTTTAATTTCGTGAGCAATGTTTCTAACCGCATCCTTATCCATTTGTCTAAGCCCGTTTATAATTGTTTCTCTTTTTTCCGGAAAGTTTTTAAGGAACATAGCACATAATTGCTTCCTTATATCTTTTGTTTCGCTTAATGAAAACATTTTTTTCTTCTTTAACCCGGAAAGAAAATTTTCACCCAAAAGTTCGTTTATATTTTTTATCAATATATCTTTCTTAAGCGGTTTGGAAACTACTTTGTCTGCTCCGGCTTCAATAGCAGTAAGTACATTTGTCCTGTTTGTATTACCGCTAATTACTATTACGGGAATAGTCTTATGCTCGTCCATTACTTTAATAACCTGCAGCATTTTTACACCGTCAAAATTCGGCATCATAAGGTCCAGAAAAATTAACTTCGGTTTCTTCTCTATTACTTTTTGTATACCTTCCAAACCATCGCTGCAAGTGACAACCTCAATGTCGTAATCGCCGAAAAAATTTTTTAATGAGTAACGTATAATATCCGAATCGTCAACAATAAGTATGGTTACAGTTTTATTATCATTATTCATTGTTTATCTTTCTAATTTTATTAAGCTTCAGTTTGGATAAATCGGCCGGTTTTTGATCGTTGCCGGAAATTGAAGCTTCTATAGTTACCTGCTTAACATTTTCATAAATCTCACCGCGAAAAATTTCAACATCGGCAGGTGCCGAAAACCCGAGTTTAACCTGCCCTTCCGAAATAGACAGTATTTTTACCGTAATTTCGGGTCCTATTTTTATTTCTTCATTTGTTTTTCTGGTTAATATTAACATATTTCCACCGGGTTAATCATTCTTTAAAAAGGGGATACTTAATGGGGTATTTATCTTCATCAAGTATTTTCTGGAAACCGGTTTTGGTTGTCTGATTAATAAATACCGGCGCTTTCAAATTAACTGTAATTTTAATTACGTCTCTGTTAAGAGTTACTATTCCGAAAGCTTCATGTTCTTTTTCAGAAGGGTACTTATCATCTATCACTCCAATACCGATTAAGGGAAAAGCCACCTCCGGCTTGTCTATAGAATTAAGCCAGTAAAAAAGATCTTCATCAACCTTTATTAGCAGGTAATTCTTAAATTGTTCAAAGCCGAAAATACCCCCGGCAAATTTAATTATATGTTCGGTATCATATTCAACTTCACCGAATTGGTTTGTTTTTATTTTCATATGAATCACTTTTTAATTATTACTATATCTACTCTTCTGTTATTTGCTCTTCCTTTCGAAGTATTGTTGGAATCGAGCGGTTTATATTTCGAATAACCGACAATGGAAATTTTTTCCGGCGGTAATCCTTCGTTATGTATTAAGTAATAAGCCGTATTAAGTGCCCTGGCTACCGAAAGGTGCCAGTTAGACGGAAAGGTTGCCGTATGAATCGGGACATCGTCCGTATGCCCTTCGACCCTTATATCGTTAGGCAATTCTTTTAAAATTGATGCCAGTCTGTCCAGAACTATAAAAGAGCCGTTATCCAGGTTAGCGCTGCCGGATTTAAATAAAATATCATCAAGAATATGAATCGTAATTCCTCTTTTATTTTCTTCAAGTCTTATCGATTCATTGTAATGATATTTATCAATAAGCTGAACTAGTTTATCCTTAAGCAATTCTTCTTTACCGGGGATAGGCCTAACTATATTATTATTTAGGTTAATTATTTTTGCCCGGTTTCCAAAGACATCACCCATGGCCGAAATTACCTTTTTATATTTATGGGCATCAACATTTGAAACGGCATATAAGATAATAAACAACCCGAGTAATAATGTTATTAAATCTGCGTATGTAATCAGATATCTGTCTTTTTCACCGCTTTCATAAAACGGTGATTCCTCCGGTTCCGTTAGATCATCATTTTTAATTGTTCTCTTTGCGGCAGCAGGCTTAAAAGCCGTGCTTTGACCACCGAGGGAATCTCCCCGCTCTGGAGAGCCAACGTACCTTCCAATGAAATCTCCATCATATGTTTTTCTTCTAGGTGACATTTTTTAAGTTTATCTCCTATCGGCAGCCACAAAATATTAGCACTAAATACTCCCCAAAGGGTAGCAATAAATGCCGTAGCTATATTTTTAATTAGTAAATTAGGATCACCGCTTGCATTGGCAAGAGTCATTATTAATCCCATAACCGTGCCAATTATTCCCATTGTAGGGGCATATCCTCCCATTTTTGTAAATATGAAAATGTTTGAATAATGCCTGTCCTGCATCGCTTTCATTTCCAAAGCTGCCAAATTTTGCAGCAGTCCGGCATCGGTTCCATCGATTGCATATTTAATTAACTTTTTGGGAAACAAATATTCCAATCGATCTAATCTTTTTTCAATTGCCAGCAGGCCTTCTTTTCTAGATATTATCGAAAATTCTACCAGATTATTTATAAGTGATTTTAAATTATATTTTGCGGGGAAGTAAGCCAATCTTATTAGTTTCAAAATATTTTTAAATTTGTCGTACCCAAAGCCTATAATAACGGCGGAAAAAGTTCCGCCGAAAACTATAACTAATGACGGAAGTAAAAACAGTGCCCCGAATGCACCTCCTTCCCAAAAGAATGCGCCGAATATTGAAAGTATACCTAATAATAATCCGCTGAATGTCCCGACTTTTCTCGTCATAAATAATTCAAAATTGATTGCGGTAATATGGAAGCAGCCATTTTATAAGACATCTGCAATAAATTTTGCTGAGTTTGTAAATCAACAACAGCTTTTGCCACATTAACACTCTGTGTATCCGATACAAGACTCTGAAGCTGTGTTGTTTTATTGTTTAACAAATCTTTAGCGTTTGTAAGCCTGTTTGCAATATTACCGGATTGTGATATATTATCTAAAAGCCTGCTGTTAAAATCTTTAACAGCCTGCACCTGATCGGCTGTAGGTTGAATACCTTTTTTTAAATTATTACTTATAGATATAAGTGTATTAAAAATGTCCGTCTTTTGATTAGCACTAAAGGATAAAGAAGACGAAGAATTTTTTTCGGTTAGGGCCGAAGGATCAAAACTAAAATTGATATTGCTTGACGGTACATTTACCTGGATAAGCGAAGGTGATTTCCCGTCTACGGTTTGTAAATTTCCCGTACTGCTGTCGAATACCAAAGTTTGAGCAGCAGGAGCTGAGGATAGAACGGAATTATTGCTTGAGTCAAGTATGTCGTAAGTAAAACTATAAGTGTCTGCGCCGGTTTTCTTAAAACTAGTTTTAAAGGTATATTGATTCCCGGAGGCATCGTAAACATTTGTCTGCCCCGAAACAGTTGCACCGACAGCAGTACTAGAATCTATATTTCCGCCTCCTTTAACTATTGTTCCGAAGACATCCGAGCCGGGAAAATTAATTTGTTGTTTTACATCCGGAGAAATATAAATGTTTTGTACCCCGGAAATACTGCTGTCTTTTACTTCAATAGATTTACCATCAGCGGTATAACCAAAAGGTGCGGCAGTATAATCGGTTCCGGAAAACAGATACTTACCTTCTGATTTGGAATTTGCACTATCTAAAATTAAAGATAAAGATGAATCAATTTGCTGGGCTATATTACCCAAATTCTGGTTGTTGGTAGCATTTTGGGCCTGGGTTAAATTAGATAATACCGACGTAATCTGGTCCTGAATATTCTGCATTTGTTGTGTTGAATCGTTAACAAACGAAAGCCCGCTGCCTATGTTGCTAATTAAGGTGTTGGCCTGGTCTATCTGGTTGTTCCATCCCAAAATATTAACAGTACCGCTTGGTGAATCGGATGGTTTTTGAATTTTGTTACCCGTAGCAATTTCGGTCTGCAATTGGTCAACCAAACTTTTGGTTGAATTTAAATTGTACAGGTAATCATTACTTATCATTAAATCTGTTATTCTCATGTTACGATACCATGTCTATTAAAGTTTGAAGCATCTGATCGGCAACGGTAATTAGCTTTGCCGAAGCAGTATATGATTTTTGATACTGAATTACATTTGTCATTTCTTCATCTATTGATACACCCGATATAGAAGACTTTTGCTGCTGCAATTGCTGCACGGCCAAATTATAAGAGTTAGCATTATCCGAAGCCCCCTTAACATCCGTACCTACCTGGCTAACGAATGTTGAGTAATCATCCAGCAGAGTGTTTCCATCGGCCTGCTTTGTTGTACTGAGAGCTGCCAAACTTAAAGCAATGTCCCCATTACCGGAAGTCCCGTCGGAAGAAACCGCAATTTTATTCGGATCGTTAACAATCGCACTATTAATTTTTAGAACTCCGTCCGAATAGCCCTCGAAAAAATTTATTCCGGTCTGAGGCGGATTATCCAAAGTATACCCGCCGGAATGAAGAGTGTTTACGGACTGCATAAGATTGTTTACAAAAGTATTAATACTGTTTTGATACGAAGGGATTGTATTGTTATATACATTAGTCTCGGCAAATAATTTCCCTCCGTTAATATTTACGGTAGCCGAACCATCTTGATTGGTTAAAACTACTTTGCCGTTTTGAATTGAAGATTTAAATTGTACAGCATGAGCTTGATCTGCTGCCAATACCCCTCCGATAGATACGTCTGCAATGTTGCTGCTATCATAATTTACATTAATGTTAACAAGATTGCTTAAGTCGCTAATCACTTTATCTCTGGCATCTAGTAAATCGTTTGGAGTTTGACCGACGCTTTGCAAATTATAAATCTGGTCATTCAAAGATTGTATCTGCTGCAAATCCTTATTTATTGTATTTACATCGGAATTAATTCCACCTTTAATATTGGTTTGAATCGAATCCAATCCCTGGTTTATCGATTGTATTTGATTGCTTAATGACTGAGCAGCCTGAACAACATTTTGCCTTAAAGCGACGGAATTAGGTGTAACTGAAAGTTGCTGCCAGGAATTGAAAAATGCGGTGGTCAATTCGGAAATTCCCTGGTTAGACGGTTCATTAAGAAGACTTTGTACCTGGCTAAGCAATATATTAGTATTATTACTATTGGAATATTTGGAATTATAATTCCTCAATTGCTGTACAGTTAGAGCATCGTATGCCCTTGTTATATCTCCCACTTGAACACCGGTACCCCATATTAGCCCGTCCCGCTGCTGCGGTGTGGTGGTAGTAAGTTCAGCTGTTTGACGGGAGTAATCCGGATTACCGGAGTTAACTATGTTTTGTGAAGTTACATCCAAAGCTTGCTGGTATGCCGTAAGACCACTTGCCCCAATACCTAATACACTAAATATTCCCATTTTAATATCTCCTGTCCACCAGTACGCTGTTATTAGATTTGGTAAATGCTGCAATTACATCTTTAATAAAACTTCTTGCCTGATCTATTAAGAATTTATTTTGGGTATTAACTTTTATTATTTCCGAAATTAATTTTTGAAGCGAATCTCTCAGACTTGCCAATCCGGTAGTATCGAATAATCCTTTTTCCTTTGCCTCCCGTATTAAATCGGAAAGCTTATTCGATTTAATGTTTATTGAATATTTTTCAGCTAGCTGCTGTATAATTTCATATCTTTCTGTTTCGAAGCTGCCTATGTTAAATAATAGGCTGCCTTCTTTTCTTATCATTTGCTCCATGCCTACTAAGTTCCCGTTTATTATTGCCTTCTGATGTACCAAAAGTGTATCCAAATACTCACGAAGAACCTGGTGCTGTTCTTTAAGGCATCTAAATAGATCGGTCAATTCCATTGTTACCTCCATTAAAATGGTTTAAATATCCCAAAACTCTCTTTACATAATTTTGTGTTTCTTCAAAAGGCGGAATTCCGCCGTATTTATCTACATTTTGCGGACCTGCATTATAGGATGCCAAAGCTAGATCCAGATTACCATTATATTTTCGAAGCATTTCGGCTAAATATTTAGTGCCCCCGAAAATATTTTGCTTTGGGTTCCAAACATTTTTAACTCCCATTTCGGTAGCTGTAGAATCTACTAGTTGCATTAAACCTTTGGCATTTGCACCGGAAATTGCATTTTCCTTTGCCGAAGATTCTGTTAAAATTACCGATTTAATTACATTTTTATTAACACCGAAAATATTGGAAGCTTCGTTTATAATATTGTCATAACGATTAAGTCTGTCTATTGCTTTACCGCTAGGTGTAATGGAAGGTGCTTTTTTAGTTGCCGGCTTTGATTCCGTTTTCAATTCGGATTTTAAAGGCTGCAGTTCCTGCGGTTTTGGTTTAACGTTTAAGTCTTCACCCGTAATTTTTTTATAAAGTACATCCGCTATACCAAGATCTTTTTTTTCGGAAATAAACGAAGCAATTTGATTTAAGAATATCATACTAAAATCATCGCCGCCGAAACTGTCGCTGCCGAACATGCCGTTTGTGGTTTTGGTCATGCTTTTAAGCATAATGGATGTTAAAAGACTTTCAAATTCTTTAGCCGCATGTGCAATTTTTGTCTTCTGTGCAGTAGTATACCTGCCGGTTGTACTTTGTGCGGAGGATATCTGCTTTGAAGGATCAGTTATTTTTAATTGTACATTAGTCATTGAAATTCTTAATCTTAAATTATAACAAGCTCGCCGATTAGTGCGCCTGCCTTTTTAAGTGCCTGGAAAATTGAAATAATATCTCTCGGTGAAACTTTTAACGAATTTAATGCAGCCGCAACCTGCTGAACGGTTGTTGCACCCTGTATTGCTATAGTATTTGTTGAATCCTGGGTTACATATGGAATAGTATTATTAAACACTACCGTTTTGCCGTTTGAAAATGCCTGAGGCTGCGAGATTAACGGATACGAACGTATTGTTATATTTAAATTACCGTGTGTGATTGTTGCGGGTAAAATTTTCACGTTGCTGCCTGCAACAACAGTTCCGGTTCTTTCGTCAAGTACAACTTTTGCCACTTCGTCCTTTTCCACATGTATAGATTCAAGAGCAGCTAGAAAAGATACAAGGTTGTTTTGATTGGCAGAAGGTACTTTAACATTTACCTCATCTTCATCCTTTGCAATTGCAATATTGCCGCCGAATTTTGCATTTATTGCATTTGCAATATTATTAGAAGTGGTCAAATCCGGCGAACGTAAATAGACGTTTATTTGCTTATCGTTTAAGGAACCGACTTCCAGAGGCAGCCGCAGTATACCTCCCATAGGTACTCTTCCGGCCAAAGCCTGGTTGCTGGAGATTCTATTACCGGCAGGGGTTCTAATATTATAGCCGCCTACAGAAACAGCACCCTGCGCATAACCGTAAACCTTACCGCTCATATCGGATAACGGTGTCATAAGCAGAGTTCCTCCCCGTAAACTGGATGCATCACCAAGGGATGATACGGTAACATCAAATTTGGCACCTGGCTTTAATGATTTATTAAGTGTTGAAGTTACCATAACTGCCGCAACATTTCTTGTACGAAGATTATCCTGCGAAATTGTAATTCCGAATCTCTTTAACATACTAGCTATGGATTGAATAGTAAATGTTGAACGTTGTGTATCGCCGCTGCCGGCAAGCCCCACAACCAAACCGTAACCTATAATCTGCTGGCTACTTTCTCCGGTTATATAAGCAATATCTTTTATCCTCTGCGCGTAAAGAGAAGTTAGACCAAACAGCAACATTATAACAATAAACTTTTTCATATCCTTCCTTAAGTTTAAAATATCCAGTGAAAGAATTTGGTTAACCAACCCGGATGTTGATTACTGTTTATTGATCCGTCACCTGTAAAAATAATCTGAGAGTCGGCAATGTTATAAGACATAACAGAATTATCCGGAGAAATATCCGAAGGCCGGACAATACCTTTTATGTAAATTTTCTGTACCTGACCGTTAATAACAATCTTTCTACTGCCTTCTATTAATAAATTACCGTTAGCCAAAACGGAATCAACTGTAGCGCTAATTTTTGTATTAACCGAGCCTTCGCTCTTAGTAGAACCGGAGCCTTTAAAATCGTTTGTTGTACCAAGGTTTAAATCGGCGCTTGGCAGGGGTTTTGTTCCCATATCGCCTTTACCGGAAAGCCCTAGTGAGCTTGATCTGCCTGTTGACGTCTCCGCATCATTCGATGCCTGAGACGACTCTACCACCAGAACCGTAATTGCATCTCCAACCTGGCTGGCTTTTTCATCCGAAAACAATGATGAGAAAGCATTCCGCCTCATATTCTGGGCAAATACGCTTGTGGTAAGAGCACATATACCGAATAAAATTAACTTCTTCATATAATTACTCAATTATAATTACGTTCTTTGAATTTATTATTTTTGCTTTAAAAAATTTCTTATCACTTGTAATTACACTAATTACCTGACCGACCACACCTTCCTGCCTTGCATATACATCCATTGTAACAACAACATTACCGTAAGTATATTCTGCATGCAGTCTATCGCCTATGTTAACAACCGGTATTTGCTGAATCATTTGTTTAATTATTACATCTCCCGGCCTAATGCTAACAATACTTCTGAAAGAATTTATATCTTTTAACGAATAAAGAGGTGTACCGGATATTTTTGTTATGTCTTTTTTCTCTAATGCAAAATCACTTTCAATTAAATTTTCCTTTTTATTTATCTGCTTTACGGCTACAACAACATCCTTATAAAGTTTTAATCTTACAGACAAAATTGATCTGAATATTCTTCCGCTTTTATTAACAACCCTTACAGGAACATAAATCATATTGCCGCTTAAATTGAAGTCATCCGGATTTAACAATTTAATTTTTTTGTATGATTCCGGCATCTGTAAAATTTCGTATTTATAATCCGTATAACCGGAGAGATTCTTTTTTAAATAATTTTCCAGTTCACTTTTAAACGAACTGCCGGAATTAATTAAAACTGACAATATGAAAATTATTAATGCCTTCATTTTATGATGTTTTTAAATTATTTGCCATTTGCATCATGTTTTCAACTGTTTGAACAGTTTTTGAATTTATTTCGTACGCTCTTTGTGCGGAAATCATAGCAATCATTTCTTGAACGATATCCACATTCGAAGATTCGAGATAGCCTTGATTTACGGTGCCGAAACCGTCCTGGCCGGGAGTACCAATAATGGGAGTACCGGAAGCCTCGGATTGTGTATACAGGTTATCACCTATTGATTTTAATCCGCCCGGGTTTAAGAATCTTGCAAGCTGAATATTACCAATAACATTTGAGCCTCCTCCGACTTCATTAGCGGTAACCGTCCCGTCTTTGGCAATCGATACACTTAATACATTGGAGTCAAGTGTAAGGCCGGGGTCAAGGACGTAGCCGCTGGAAGTAACAATCTCTCCTTCCGAGTTTACCTTAAATGACCCGTCCCGGGTATAAGCATAAGTGCCGTCGCCTTTTCTTACCTGGAAAAATCCGTCACCCTGAATTGCACAATCTAACTGGTTGTTGGTAGCGGTAATATCACCTTGAGAAAAAATCTTTTCGGTAGAAGTCGGCTGTACACCGTTACCTATCTGTAATGTATCGGATGAAACTCCGTTTACATTGCCGGTAGATGAATTAACCGGGCTAACATTAACCTGCTGGTACATAAGGTCCTGGAATTCCGCTTGATTTTTTTTATACCCGGTAGTATTTATGTTTGCAATATTATTTGCAATTACCTCTATGTTCATTTCCTGTGCATACATACCGGATGCCGCCGTTCTTAATGCTCTTGTGGGCATATCATTCTCCTTCCTTATACTTTACCTATTTGATTAGCTTCATCAAGTGATTTATCTAAATAATTTATAATCTTATGATTTGAATCGTATTCATGGCTAATTTGAATCATTTGTTCCATTTCTTTAATAGCATTAACATTGGATTCTTCCAAATAACCTTGTTTAACGGTATAATTTTCGGGGGATGCAATTTGATAACCGCCGGCACCGGGCAAAAAATCTACTCCGCTAGTTTGTTGTGCATTTTCCGGTTCGTTCATTTTTGCAATTAACAAATTATCCACTACATCACTTCCAAGTTTTATTTCACCTTTGTTGGAAATTGTAATTTCCTTTTTTTGAGTTGAATTTAAATTATTCAAATAAATGGCACCGTTATTTCCCATAACCTCATTCCCGTTCGCATCCACCAAATAACCTTCGTTGTTTATTTTAAAGCTGCCGTCTCTTGTTAATGCTGTTCCGTTATTTGTTTGAACAACAAAATATCCATTACCGGAAATTGCCAGATCAAGTGGGTTCGATGTCTGTTCTATATCTCCCTGGCGGAAATCTATATTCTGCTGTATAGTAGCATTACCGAATTGATCCAGTATTGTTGAAAAAGGCAGTTGTCTTTTAAAACCCGTAGTATTCAAATTAGCAAGGTTGTTAGCTACGATATCCAGATTTTTCATCCTTGCCTGCATTCCCTTTGCCGCCATGTCAATTCCGCTTACCATATCTCTTTATCCTCCATGTTCATTATATTATTAAAACTTAAATCACTTTTTATCTGGTAGACCATTGCCGGTTTAATTCATGCGCTTTTATTTTTGCAGCCAATAATATTTCACCTTTGGCTATATTCATATCCTTTGCAGTTCTTGCAATCCTTTCATTAGAATAATTAAATGTTGCCGGGCTTCTGCCGATTTCCTTTCTTATTTTGGAAAGTTTCGGATTTTTCCTTACAAATAATTTTTCTTCTCTTAACAATTTTATGTTGTCTTTAATGCTCCTTTTACCCGAAGATTTCTTTAAAAACAGCCTTCCTCTTAAATAAATTAATAACGCAGCCAATAAAGAGATGATACCCCAATAAGAAATTCTCAATATCGTATTGTAAAAAGCGTTTAGATAGCCCGGCATATTATTAAAAAAATAAATACCGGTTCTTTTATTGCCGCTTCCAACAACCGGTACAGCCGCTTTCTTGACCACGGATTTTTCCACAAGCTGTGCCTTACGTGCATTTTCTATTTGAGCTGCAACCAATTGTCTAATATTTACACTGTCGTTCTTACTAACAGTTGAAGTAACCCGAGAGATGGCCTTATGGCCGCTTCTACTATATACGGCAAGGGTACAGAATAAAATAATTACAATTGATAAAAAAGTTTTCATCCAACAACCTTTCTTATTAACGGAAATGATAAAGTGATCATCGTTCCTCTATTTTTATCGGAATCAAACGTTATTGTGCCCTGATGTCTAAGCATAAGATTATTAATTATTTTAAGATTAATATCATGACCGTTTTTTAACGTATCATCGTTTAAGGAATCAAAATAATCGGTTAACAAAAATTTTACGGCAACACTGTTTTTTATACATTTTGTTTGAATGAGTATACCGCCTGCCGTGTTTTCGCCTGCTTTTATTAAGAGGACTATATTTGTTAAAATTTGGTTAATATAATTGGGATGCGTAAGCACCGAAGGGATATCATTTCCAAGATCGAGTACGCATTCGTAGTTGTTGCTCTTTAAAGAAGAATTAAATATCCCGTAAAATTCACTTATAATTCTATTAATGTTGCAAGGATAAAATTTATTCTTTACATCCCCGGTTCCGGCAAACTTTACAAGCCTGTTGATAACATTCTTAACTTTTTGAACCTGGTAATTAATAGTATCCAGAACTTTATCATCTGTCGAATCATTTTCATGTTTTAAGAATTCGGTACTTGTAGTAATAACCTGCAGCGGAGAAAGTACGTCTTCAACAATACCGGAAGTCAATTCTCCAATGGCAGATAATTTATAATCGTTTGAAAGCTTAGACTGGTATACTTGTAATTCGTCGTATGCGCTTTTTAGTTCTTCCTTCTTCTCGATAATTTCCAATTTATTAAGGTACATTTCCAAACTTATTTTAATTAACGGTATCTCAATAGAATTATCGTTTAAAGAATTAGGCATTTGTAAAGATAATACTCCGCTGAACTTTGATACATTCAAGAAAGGAATTATTAAATAATAAGATTTCGACCCGTCTATATTCTTGACAAACGAATCAAGAATAATTTTATGCTTGCCTGTTTCCAAAATTTCATTTAAGGTTCCGGCCGTTAACAAATTATTTATAAAATATCTTCCCCTTAAAGAAACATTAACGGAAACAGGTTTAAGCGCAGTCCTGTCTTCGTTGAAAAGGAAAATATTTGATTCTTTACAATCAAAAAAATCTTTAAGAAAATGCTCGTAATTTTTTTCAACGGAAGTTATACTATTTAATTCCCTAAGTTTATCCCCGAATTCCAATACGCCAACCGAAGCGTTATAACCTTTATCCTTATAATCTTCAATTTCATTTCCGTACTTACGGCTAAGCATTTCAGGCCCTGCAGATGCAGCCGTTTTTGTAATTGAAGGCAGCATTTTATGGAATGCCTCATATCTGCGCGTATTACTTTTTATTACTCTCAATTTATAAATCCCGCCGAATCAACTTGTTTTAATAGTAACTCTTCATATTCACGGATTAAATTGTCAGCTTCCTCTACGCTTCTGATTCTTAAGCTGGAAAGTTCCGAGATGTTAAGTTTAATATCTTTGTCCCAATAGGAACTTCCTATACTAAGCTTTTGGGTCATGTAATCCACAAGATGAACAATAGATGATAATGTTTTGCTTTGTGTTGAATTTTCCGGATTGTGGTGATTAAGTATAGCATCGCATAATTGTACAGGGAAATTCCACTTGTCCAAAAGGTAATAACCTATTTGCTGATGCGTCATCCCAAGAACCTCAAGCTCCGCTTCCTGATAATTTATGCCGGTAAATTCAACAAGCTCAACTATTTCAATAAAACTTGAATGCATAAACCTATGAATAACGGAAAATCCCAGGTCATGCAAAAAGCCTGCAATAAAAGCTTCGCCGTCATTCGGAAAATCCAGGTCCGCAGCCAGCCTTCTGGATGCAATGCCGGTTAAAAAAGAATGCAGCCAGAATTCATTCTGATCGAGATATTGATCCGTTTTATTTTTAAAAGTTTCCACTATAGACAGTACGGAAATGATGTTCTTGAGTTCTTGATGCCCCAGAACAAGTATGGCAAAATCAATAGTAGTAACCTTTCTAAGCAAACCGTAAAGAGGAGAATTGGCAATTGTTAAAATTTTTGTTACAAGTCCCTGATCGGTAGAAATAACATAAGATAATTTTGAGTTATTTATTTTAGGATTATCCAAAAGTTCCAGCGCTTCCTTAATAGCTTTTGGAACCGGCGGAAGGTTGAATATATTCCTTAAAATTAACTCCGTTCTTTCTTTTTTCTTCTCCAATGTTGTTGCTAGTGTTACCATAAATTTAACTCTTTCAAATTGTTACCGATTCATGTCCTTTAAAAAGTTCTTCGTGGCTATCAATAAAATTATTTAGCCTGTTTTCGTCTCCAAACTTTAATATGTCGATTATATTATCGTCTAGTTCCATATTATCGTCCCAGTAAAAACAACCGATGCCCAGGCGCTGTGTCATATAATCCGCAAGATGAATTATTGAGGCAAGTACACAGTTTTTTTCCGACTTTGACGGTTTGTGGTGATTCGCAATAGTGTCGCCTAGTGCTTCAGGCAGGTTCCATTTGTCGGTTAAGAATTTTCCTATTTCCTGATGCGTTAAACCGAGTATGTTTTCTTCAGCATTTAAAAATCTCATCTGCTGAGAGTCAACCATCTTGCAGATATTATTAAATTCCTTGTTAAAATATCTTTGAATAATTGATATTCCGAGATCGTGAAGCAAGCCGGCTGTAAAGGCTTCGCCTGATTTTGAATAGCCAAGCTCATCGGCAATTCTTTTTGCAGCACTAGCCGCAAACAAAGTATGGTTCCAGTAAGATTTATTATTCCAGTTGGCCCCGTCACTTCTTTTAAATGCTTCTATCATCGAAAGAGCCATTACAATACTTTTAATATGGTCGAAGCCGAGAATAACAATTGCAAATTCTATTGTAGAAACTCTTCTGGGCAGGCCGTATAAAGGAGAATTTGCAACGGTTAAAATTTTTGCAACTAACGCCTGGTCTTTGCCTATTACTTTTCCCAGGTCGGATGCACTGGTATTTGGATTCCCTAACAATTTTGAAACTTCAAATATTATAACAGGAATTGCAGGAAGATTCCTTATGTTTGAAAGAAACCTTATATGAGTTTCTTTTACTTGAATATTTTCCGGAAGAGAACTATTCATCTAAATAAGCCAGTTTTGTTTTTAACATTTCAATTATTCTTGTATGAACCTGTGAAACTCTAGATACGGTAATATTCAGTAGCTTAGCTATCTCCTTATAATTTAAATTTTCATAATAATACAAGCTTATTATAAGCCTGTCTCTTTCTTCCAAATTTTTTATAGCCTCAACAAGAAATTCTTTAGCTTCGTTTTTCTCGGCGGTTTCATCGGGTATTTCTACGTCATCGGGTATAACTTCATAAAGCATATAACCGTCTTCATCTTCTACCGGGCTAGTTAAGGATACATTCGAATAAATCATCTGGTTTTTTTCGGACGGTATGGGTCTCGGTTTTATTTGAAGTTTTCTAAGTTCGTCGATAATTTTTCCTCTTATTCTTTGTATTGCATAAGTTTCGAACTTCGTGCCGTAGTCGGGATCAAAACGGTCGATTGCTTCGCTGAGTCCTTCAACGCCAAACTGGAAATAGTCCCTGTCATCCATAAGTTCAAGAGATACAAATTTGAAATTATGAATCACATAATGGACCAATTTCATATAATTCATAATAATTTGCTTCTTTATGTTTGCAGACGGGGCATTTTTAAATTCTGCCCACAAACTTGCATTATCCATTTTAATTATTTCCTATTATTATTTTCTAGTATTTCTTTCTTCTTAAACGAAGTTTTGTTTATTGACTTAATAAATACAATAACTATAAAGCTCAGCATAACCGTTGCCGCAACAAAAAATATAAACGCTCTAAAAACAACCTGTAAAGGCGGCAGCCCGATGCGGCTGAAAAAAATCACCGATAGAAAAAAAATCAAAAAACCTAATTGCAGTACAATCTTATTCATAATAAATATTTGTTTTTGCTTCTTTAATTTCTTTATCTGCAAACCGAAGACTTAAATTACTTTTCCCCTTTATAAATTTTGTTACCGGGTTTAATATCCGGGTTACACAGGGGTTAGTAATACTTGATTAGAAAATTCAAATTTTATACCAGCGGATTATGTTAAAAAACTTTAGCTAAAGGGAAATAAACGGCAGTTTTTGTTTATTTAAATTGCGTCCGCAAATTCAGGGTGGCGAATATTAGCCATATGATTGATTTCATAAAGGTTCTTCATAACTTTCTCAATTTGAATTGCAGTAGATGTTGCAGGGTATTTCTTTAAAAATAGTTCCTGCGAAATGATGGATTTGCTTACCAACCTATTGAAATTTACTTCGCCTAAAAATGAAGGTTTATCTTTTAAGAAATGATCTGCTGCCAAGGTAAGGTTATTAAATGTAACCTGCCCGTCCTCTTTTTCGAAACATTTATTTACAATTATTAATTTATTACCCCGGTAACGGTTTGCATTCAACAGCTTTAACATTACATAGCTGTCCATTACGGATGTCGGTTCCGTAGAAGTTACTATTATGTTGGAATCTGCATTTAGAAGTATTGATAAAATTTCATCGCCGGCACCCGAACCCGTATCTAAAAATATAAAATCATAATTTTCTTGCATCTGCCTTAGCTGACCGAAAAATTTTGATATTATCCCGCTTCTTTTAACAGGATAATTCAATTTGCCGGAATCACCAAAAATAAAATGCAAATTAGGCTCGTATTCGGTTACCAATTCCGTCAGCATTTTTTGTTCCGTAAAAAAACCGTAAATAGTTTTGGATGCAATTACATTTAATAAAATATTCACGTTGGATAAATTTGAATCCAGATCCACGAACAATACCCTTTTACCGTTATTTGACAAGGCATATGCAATATTTAAAGATAAAAAAGTTTTACCCGTACCGCCTTTGCCGGAAGTAAACGCAAAAATTTTGGGAGACAAACTTACGTTGCGGATTTCTTCCAACCTCTTTAATTCCAGTAATCTTTCTGCTTGACCGGACATTAACAAATCTTTCCGGAATAAATCATATTTGCAATAAATTCCGGATCGGCAGATATAATATCATCCGGTATAACCTGGCCATTCGTTAAAAATGAAACAGGGATGTTAAAAGCATTAACAACATTTAAAATATTTCCGAAAGTTACTGCTTCATCAATCTTTGTAAATATAACGGAGTTGTAATCAAGCACTTTAAACTTCTCGGCAACATCCATCAGATTGCGGGTTGTACCCGTAGAGCTTAAAACAAGATAAGTTTCTTCAACTTTTGCAGCATCAAGAAATTCTTTTGCGTTAAATAATTGTTCTTTATTATTTTGACTTCTACCTGCAGTATCAATAAAAATAATATCTTTATTCTTAAAGGATTTTATTATTCCCGGAATATCTTTGGGCTCATAGGCAACCAGCATATCTACATTACTTATTTCCGAAAATATCCTTAATTGATCCAATGCACCTAACCGGTATGTATCAATCGAAATTAAACCGACACTTAAATTGTGGAGTATTTTGGATATAACGGCAAGCTTTGCAATGCAGGTAGTTTTTCCAACTCCGGTTGGCCCGACAAGTGCAGCAACTTTAGGCTTACCGTTTTTTTGAACTTCGAAATTATAAGTAGGAATCATGGATGCTAAACTTGATAACACATAGCTGTTAATATTCGAATTATGCAAAAAGCCTTTGTATTTTTTAAGCTGGTTAACTAAAGAAGCTACAACCGGTTTTTGCAAATCTCTATTGAATAACGTTGCAATAATATCTTTCAGCTCTTTTTCAAAATTGTTTATCGCTGCAGAGTTAACTTTATTCTGTTTATACAAAGGTGTATTTACCTTATACGCATCGGCTCGTGCTGCAGGATTAATAAAGATTTTATCGGATAATCTCTGCAATTCTTCCGGTAAAGTCGGTTGTTTTTGTACTCCGTAAGCAGCGGCGGAAGAGGAAGCGGTTTTGGACAATTTCCGTTCGCCACGTTTGTAAGTTTCATAATCCGAATCAGTAGGACCTGCATATTCGGGTACTTGTTCCGCCTGTTCAAAACCGGCAGTAATTTCAAACATCTTCTGTGAGCCTTTGGTGCCTCCGAAAACTACTCTTGTTCCCAGGATAACTGCTTCTCCTCCAAGCTCATCTTTCATTTTGCCGGAAGCTTCTTTTAAAGTTGGTGCAATAAATTTCTTAATTTGCATCTGCTACCTCTAATTTTTCTATAAATTCAATTTCAACATTCGACGGAAGTTCAGAATAAGAAAGTACAACAATATCCGGATAACTGGAATTTATCAGCCTGTAAAAATATGGTCTTATTGTTGCGGAAGTAATTATTATCGGTATATAGCCCAGCATTTTGAATTGTTCCATATAAGTTTTAATGGTTTCGTTCAACTCTTTTAGAACAATGGGATTTAGTCCGAGTGTCTGCACAGCCTCTTTTTGGTTTTGAAGTGCTTGTGTAATTGTTGATTCTATTTCCTCTCCAAGGGTAACTGCATGAATAATGCCGTTGTTATCTTTATACAGGTTTGCTATTGTATCACCCATAGAATGCCTTACATATTCGGTAAGGACATCGATATTCTTTGTAACTTTTGAATAATCTATTAAAGCCTCGAGTATTTGTACAAGGTCTTTTATCGGTATTAATTCCCTTAAAAGATTTTGTAAAACTTTTTCAATCATTCCAAGCGTAAGAGTATCCGAATTTATATCTTCAACAACAGCAGGGTATTCTTTCTTTAAATTCTCCAATAACTGTTTAACTGCCTGCCTGGTTAAAATTTTATCGAAGTTTTTCTTCAGTGTTTCCTGCAGGTGAGTTGAAAGGACAGAAATACTGTCGACCACGGTATACTCAAGAAGTTCTGCTTTATCTTTTTCTTCCCGCGAAATCCAATAACTGGAAAGATTAAATGCCGGGTCTTTTGTAATTATTCCGCCTAACTTTTCAGTTACGTTGCCGGGGTTCATTGCCAAAAACATATCGGGATATATTTCATATGCGGCAACTACGTTTCCTTTTATCTTTATTATATATTCGTTCGGTTCAAGCTGCAGGTTATCCCTTACTCTTACAGGCGGGATTAATACACCGTATTCAAGTGCAATATACTTTCTTGTAGAAGATATTTTCTGAAATAAATTTCCGCCCTGCTTTTCATCAACCAAACTTATTAAACCGTAGCCTATTTCTATTTCGACCGGATCTACCTGCAAATATTGCTCAACTTTTTCCTCGGTTGGTTCCGCTTCTACTTCCTGCGGTTCTTCACTTGCAGCGGATTTTAACCGGTTCTTTTTTATAAAATAAGATGCAAAGCCCAGTGATGCACTTAGAAAGAGGAAAGGAATCATCGGCATACCAGGTACAAGTGAAAACAAACCTATTGCCCCTGCAACCGTTGCCAGCACACGGGGATTGGACAAAAGCTGCTTCTTCATTTGTAAATCCAGAGCTGTAGAAGCAGCACTTCTTGTTACAACAAGTCCTGCCGATGTTGCTATAATTAATGCCGGGATTTGTGAGACAAGGCCGTCGCCTATTGTTAATATTGTGTAAGTATGAATTGCATCGGTAAACGACAACCCCTTTCCGGCAACACCTATAATGAATCCGCCCACAATATTTATAACATTTATCAGCAGGCCTGCAATAGCATCTCCTTTAACAAATTTGCTTGCACCATCCATTGCACCGTAAAACTCGGCTTCCCTGCTTATGGATTCTCTTCTTGCCCTAGCTTCGGACTCGGTTATTAGGCCCGTATTTAAATCGGCATCAATAGCCATTTGCTTACCCGGCATTGCGTCCAGTGTAAATCTTGCAGCTACCTCGGATATTCTGCCCGAGCCTTTTACTATTACTATAAATTGAATTATTACAAGAATAATAAAAATTATAAAACCGACTATATAGTTACCGCCTACAACAAACTGCCCGAAGGTATCTATTATTTTTCCGGCATAACCGTCAAGTAAAATTAATCTTGTTGAACTTATATTTAACGAAAGCCTAAAAAGCGTTAAAACCAGAAGCAGTCCGGGGAATACCGAAATATCCAAAGGTGATTGAATATATAATGATACAATAAGAATTAAAATCGACAGAGAAATATTTAACGCCAGGAAAAAATCCAGCAGCGCTGCAGGCAGAGGAATAATCATCAGCCCAAGCATAAATATAAGGCCGAATGCTAAAATTATATCGGTATTTCTTCCCAGCGATTTCAACTTAAACTATCGATTTTCTTTTTTTATTGTTTTTTAATTGATAAACATAAGCCAGCACCTGTGCAACTGCCTGAAACAAAGCGGCAGGAATTTCATCACCTATATCGCAAATTCTATAAAGTGCCCTTGCCAGTTCGCGGTCCTCATGTAAAGGCACGTTATTGTCTCTTGCTATTTTCTTTATTCTTTGAGCCAGTTCGTCTGCACCTTTTGCCAGTACTTTTGGTGCGGTGTCTTCCAGGGAATTATATTTTAACGCAACGGCATAATGCGTCGGGTTTGTTATTACAACATCTGCCTGAGGTACACTTTGAATCATTCTCTTTTTAGCTGCCTGATATTGTAACCTTTTTATCCTGGACTTAATTAGCGGGTCTCCTTCGCTTTGTTTAGTTTCTTCCTTAACTTCCTGCTTGGTCATCATCATTTCTTTTTTAAATTTTTTCTTCTGAAAGATAAAATCCAAAGCGGCAATAACAGCGTAAAGCAACGTTACCTTCCATATCAAGCTGTAAGAGGAACTTAAAATAAATTTCAGAATTTCAGGTATGCTTAGCTCAATAAGCATAGGAGAAGCGACTATAAAATTCGCTAAAACCGAATATGTAAGCCACCCGATTGCTATTAATTTTACAAGCGATTTTAACAATTCAACCAAAGAACTCGAGGAGAAAAATACTTTTTTCAATCCGCTAAGAGGATTGAGCTTATCGAACTTTGGAATGAGGGCTTTAGGACTTAACTTTAATCCTACCTGAGCTAAATTAGCTCCGAGGCTAACGATAAATAATGCTGCTAATACCGGTATAATGGTTATAAGGAAAAACGAAATTATATCCTTTGTAAAATTCCGAAGCATATTATTATTTATAGTTAGAACATCTAAGTTTCTAAAAATGTTAATAGTAAAATTTGAAATACGGCTGCTTAAAAAACCTTGAGTTAAATAAACCATTGCAATACCCGTAGTGAATACGGCAAAGGCACTTATCTCAATACTTTTTGCAACCTTACCTTCTTTCCTGCTTTCATCCAGCTTTTTACCGGTTGGTTGCTCGGTTTTTTCTTGTCCTTCGGACTCTGCCATTCTATTGTCCCATCGCCTTAATTAAAGACATTAAATTATTTTCGTACCCCTGCAATAAATATTTTATTACGTAAAAATAAATCGGCACCATAACTGCCAATAGTATAAATCCAAGCCCGACTGCAAGCGGCTGTATAACAAAGAAAACCTGCATCTGAGGAAGAACTTTGGATATTATTCCTTCCGCAATGTACAGTAAGAAATAAGATACAATTATCGGCGAAGCTATTTTTACGGCTATTACAAAAACAGCTGCAGAATACTTAACCAATAACTGATAAATAGGCTTGTTTATTACAAACTTTCCAAGGTGAACTATGGAAAAAGAAGAAACCAGTGCACTAATAACATAATGATGTCCGTTAATAAGAAAAAACAACACCAGCGAAGCCATGTACAATACCTGCCCAATATCATTAGTGTTGCTTCCGTCTATGGGATCAAAAGTTTCTGCCATCGATAATTCCATATTCAAACCTATATATGAACCTGCATATTTTATTCCGTGAAATACAAAGTTCAGCATAAAGCCGAGGATTAAGCCGGTAATTATTTCCTTTACCGCATTTGCAAATAACCAGCTAAGTGTATATTCAACTACTATTTTAGATTTATCTATAGTAAGAAATACTATGTAAGCAAGTATAAGTGCAATAAACAATTTAACAAGAACCGGAACAGCCGTGTGTCCGTAAACCGGTGCAGAAAAAAAAGCCGCCGAAATTCTTAAAAAGATTAGCAGCCCAATTACAAAATCGCCAATCGGAATATTGATCATTTTACCACGGTTATAAACATTGTCAGCATTCTATTAGTAAAGGCCACCACTTTATCAATAATCCAAGGCATAAGAATAATTATTGTTACGCCCGTAATAAGGATCTTGGGTACAAATGTTAACGTCATTTCCTGTATTGATGTTACTGCCTGAAAGATTGAAATTAAAATTCCGACTACCAGCGAAACACCCAGTACCGGCAACAGTATAATAAATGTTGTATAAAATACTTCCTTCAAAACTTCTATAACTAATTCTTCAGTCATTTAAGAAAAACTCCTTACTACCGACCCGATTATCAAATGCCATCCGTCTACCAGAATGAATAACAAAATTTTAAATGGTAACGATATAAGAGTCGGCGGCAGCATCATCATACCCATAGACATAAGAATGCTTGCGACAATCATATCAATCATTACAAACGGAATGAAGAGAAAGAACCCGATTATGAATCCTGCTCTTAACTCGCTTAATACAAATGCAGGAATAAGAACATAAGTCGGCAAATCGCTTCTATCATTTGGTCTTTTAAGATGAGCCAATCCTAAAAACAGTTCAAGGTCTTCGTTCCTAACATTGCGGAACATAAAATCCCTAACCGGCTGTATACCTTTATCATAAGCCTGCTCGGCTGTTATTTTACCGTTCATTAACGGCTTTAGAGCAACGGTGTTTACTTTACTCCAGGTCGGTGCCATAATAAAAAAAGTAATGAAAAGGGAGATACCGGCAACAAGCTGACTCGGCGGCATTTGCGGTGTACCCAGTGCAGTCTTTAAAAAATGAAAAACGATTATAATTCTTAAATAGGATGTCGTCATAATCATCAGCGAAGGCGCCAGAGAAAGAACTGTTAAAAGGAGCAAAAGCTGCAATGTAGTTGAAACATCTCCGGGCTTGCTGGAGGTTCCTATGTTTATTCCTATATGCGGAAACGGAATTGAAGTGGCCTGCTGTGCATGAACTGCAATAGGACTGCAAATAAGTATTATTAACAAAAACAAAAAAACGGCCTTCTTCATTTTAACCCGAGATTCTTTTTTAATATATCCAAAAAATTATTTTTTTCAATGTTAGCTGAGTATGGCTTGTTTTCTTCCAACGGCTTATCCAATTCTTTAAGAAGCGAAATAGAATTTTCACTTACACCTAGCACAAGTAATTTATCATCAACTCTTACAACCGATATATACTTTTTAGGCATAATCATCTGAGAGCTTAAAACGTTTATATTAACCGAACCGTTTTTTTTACCTTTGAATGAAACACCGTACTTTTTTATAACAAACATGACCCCGTATAACAAGCCGATGATAATGAGAAGAGGAATAATAGCCTTAACAATTTCAATGAATGTCATTATTAAATTCCCTTTATCCTATTGTTTACCTCGTTCAAGCTTGTAATTCTTATGCCGAAGTGTTTGTCGATAACAACAACTTCTCCTTCCGCAATTTTTTTGTTGTTAACAAAAATATCAACCGGTTCGCTGGCCAGTTTATCCAATTCAATAACATATCCTCTTTCCAGCTCCAGAATTTCTTTTATTTGCATTTGAGTTCTTCCAAGCTCTATAAAAACATTTAAGTGAAGGTCCTGGAGAAAATTAAGCTTATCGTTTGTACCGGAGCCTCTAATTTTAGAGTCATCGAATTCTTCAAACTCGGCTTCGCCGGCCTTAACTTTGGAACCTTTATCGTGTTCTTCCGGATTGGAGAAAATTTCGTCGTTGGCATCGTTATTTTCTTCTGCCGTTTGATTTTCTTTATTTTCACTCATTTGTTTACCTATTCTAACTTATTGTTCTGTTCTGCTTTTCTGGTAATTTTAATAGCCTTGTGCTTATTTACCACGCCCGGCCGGCCGTAAAAAAGAGTCTTGCTGCCTATTTTAATTAATTGCTCGTCGCTTATCATTGTTTCAAGTTTAATTATATCTCCCTTTTCAAGTTCAAAAAGCTCTTTAACCGTAATCTTTGCCTTTCCGAATTCCACTGCAACAGGCAAAAAAGTTTTATACAAATGATTTGTGAGAATTTCACTCGAAGTTGTTCCTTTGTATTTTGTAGGTCTTATTGAAGATAGTTTTTGAGATGAAAGTTTAGACAGAATTGTATCGAATGCAAAAGTTGCATAACAAATATTCATCATATAAGATTTATCAGCAATTGTAATTTCAAACGAAATCAGCAATACGGATTCGCTCTGAGACGTAATCTGCGCAAAATCTATATCCGCTTCAAACCTTTCAACACGGAATTCATAGTTATCTACTATCTGCCAGGCCTTACGCAAATCGAACATAACTCTTTCAGATATTACACTTAGTACCTTCTGCTCAATGGGGGTTATTATGTTGGTTTGCTTGCTTCCGGCACCGTTGCCTCCCAGCAGTCTGTCGACCAACGCCAGAGACAAATCCAGATTCAGCTCCAGGATACCTTTAATATCGGTATTCTTTATATCGAATGTATGAAGACAAGCAGGGTTTGAAACCGAAAGGATGTACTCCGAATAATAAATTTGATCGATTGAAGTAACATTAATATTCACAATACATTGCAGCTTGGATACAAGGAAAGAGGTGAAACTTTCGGCAAAGTTTTCGTGTATGTTCCTTATCGTTCTAAGCTGGTTTTTAGATATTCTATTTGGAAGACGGAAATCGAAAAGGACAGCTTCCTTTTCCTTATTTTGAACCGGGCTTTGTTCTTCTCCGCTTTTTACATTATTTAAGAGGACATCTATTTCTTGTTGTGAAAGTACTTCAGCCATTTTTGTGATTTTTTAGTTTGATTTTATTGAATTATATATTTGCTGAAATAAACTTTATTTATTTTTACTTCAGGGATCAATTTTTTGAGTTTGCCTGCAATCTCCAATTTTAAGCTGTCCCTATATGTAATATTTATCAACTGGGTAATATCCTTACTGGAAAGAGTACTAATAACTGCATCCTTAACCATAGCTTCCCTTGTTTTTAAATCCTCTTCCATAGTGGATTTCGGAACATCAAAACCGACCGATGTTAACAAGAGTCTTTTTCCGTCGGTATCTGCAGGATTAACTATTATATCTTTAATCGTATAAATAAATTTGCCTAATTCAACCGAAGAATTTTCTTTAATATTTTTTACCTGTTTACCCTTTAATTTATTCCCGCTCTTCAAATCTCTGCTCTCTATTTTTTTTAACAGGATATTCGCAGTAACAAAATAAACAATAATAAGCTGCACTATAAAAACCGGGAGCCCTATCAACAAAACTTTTGTATTAAAGCCTTTTTTTGGTTCGGCAGGCTTAATTTCATCTGTTTTTTTATCTTCTAATTTATCTTCTGGTAAAGGCATATTTTTTTATATTTTTTCCGATTTTAGACTCAATTGATATGCCAAAGAGATTTGTTTTTATAATATTCAAAGCAGGAAGAAATAAGCAGTCCGTTTAGCTGGAGTAAATTATTTGAAGTGGTTACTATTCCGCAATTGGTTGTTTATTTACATAGTCACCTTATGCAGAACTCGCTCTTGGAATATCGGAGTGATGAAATAATGGAGTAAATCCTAAGATTCAAATACTCCTCCGAAGGAGTCCTTCGGACAAAATTCCATTATTCCGAAGGTTGCGTAACATAGTTACATATTTACTGTGAAAGCTGACTTTAGCTTTTAAGCTGAATCTATGAAAAAAGCGAGTTTTACTGCAATAAATTTAGGGGTTTATTTTATCCCTAACCTGCCCTTCGTCATCATAAAAGGGAATGCAGAAGTTTGAATCGATGCACCCTTCCCTTAGGACAAGGGAAGGGGCAGGGATGAATTCGAGATATTTTATTTACCGGTGAAATCTCATATACTTTGCTATCTAAAAGTGAGACTTACCTTTTCTTTTACCTTATAAGGTTTGTAATATCCTGCAATATTGTATCGGATGTGGTTATTACATGCGCATTAGCCTCAAAACCTCTCTGAGCAACAATCATATTTGTAAATTCCTTGGAAAGGTCTACATTAGACTGCTCAAGAGCACCGGATTGAATTGTAGTAGCACTGCTCTCTCCGGGCTCACTTATTCTCGGATCGCCGGAGTTTGCAGCTACATTGTACATATTGTCCCCTACACTTACAAGGCCGTTATTATTTGCAAATGTTGCAACCATTATCTGGGCCAATGCTTGAGATTGACCATTCGAGAAGATGCCTTCAACATTACCGTATTGATCGATATTTATATTTGAAAGTGAAGCGGAAGCTGAACCGTTCTGAGTTAAAGCGGCTACCTGCGAACTTAACGAGTTCTGTGTTATGCCGGATGTTCCCGCACCGAAATCTAATTTTATTGTCTGAGCTTCGGCACCACCTGTTGGTTGGTAAGCAAGTATAGCAGGATTGGGGGACATTGTATCTATTGTTCCGTCTGATTTAAATGTTATTGTACCCGAATTGTTAGATAATTGTCCGTCGGTGGAAGGTACCGATGCAGTCCATTGCCATATATTTTGAGCGGTTTTGGTAAATTTAACATTCAATGTATGAGAATTTCCCAAAGAATCATAAATGGTAACCGCACCATTTACAATAGTCGGTTTTCTATTATTGTCAACAACTTCGCTTAA
>JBJKQP010000211.1:0-4577 GCA_046705105.1 Ignavibacteriaceae bacterium | reverse complement strand
CTTATGGAAAGGCTTAACAAAGAGTTTAATAAAACTATTGTAATGGTTACACACGATCCCAATGCGGCTTCCAAAGCTCATATTATTAGACATCTTGAGAAAGGTGATTTAATTCAGGAGACGGTATGAAAATTCTAAAATTGATTTTTAAAAACACTATGCGTCATAAGTTAAGGACGCTTCTTACAATTACAGGCATTGCAATTGCAGTAATCGCTTTCAGTCTTTTAAGAACAGTAGTAACCGCATGGTACTCAGCAGAGGAAGCATCATCTGCAAACAGGCTAATCGTCAGGCAGGCAGTATCTTTTATTTTCCCTTTGCCTTATTCATACAGAGATAAAATTGCCGCCGTACCCGGAGTAAAGGAAGTAACATTTGCTAACTGGTTCGGTGGTATTTACATAGACCGCAGTAACTTTTTTGCACGCCTTGGTGTCGATGCAAATACTTATTTTGATGTTTATAAAGAATATGTGTTGCCGAAAAAAGAACTTGAAGCTTTTAAGAAACAGCGCAATGCATGTGTGCTGGGTTCTGCAATTGCAAAAAAGTACCACCTTAAAATAGGCGATGTAATGACACTGCAGGGAGATATATATCCCGGTACCTGGGAGTTTGTAGTACGCGGAATTTACACCCCTAAATATCAATCAACGGATGCAACACAAATGCTTTTCCATTGGAGTTATATAAACGAAAGGATGAAACAGGAAATGCCCGGCAGAGCCGGAGATGTAGGCTGGTACGTGGTTTATATAAATAATCCTTCACAAGCTGCAAGCATTTCGGCTAAAATTGATGCGATGTTTAAGAATTCTCCCGCAGCTACAAAAACGGAATCGGAAAGTGCATTTCAGCAAGGGTTTATACAAGCATCCAGTGCAATAATTACCTCTATGAATTTTATTTCATTCATAATTATCGGAATTATAATGCTGGTACTAGGCAACACCATGATAATGGCGGCACGAGAAAGAACCCGCGAGTATGCTGTTTTAAAAACTTTAGGATACAGCGGCAAACATCTATCGGGAATAATTATGGGCGAATCACTTATAATATCGGTGCTCGGCGGAGGGCTGGGACTATTGTTTTCATACCCGATAATTTCTTTTTTCTCCAACGTAATACCCAAAGGAATGTTCCCTGTTTTCGTATTAGAACCGATTACTATTATTCTTGCGGTTAGTGCCGTTATCTTTATTGGAGCGGCGGCAGCAGTATTTCCTGTTCAGCGTACTTTAGGAACCAGGATCGTTGAAGGATTTCGGTTTGTAGGTTGAAGAATTACAGAATAGCAGAATTATAAGATTAACATTTTTAATTGTTTAATTGTTACCTTGTCAAATTGTTGAAAGCAATAAAAAATGGGTCATAACAATTAAGCAATTAGACAATTGAGTAATTAAATTTTATCGAGGTTTTGAAAATGAAGATTCCGCTTAAATATACTTTACGAAATTTTAGATCTAGAAAACTTACAACGTTTATTACAATAACAGGCATTTCGTTAGTAGTTTTTGTTTTTGCTGCCGTACTTATGATGGCTTACGGAATTCAAAAAACATTGGGTTCAACCGGCAGTGCGGACAATGTGATGATATTCCGTAAATCCGCTACAAGCGAAATAACAAGTATTATTGGTCCCGACATACAAAATATTATTAGTGCTTTGCCTTATATAGCTAAAACACCGGACGGTACGCCGATAATTTCTTATGAACCCGTAGTTGTAATTAACCTGCAGAAATTCGGCGGCGGATTGAGCAACATTACCGTTAGAGGAGTTTCAAAAACAATTAAAGAATTGCGTCCTCAGATGAAAATAATTCGCGGAAGAATGTTTCACTGGGGAATGCGGGAGTTAATCGTCGGCGAGGCAGTTACTAAAAGATTTAAAGATGCACAGATTGGAAGCTATATTAAATTTGCAGGTGACAACTGGAAAATTGTAGGTGTATTTACTACCAACGGCAGCGGTTTCGATTCCGAAATGTGGGGCGATGCATTTCAACTGCTTAATGCATTCAACCGCGGCACGACGGTCTCTACCGTTACACTTAAACTGGTTAACCCGGCAGATTTTGCCGGCTTCAAAAAAGCATTCGAATCAGATAAAAGACTTCAAGAGTATGAACCCGAGATTGAAAAACAATATTTTGAAGATCAGTCTTCGGTTATGGCTACATTTATTAAGATACTCGGATTATTTATTACGATTATTTTCAGCTTTGGAGCTGTTATAGGAGCAATGATAACTATGTATGCTTCGGTTGCAAACAGGACTGTAGAGATTGGCACCTTGCGCTCACTTGGTTTTAGCAGGCGAAGCATATTAAGTGCATTTCTTATGGAATCTTTGGCAATTGCACTTTTAGGCGGAATACTAGGCTTGCTTATAGCTTCTTTTCTACAGTTGTTTACTATTTCCACATTAAATTACGGTTCGTTTGCGGAATTAACTTTTTCTTTTGCACTTTCTCCTTCAATAATTATCGGTTCATTAGTGTTTGCCGCATTTATGGGATTCATCGGCGGATTTCTGCCTTCCGTACGTGCCGCAAGGTTGAACATAGTAACTGCTTTAAGAGCCAGTTAATTTTAAGGTTTTGATATGATGAAATTTTTCAGGCGCTTCCAGGATTTAGGTCTTAAAGGCGCACAAGCGAAATTGTATGATAAGAATACCCGTGAATTTAGGATTGGGGAAATGAAAGAAGAGGCAAAAGAGGTAGCTAAGCATATCAAAGACGGGGATAGCGTGCTTGAGGTAGCGCCGGGGCCAGGATATCTTTCAATAGAACTCGCCAAATTGGGTAAATATAAAATCACCGGAATTGATATAAGCAGTGACATTATAGAAATAGCCGCAAGAAACGCAAAAGAAGCCGGTATTGAAATTGATCTCCGGCAAGGCAATGCATCGAGTATGCCTTTTCAGGAAAGTATGTTTAATTTTATTATTTGTGTGCTTGCCTTTAAGAATTTTAAGGAACCGCTTAAGTCTTTACACGAAATGTACAGAGTTTTGAAATCGGGCGGTACAGCCTTGATTATGGACCTAGACAGAAATGCCTCAAAGCAGGTAATGCAGACACTTGTAAAAAATATGGGATTAAAAGGCATGAATGCATTCTTTGCTCGCACAATCCAGAAAAACGGTGCCTATACAAAGAAAGAGTTTGAAACTTTTATCTCTCAAACAAAATTTAAAGAATTTGATATTCAGGACTCAAATATAGGGTTCTCAATTTACTTAAGGAAATAACTGCCTATTAGCACATATTCAAAAAAGTGGATTTTCTTTCTAAAACACATCTTTAATTTTTTCTTCAATTTTTATTTGAAATTTTTATAAAATAGAATATCTTTATAATTATTAAATTTCTAAACTGAGGAAATTTAATTACCTGAGGGAATTTCAGAACAGTTTCCTTCTATAAACTCGATAATTTTTAGTAAAAAGTTTCAATCTATTTGAAACGCAAGAATTTTTATGCAAAATACTCTTAAACAATTAAGAAAAATTCTAATTGCAATTTTAGGCTTTACTGTTATTGTAATTGGAATAGTACTAATTGTTACACCCGGTCCGGCAACTCTGGTAATACCTGCCGGCCTTGCTATTTTGGCATCCGAATTTGTTTGGGCTGAAAAACTTTTGAAAAAATTTAAAAGCACTCTGAAAAAATTATTCAACGTAACGGCAATTAATAGGCACTAATTCATTTTTATTAAAACAGTTTTTATACAACTATCTTCCACTTCAATTATTTCAAAAGAATAACCTGCAAATTCAAAGTTTTCGTTTAAAGAAGGCATTTTCCCTAAATAATCTACAATAAATTCACCTAGAGTTTGAGAGCTTTGCTTTTCTTCGCCATGCTGCGATTCAATATTAAAAGTTTTTTTTAAACTACAAACAGGCATTATTCCTTCAACCAGCCATGAGCCGTCTGATTGCTGTATATAAAACGGCTTAACAATATCATCATTAAGCTGTAAGATTGATAAAAAAGCTTTTGTAATATCTTTTAAAGTTATAAATCCGGTTATATTATTCTTTTTATCAACAATAAAAGCAGCGCCGGTATGCGATTGATTAAAAATATCATATGCCTGACGAATTCCAGTATTTTCATTAAAATAAATAGGCTCGTGCATTCCGTCTATTATATCTACCTCACTGGTTTTTAATGCACTAATCAGCAAATCTTTAACGTGAACAATTCCGACAGCATTTTCCGGTTCTTTATTATATACCGGATAAAAAGTACGCTTGCTTTTTAGGATTTTTTGTAACAACATTTCTCTATTGTCGCTTAAATTAAGAGAGGTAATCCTTGAAATCGGCGTCATAATACTTTTAATGCAATCACTGCTTAAAATTCTAAGTTTTTTTACCGCTTCTTCAATATTTTGTTTATTCATATTATTACCCCCTTTTATCTTATTAATTCTTAATGTTTAATAGTTTCCACATAAAGATAGTTATTTGCAAAAATGTTATTAATTTCTTTTTGATGAATGGTTAAATATTAAGCTTTTACGGGAATAATAATTAAACAGCGGTT
>JBJKQP010000210.1:0-17752 GCA_046705105.1 Ignavibacteriaceae bacterium | reverse complement strand
GCCCAATTCATTCAACTGAGAATTAGATCTGGCAAATAAATATCTGCTGCCCAGTTCATTCAATTGAGAATTAGATCTAGCAAATAAATATCTGCTTCCTAATTCATTCAACTGAGAATTAGACCTGGCAAATAAATACCTGCTGCCGAGTTCATTCAACTGAGAATTAGATCTAGCAAATAAATATCTGCTGCCGAGTTCATTCAACTGAGAATTAGACCTGGCAAATAAATACCTGCTGCCCAGTTCATTCAATTGAGAATTAGATCTAGCAAATAAATATCTGCTTCCTAATTCATTCAACTGAGAATTAGACCTGGCAAATAAATACCTGCTGCCTAATGCTTCTAGTTGCGCCGACGAATTATTAATCAAAACCGGAAGGTAAACTTCCTGATTTGTAAAGGTCGTCTGTGCTGCTTGATTAGAATTTACGTTGAGAGAAACAGGGCTTTTTTGAACGCGGTAACGATATGCTTCTTCTACTTTGTTATTCTTTTGCAACCCTTCGGCAAAACCGGCTGCAATGAATAACCCGCAAAGAACAATTGTGAAAATAGTTTTCTGCATTGTTTTCCCTCGCACTTTAATGAAAATAGATTTATTAGTTTAAAGCTCAGGGCTAGGCGCAATGTTTATGCCATTTTTATTTTTATTAGAAATTTAGCTGTTTTTAAAGGGTAGTAAGGGGGAATCGGTAATTATTACCTAAAACCATAGGGAAAATTATATAATTTGTAAATAATTTTTACAGTTTTTGAATGAAGAATTGATTTTTAGCTAATTTAAGCACTTTTTTAGGCAAGCATCTACAATCATTAATTATAAATTACAAATAATTAACGATAAGAAAATAATATACTAATAATACTAATAGTATTATAAAAAACAAATATTACAAATCACTTTACCAACAAATCAAGTTTTGGACGTGAAATTTTCAGCAGTTTTGCTGTCTTCGATTTGTTCCCACCCGTCTTTTCCATCACCTGTTTTGCATAAATTTCATCTAACTTTTTAATAGTTGTTTTAGTATAGTTAAGATTTAAATTGATATATTGAGGAAAGTTATTTAAATCGTCATTATTATTCACCGTCTGAGGTGGACCAATATTAACTAAGGTAGATAGGTCACTTAATCTTAAAACATTACCATTAGCTAAAAGAACAGCTCTTTCCATAGCATTTTTAATTTCTCTTACATTACCGGGCCAGGGATATTTTATTATAAAATCTCTAGCTTCATTGTCGAGCTTTTTTATTGATTTATTGAATTGACGGTTAAATTCTTTAATAAAATGTTCTGTCAGCAAAAGGATATCATCTTCTCTTTCTCTTACAGGAGGGAGTGATAAAGTAACTACATTTAATCTATAATACAGATCGCTTCTGAAAGTATTATCTTTCAATAAATCTTCCAGGTTCATATTTGTAGCTGAAATAATTCTGGTATTTATCGGAATATCCGTAATTCCTCCGAGATGACGGATAACTTTCCTTTCAATGGCCCGCAGAAGTTTCTTTTGTATGTCAATGCTCAGGTCACCTATTTCATCCAGGAATAAAGTACCGTTTTCCGCTAATTCAAACAAACCGGGTTTTCTGGATCTTGCATTTGTAAAAGCACCGGCTTCATAACCGAATAATTCCGATTCGAGCAGACTTTCAGGTATGGATGAACATACGATATCTACAAAAGGTTTTGATGAATCTTTGTTAACATAGTTATGAATAGCCCTGGCTAAAAGGCCCTTACCTGTTCCGGTTTCGCCCCGGATAAGCACATTCATATCTTTTTTCTCCGCTACTTTTTTTGCAAGCTTTATAGTCCTTAAGAAATTCTTCGAATCGCCTACAATTGAACGGAAATCATCTATATTTTCCGCTAAATCCTCGGAAGCAGGTACGGAGGTAAGAAAACCATTATTTGTAATAATTTCTTCAAGATAAGATATGAACTTATAAAGTTCGTACGGAAAAATAAAAATATCCACAAAGCCCAGCTTGGCAATAGAACTAACCAGAAGTGCGTTGTTATTCGGGATAACAAAAATAATCTTGTTTTTAACAGAGCCTTTGATTTTTATTATTTTACTTATCAGCCTGGATTCAATGTCGTTTACCTGAAGAACAATTATTACGTTTGGTTCTACGGAAAAGCGTTTTGAGAATGAAGGAATAATCGGAAGGTCTTTTAGTTCAAGCTGCTTTATTGCCGATTGAATTGAAGAAACATCATCTATATCCGAATAGACTTTTATCCTTGCTCTGTATTTGCTCATTTGTTTTATATATCGCTTAATTTTTCCAATGCTTGTTTTCGTTCCGGAGATTCCAGGTAAATTTTCCTTGTTCGCGAATCTTTAATATTATCTGCTATATAATTTATCACTGCTTTTGAATATTTAATATATTCCTTTGCTTTTTTTGCATTGCCTCTATTGCTGTAAGCCTTAGCCAAAGCGAAAAGTATTTTCCAGGTTACCTCGGTAATGTAAGTTTGAGAAATTAATTCGTATGAAAATTTATAAAAATCCAAATAAGGTTTGTCATCCAGTCCCGGCATTTTTTCAACAATAGAACCTATCATAAATTGTCTTTCCGCTTCAAATAAAATATTATCTTTGCAAACGTTGACAAACGATACTGTTTTAAGTTCTCCGTATGCTGCATTATAATTTTTAAGTTTAACAAGAAGCCGAACAATTAAAACAGAACAAGCAAAATAATCGAAAAAGATCTCTTGCTGCAAAAAATATTCTTTAATCTTTAATAAAGAATTAATTACCTCATTAACGTTAGGGCTTTGGAATTTTTTTAGCAGATTTAGATATAGGTAATAATTTTTATACTTTTCCGTTAGCTTGTCCGGCTCGGAATCAGCTTCTATTTCTTTAATGATTGAATTCAGCTTTTCATAGTCCCCTATTATAAAATATAATTTGCCGAGCATTATTTCCGCTTCCAGAGTTTCTTCGATATTTTGAAGCTGTTTAAATGTACCTATTGCGTTGTTAAGTGCTTCAACAGCCTGCTGATAATTACATGTTAAAATATAATTTTCTCCTAAATTAATTTGAACCAAACCATGGCTTTTTTTATTACCCAAGCTTGTAAAGATGGAAAGGGCTTTTTGATAAAATTTAATAGATTCGTCAAAATCGAGTGTGTCGAAATAATAAATTCCGAAATTACCCAGAAGAAGAGCTTCTTGTTCCAGATTGCCTATGGAGCGGTTTATTTCCAGAGATTTTTCCCAGTATTCTTTTGACTTTGAGTGTTCTCCTTTTGCACCGTAAATATTACCGATATTCATCTGCATTTGTGCCATTCTGAATCTAAGATTGGCACCGGCATAAGCATTAAGGCCATCTTCAAAATATTTAAGTGAACTGTCCGTATCGTTATCTTTATAAAATGAAATTAAACCCAGCATCTGGTAAGTCAAACCTTTTTCTTCGGGTAGAGCTGATTTATTTTTAATGATTTGCTTACATATTTTTAATGCTTCATCGTAATCATTTTTATTAAATTCTATAGCAGCAATTTCGAGAAGCAATTGGTTTTTAACGGCAGGGTTTTTAACATTATTTATCTGACTTTGAAAAATTTCTCTTCCTTCTTGATATTCTCCGAGCCATGTTAAACATTTTCCTTTTATGGTTAGCAGTTCGGTTTTCTTTTTACTGCTTAAATCTTGTTGCAAAAGCTCTTCAACTAGGGCAATTGCAGGTTTATACCGGCCAAGTTTAAAGTTAGTATCGCAAAGTTCTGCTTTTATTTCCGTTATTTGATCTTCACCTAATTGAAATTCGGTTAGATGCTGCAGGATTTTAAATTCGTAACTATAAGCCGAAATTTTCTCAGCTTGCTGAAGTTCCTGCTTCCATACTTCGTAACTGGTTATATAATTACCGGCAAGTTCATAATGCCTGGCAAGCTCTGCATTATTAAAACCGGGATAGTTCTTTTTTAAAAATTTAGAAATAGCAGAATGAAAATTGGTCTTGTCTTTAATATTGGAATAAACAAAATTCTTTAATCCCTCGGAGGTAAATACCGGGTTTGCGTTTAGCTGTAGCGGGTGGATAATATTTTTATGAATTAAACCCGTAATAACCTGATGCAGTTCTTTGCCTTTATAATTATAAAATTTTGTAATTAATTCGGGATTTATAAAAACATCAAAAGCGGAAATTAATTGAGCCACATCCAATTCTTTTTTATTTAGCTTGGAAATCCTAAGGTTATAAATTTCTTCGTGGGAGCTCTTAAGCAGAGAATCGATATTCCCATCCGATACAATTTTTACACCCTTGCCGGAAAATATTAATATCTTCAGAAGGATTATATCTTTAATAAATCCTTCCAGGCTTCCGGGTAATAAATCGGCGTAGGACAATATCATGCGTTTTAATTCTTCCTTCGGGAAAAGGGAAGAAAAGCTTTTTTCCAGATATTCATTTAGCTGAGCTTCGGTAAATGGAGTTAAATTTATTTCTCTGAGATTGAAAACAAAATCGGTTAAGTATTGCCTGTCGCTGTTCTCCGTTAAGATTATCTTTATCTTATTTACCTGGAAAATAGGTATTAGATTTTTAAATACTTCCAATGTATAGTTATCGTAGGTATTGAAAGCATCAAGAATTAAGATGAATTTACAACTTTCAGGTAGGTTATTAAATATCGATTTTAGGTCTTCAAGAAAATCATTATTATTCTGCTGCAGAACTTCATTTAAAGAAGATAAAACTTTGTCTGTTAATTTATTATAAACAGCTTCATTGAAAATAATTTTCTTAATTATATATCTTATAAAGTCAAGGTCCGTAAGTGAGTTTTTATTACTAATAAATATTGCATTGTTGTTGCTTGAGTAAATTTCATTAGCAAGAGCGGTTTTGCCGGCACCTTCGGATCCTCTAATTGAAAAAACTTCGTTGCTTGTTACATCTGTTAAATAACTATTAAGAATATTTATTGAATCTCTTCTGTCTGCAAACACATAAGCAGGCATCCAGTCCTTATAAATCGATTCATCGACGGAAATTTTTAGTGCTTCCAGTATTTGAATTGCATTACCGAATCTGTCGGAAGGATCTTTACTAAGCAGATTTTTAACAACATCGGTTAAATCCTTAGAAAATCTGTTTTCCGGGAAAACGAATTCTCTTTCCAGGTGAGCTTTGTATATTTCCAGCTCGTTGGAAACATCGAAGGGGAATTTGTCGTAAATAATTCTATATAAAATTATACCAAGCGAATAAAAATCAACACGGAAATCGTGTCCCGCCCTTTTTAATATTTCCGGTGCAATATATTCTGCCGTGCCTCTAACAACCGTTTCTTTGGTTTCCAAAATATTTTGAGCAAAACCTAGATCTATTAATTTCACTAAAGGTTTGCCTTCATTGTCGGAAACCAAAATGTTTTCCGGTTTTAGGTCATAATAAATGTAATTGGAGATATGAAGGTAATAGAGAACGGAACAAACCTGCTTGATTATTTCTTTTAATGTTTCTTCATTTTTTAAACCGGGGTATTTTAATAATTCGGCTCCTTCAACACATTCAAGAGTAAAAAATTTACTTCCCTTTAAAATTTCTTTTTCTCCGTCATCTGTTTTAAGAACGGTACCGTCTTCTATTGCCTTTACAATGTTAGGATGATTAAGTTTTTGAAGTGTGAAAAATTCATTTTGAAAAATTTTAACTTCCTCTGAGTTTGCATCCGGAGATAAAATTTTTATCGCTATATCTTTACCCGGGAAATCAATATCTTCGCATAAAAATACCGTGCTTCTTCCTTTACCAAGCTGCTTTTTAATTAAATATTTTTCATTTACCATATTCTATCCGGGGATTAAAATATAAATTAATTTCCTTACCTAAATTATTTGCCGTATATAAAGTTAAAAATAAAATAAGTCCGGGGAAAAAAATCATCCACCAGGCTTGCGATAAATAATTTTGCCCGGCCTCTATCATTGAGCCCCAGGAAGGGTATGTACTTCCGGTTCCGAGTCCCAGATAACTTAATGCAGCTTCGGCCAAAATTACGTTACCGTATTGAAATACCAGATTAACCGTAATTGGTGCAAGTATTACAGGCAGTACTTCTCTTAAAAGAAGCTGTGGCTTGGAAAGCCCGATTAATTTTGCACAAATAAAAAAATCTTTATTTTTTAACGATATTACTTCGCCACGTACTATTTTAAACAGACTCATCCACCCGGAAAATCCGAGAACTACCATAACGCTTAAAAGGGAATTTCCGAACAAAGCAAGAATAAGTATAATTAAAAATATTACCGGGAAAGCAAGAAACATATCCGTAAACCTGCTTAAAGATGAATCGATTATACCCCCGGGATATCCGGCTAGAAATCCCAAGCTTAATCCTAGTACAAGAGATATTAATACGGATCCCAAACCTACAAATAAAGAAATCCTGGCTCCGTAAACCAGCCTGGAAAAAATATCTCTTCCAAGTTCGTCGGTTCCCAAAAGAAAATATTTAGTAGTAATAACCGGTCTTCCGTTTTTAATTAATAATTTTCCTGCCGGAATTTCATTAGCAATTCCGCCCTGATAATATAAAATTTTTCGGGAAGTAACAATACTGTCGGCAAGAATAATATCTTCGTTAAAAGATCTTTTTACAACTTCATTTTTAAGTATAAGGAAATAATAAAATAAAGATTTGTTCCCGGTATTGTTTACTTTAAGATGAAGTACTTTAACTTTGCTAAAAGGCGGAAGCAGCTTTGTTACGGAAAGGTTTTTTTGAAAATCCGGGTTTTCAGCCGTTACGAGCGGAGCTAACAGAAAAAATATTAAAAGAACCGTAATTACAGACGATGTAAAATTAATTTGTTTATCCAGTAATGATTTTCTTCTTTTAACAAATGCCAGCACCGTAACAATAAAAATAAGGAATGCAGAAAGTATTGAATCGATTAAAGAAAAACTAAACTGCCCGGCGGCTTTTGAGAATTCGGTAACCAGCAAATAAACAAAGTCAAAGGCAAGAATGTATGTATTTATTATAAGGCTAAATCTTATAATAAAAATTAGAAGACAAATTAAAATTAATAAATGCCAAATTTTAATTTTAAAATGCATCTAGTTCAGAATCCCTTTTAATAATCTTTTATCAAGTTTTGCTTTTACCAAATCGGCGATTAAATTTGTAATGATAACCAAAACACCCGCTACAAAGGTACAGCCTATAACAAGCGGATAATCACGCGACAGTATTGCGTTAACTGTAAGCCTGCCCATTCCGGGCAAAGCAAAAATAACCTCGGTAATTAAAGCTCCTCCGAACAGCAGTCCGAGTTCAACTCCCGCAACTGCAATAAGCGGACTTACTGCATTGGGAATTACATGTTTTCTTGTAATTTCTCTTTCGGTAAAACCGTGCATTCGTAAATTTTCGACAAAAGGTTTGTTATAAACTTCAATTAAATTATCTCTTAAATATTTATAATATACGGCAGCACCGCCCAACGATAATGTAATTAATGGAAGCACCATATGAGTTGCATAATCAAGCAGCCTCTGGAAAAATGTGAATGATCCTGAATCGAATGAGCTTAAACCGGATGTGGGAAACAAACCCAGCACTCCAGAAAAAATATAAATAAGTGCAACGCCAATTACAAAAGAAGGAATTGCATAAATCATAAGACTTGCTTTATTTATTGCTTTATCCAGACTTCCGTTAATTTTTTTTACCGAAAGAAGAGAAAGAAAAAAAGCAGAACTAATTTGAATTATGAAACTAAGCATTGAGAAAATAAGCGTGAAAGGAAGGTACATTGAGATTACTTTTGTAACCGGAAGTCTGTAAGTATATGATATACCAAAATTACCGCTGCACAAATTAACTATGAATGATTTGTACTGTTCAAACAGCGATCCGTTCAGATCAAAAGAATCTTTTACAAGTGAAGATAGTTTGGGGCTTAATTCCGGCGAAACGAATTTTTGATACGGTTTGCCCGGTGAAATTCTTAAAAGGAAAAAAAGAAAAGTAATTAATAAAAATAAAACAAGCAGGGAGGCTAAAATCCTTCTTAGCAAAATTTTAAGAATTTCTTTTTTCATTTAAAGTTATTTTTTAATAGACCACTCACTGCAATCGCTTAATGGACCCAGCGGTGTTATGGTAACATTCCGAATCCTTTTATTATAAGCTATAATGTTGTCCAACCAGTATAAAAATGTAACCGGCTGTTCTTTATAAATAATATCCTGAATTTTTTTATATAAGTTGTCTCTTTTTGTTTCCGATTTTTCCTTTTCAATCTTGCCCAGAAGCATATCAACAGTTTTGTTTTGAAAGCTTACAACATTAAACTGGCCTTTATCAAGATTAGAATGCCACATGATTTTCATATCTACCGGTATTTGAATCGACCAGCCGGATATCCATGCATTTAATTCTCTTGCAAACATTTTTTGGAAAAATACTTCGGGCTCAAGTTTTTCAAGTTTAGCATTTATTCCGATTGCTTCTAAATTATTTTGAATAACATTAGCAGCAAAATCTCTAAGCGGATTGCCCGAAGGATAATTTAAGGTAAAAGAAAATTTCCGTCCGTTTTTCTTTAACACACCTGAATTATCAACATCTTTCCATCCTACGGAAGCCAAAAGCTGTTTTGCTTTATCAGGATTGTAAGGCAGAGGCTTTAACGAAGTATCAATTATCGATTTGAATATAGGTGAAATAGGGCCCACATCAAGCTCACCGTAATTATCCAGAAACTCCCTTAAAATTTCGTTCCTGTTTATTGCATATGATAGCGCAGTTCTTACAACCGGATTGCCGAACAATTTATTTGAAACAATCTTCTTGTTTTTCTCATATATTTGGGGATCAATATTATTCCACCCGATATAATCGTAAGATGTGCCTTTAAGGAACTTTACGTTAAGGTTTTCATCTTTTTCCAAATCTGCCACATCACCGGCTTTTATATATGTCATATAATCTATCTCTCCTTTTTTAAGCTGAGTTAATTGGGAATTATAATCCGGTATAATTTTAAATATCAGCTCTTTAATTCCGTTTGGGTTATATAAAAAAGAATTTTTATTTTGCTTTAAAATTATAGCCTGGTTCTTTTCCCAGCTTGCTAATAAAAAAGGTCCGTCGGTTACCGGTTTAATTTCTTTCTCTGTGGTAACCAAATTTTTTCTGCTAATATCATCATAAACATGCTTGGGGATGATAGGAAAGTCGATATCAAAGAACGAGGGAATACTTCCTTTTTTAAAATTTATTGTTAGATTGTAGGGACCGTTAAGCTTAAAAGTTTTTTGTAAATTTACATGTTGGGAACTGTCCGTATAGAAATTTTTAAAATTACCGTAATATCTGCTCTGCACAAGCGGATCGGAATAAACATCAAAAGTAAAAACAACGTCGCTGTCGGTAAATGCCTTACCATCCGACCATTTAACATCATTCCTCAATTTTAAATTTATAGAAGATGAATCTTTACTCCACTTCCAGCTTTTTGCAAGCATCGGTAATGATTCCATTTTCCCTTCGGCAAAATTCCATTTATGCCGCACAAGGCTTGCATAAAGAAGCTCCGTAATATTGCCTTCGTTTAATGTAAAGGCAAACATAGGATTTGTCGATTCGATATCCGAAGATATCGCAACAACTACACGGTTATTATTAACCGGGATTTCTTTTTGGCATGAATTTAATACGCCTAGAAGTATAAGTAAGAAAAGAAGTAAAATTCTTTTATTTTTCATATACGGCAAAAATAAAATTAATGGTAATAATTTTGCCGTTAATTTATTATTTTGTTCGTTAAATGCAAAAAAATAATTCGTAAAATATGCTGAAAGTAGATATTAGTGAACTTATAATAAATAATAAAAAGACTATTTTAAGTAATGCTAAGTTTGAACTGGAAGAAAACCGAATATTTGCGGTACTCGGGATAAATGGTACGGGGAAAACCACACTCATAAAATCTCTTACCGGTCTGCTTGATAAAAGATTTTATACGGTTAAAGGTAATATTTTTTTTGAAGGCAATAACATTCTTACGCTTAATAAATCCGAACTTATAAATTTAAGAAAGAACAAAATAAAGTACGTTTTCCAGGATGCGGTTAACAGTTTTGATCATCTTAAAACATTCGAATACTATTTCGAAAGATTAACTAAAAACGCCGAAGAAATAACTCCTCTGCTGGAATATTTTCTTCTGCCTGCAAAAGATGAACTGTATAAACTATATCCTTACGAAGTAAGCGGAGGTATGGCACAGAGAATTAATTTTGTTTTAGTCCTTCTGGCACATCCCCGGGTTATTATTCTTGATGAACCGACATCAGGAATTGACTTAGCTAATTCAAATCTTTTTCTATTAAAATTAAAAGAATTTGTAAATAACGGCAGCAATACCGCTTTATTGGTTACACATGATATTTCATTTGCGGAAAAGGTAAGTTACAAAATTGCTTTCCTTAATAACGGCAAGCTATCCGAATTTTTAACTGTAAATGAATTCTTTAAAGTTCACAATTATAGTGAACTGGAAAATTTTCTAAATGCATATGAAAAATTAAGCGAATGAGTATTTTACTAAAAGTTGATAAATTATTATACAAAGCTGCGGATAACAGCCTTTTGGGTTTAAGCAAAGGGGAAAAAACTATATTAAAAAATATTTCATTTGAACTTGAACGCGGCAGCATACTTGGCATTGCCGGTGAATCCGGCGGGGGTAAAACTACTCTGGCAAAAATTTTAGCCGGTGTGCTTCACCAAAATCAAGGAGATATTACTTTTAACTTTGACAGGGAATGGGAAAAGAAAAAAGTTAGCCCCGTACAAATTTTATTTCAGAATAACGGTGAAATTTTAAATCCGCTTAGAACGGTTAACAGTATAATTGAGGAAGCAATTTTTATAAGAACCGGGGATAAAAGCAAAATAAAAAATGAAAAGAAAGAGATTTTTACATCGTTAAATTTTCCCGAAGAATTATGGAAAAGGAAAGGATATGAACTAAGCGGCGGAGAGCAACAAAGAGCAGCACTTGCAAGAATTCTTGCCGTTAAACCGGAAATACTTATTCTTGACGAACCCTTTTCCGCACAGGATGCGGAATCTCAATTAAACCTTTTAATGCTTTTCAAAAAGATAAACAAAACTTACGGCACTACTATGATTTGCATTGCACACAATTTAAAAATTTTAAGGAAGCTGTGTGATAATGTTTTAATTTTATATAAGGGTGAAATTGTTGAGCAGGGTGCAATTGAAAAAATATTTGCCAGGCCGGATCACCCGTACACAAAATTTTTGCTTAATGCGGAAAATTATAATCTTACATATGAGGAACTAAAACAAAGTTTGAATAATAACTAGCCTTCCATTATTATAGTGCTGCATTTTAAAAGAAATAAATTTTTGTTTTTTATGTTAAAAACAAACGCAATACGAATTTTAGAAAGTCATAAAATAATCCATTCCGTATTTTCTTATAAAGTTGATGAAAATGATTTAAGCGGCGAAACCGTTGCAAAAAAAATTACGGCCGATGCGGCAACGGTATTTAAAACTTTAGTTGCAAACGGCGATAAAAACGGTATAAATATTTTTTGCATTCCCGTAACCGAAGAACTGAACTTAAAAAAGGCGGCTTCCGCAAGCAGCAATAAAAAAATAGAAATGGTAAAAGTAAAAGAATTATTTCCGATTACCGGTTACATTCGCGGCGGGTGTTCTCCAATCGGAATGAAAAAACAGTATCCGACTTTTATCGAAGAAACCGCACAACTTTTTGAAAAAATTTATGTAAGTGCAGGTATTAGAGGAATGCAGGTTAATCTTTCCCCGCTTGATTTACAAAAAATAACAAATGCTGTTTTTAAAGACCTGATTTGAAATTATTCCTTTTATTTTTACCCGGTATTTTCTATATTTGCCCACTTAAATTTTAAGGAGGAAAAAATGGCTAAGACGCAATCATTCGCAGATAAGGCAAAAGCTAAAAAAAAGGATACGACTGTTAGTGTTAAACTTATTAAATCAATTAAAACCGCAAAAGGTTCTTATAAATTCAACGAAAGATTTGTAAAGATTGACGATATAAATAAAGTATCCGAAATTAAATAATAATAAAAAAAATCCATTTTTAAGCGGTTTATTACCGCTTTTTTTAATTCCAATATTTCATTTCTAATTTTATTTTGAAGTTTGAAAATTTCACTTGATTAATTCAAAATATTTCTTATATTACCCTTCAGCCACGAACCCGAAGTAGATTTAAGTTTTCATTTAACCTTACGAATTAATACTATCAGTTTATAAAATAAACTCGCTTAAGTTACTGCTTTTAATAAGCAGCTATTAACCAATTAAAGACAGAAAGGAGGATGTGTAAGGATGATTACCCCCAAAAAGATGAAATTCTATAGCCTAAGGGATATAGATAGCATCCCCCAACTGCAGTTGTTAAACGAAGAGGAAAAATTTGCTCTAAAGGTAGTTGCTAATGTGCTTCCGTTTCGTTCAAATAATTATGTAGTTGAAGAATTGATTGACTGGAACAACATTCCCGAAGACCCGATGTTTCAGTTAACATTTATGCAAAAGGAAATGCTAACCGATAATCAGTTTGAAAGAATGGCTGACGTACTCATGAAAAATTCTTCGCCTGCCGATATACGGCAAACAGCAAATGAAATAAGGCTTGAGCTTAATCCCCATCCAGCGGCTCAAACTACGGTTAATGTTCCTATATTGAATGATGAATCTGTTCTGGGCGTGCAGCATAAGTACAGGGAAACTGCATTAATCTTTCCCTCCAGCGGGCAAACTTGCCATGCATATTGTACATTTTGTTTCCGCTGGGCACAGTTTGTCGGTATAAAAGATCTCCATCTTGCAACGGATGAATCGAATCGTTTCCAGGATTATTTAAGACGGCACAAAAACATTACCGATGTTTTGCTGACAGGGGGCGACCCGATGATTATGAATATTAAAAATATTAAAGCCTATATTGAACCTCTGCTTTCCCCGGAATTTGATCATATAACTTCTATCCGGATAGGAACCAAATCGGTTGCTTATTGGCCCTACAAATATGTTACCGATAAAGAAGCAGACGAAGTACTCCGTTTGTTTGAGAAGGTTGTAAATTCAGGGAAACATCTTGCAATAATGGGACACTACAATCATTGGGTAGAATTATCAACGGATGTGGCCCATGAAGCAATTAGAAGGATTAGGAATACAGGCGCCGAAATCAGAACGCAGTCTCCCCTAATCAAACATATAAATGATGATCCTGATGTTTGGGCGAGAATGTGGAAAGACCAGGTAAACCTGGGGTGCATTCCTTATTATTTCTTTGTTGAGAGAAATACCGGTGCAAAAAATTATTTTGCAATACCTCTCGCAAGGGCATATAAAATTTTTAGAGAAGCGTTTATCCAGGTTTCCGGACTCAGCAGAACGGTTAGAGGTCCTTCCATGTCTGCTTTACCCGGTAAGATAGCCATTGAAGGAATTACGGAAATTAATGGTGAAAAAGTTTTTGTTTTAACTTTACTTCAGGCACGCAACCCTGAATGGTGCAAGCGTCCTTTCTTTGCCCATTATGATCCGCATGCTACATGGCTATCCGAACTGAGACCTGCTTTCGGAGAAGAAAAATTCTTTTACCAGGATGAACTCAATAGAATTATTCAGAGTAATTTTGGCCAGATGTATTTTCAGGAAGAAAGCGACGAAGTTATAGAGCTTGGTACGGAACAGGCAGCTTAATAATTTAATTTCGGAAATCAATTTCGGTTTCTTAAAATCCATACTTTCTAGAACCGAAATTGATTTCTTGTTAAATATAACTATCCGAATAAATCTGGTGTGATACTTCCTTCAAGTTTTAATAGTTTTTCTTTAATATTTATACCGCCCGAATAACCGCCTAATGAACCGTTTTCATTTATTACTCTATGACAGGGGATAATTACAGGTATCGGATTTGCACCGTTGGCACGTCCTACTGCACGAATAAGTTTTTCGTCCCCGAGTTGTTTCGCAATAAATTTATAGGATACGGTTTTACCGTAAGGTATCTTAAGAAGCTCCTGCCAAACTCGTTTTTGAAAATCCGTTCCGCGGATATCCATCGGTACGCCGAAGTTTTTCCTGTTCAGATGTAAATATTCTTCAAGTTCGATAAAAACATTAAACATATAAGGATCATCGGTACGGAGATTAGTCTGGTTTTGAGGTTTTAAAACTTCATCTTTATTTAAAAGAATTTTTACTATCCCTTTATTAGAAGAAAAAATTTTGAAATTAATACCGGCAATATCCGAAGAAGCAAAATATAAATTTTCTTTGTTCTTCATGTTATTATTGTTTTATATTGAATTAGCCGTAGGGGCCGACTAAAAAGTAATATCTTTCTGAAAAATAGAACGCTGATGACGCTGATTTTAACGGATTTCCACAAATTTTTTTAACAGAAAATTACTTTTTAGTCAGCCCCTTAAAGCTATTAAACATATCTTTGAAAACAGTTAACCTGAATAAATAACCTGCAATAAAAATGATTTTATGCCGGTATAACTTCTATTGCAGGGTGTATCTCGCGTCTAAGTAATCCTTCAATAGCCATTAAGGTTCCGCTAATAGCTGTGGGACAGCTTCCGCATGCACCCTGGTAATGGATTCTAACTGAATACCCTTCTATACCGAGCACCTGCAATCCTCCTCCGTCGCCGGCTAACGCAGGTCTAACCCTATTATCCAGAATTTCATTAATTTGGTTTAACAATTTGCTTTCGGTTTCAGCGGAAGGTTTGGATTCATTTTCTTTGGGAATTAAATTTTTATCGAATGATTTTAAGAAATTTATAAACGGTCTTTGTATTTGTCCCCAGTTTGTATCTTTGGATTTTTCAATCGTAACAAACCTATCCATATAAAAAACAGAAACAACACCGCTAAGTTCAAAAATACCTTTTGCCAGCGGATCACTCTCAGCTTCTTCCTTATTGCCAAACTGCCTGGTCTCATAATTCAACAATTTTTCGTTGAGTATAAACTTTAAAGCCTGCGGGTTTGGCGTTAAATCGACATCCTGCACCATTAACATAATAATTCTCCGTTAATATTTCTTCAAAAATACTTTAAGAACAAACCATCTTCAAGTGTTTTTAAGCTATTGTATCGGTTTAGTGTTTTTAAAAATTTAGTCGTTCAAAAAAATAAAAATGGACTCTACTCATATTTTGATATACCAAATTGTATTATATTTCTTTGAAAAAATTGGAATGTTATGAATAGTATATTGGTTGTATTTACGGGCGGAACTTTTTCTATGATGATAGACGAAGAAACCGGCGGAGCAGTGCCGCGGTATTCCGGTGAAGAATTAATGTCCAAAATTCCGGAAGCCGAAAAACTTGCGGATATAACATGTTATGATTTCGGAAAATACCCCGGTCCGCATATGACGCCCGAACTTATGCTGAAATTATCAAATAAGATAAAAGAACTGCTTAATAAAAATAATTATGACGGAGTCATAGTCACTCATGGAACCGACACATTGGAAGAGACTGCATATTTTCTTGATTTAACTATAAAAACTTCTGTCCCTATAGTCGTAATCGGTTCGATGAAAAACAGCTCCGAACCAGATTGGGACGGTCCCAGGAATTTATTGGATGCAATTCATGTTTGCTTAAATCCGAATTGCAGAAACCTTGGAGTTTTGGTTTGTCTTAATGGTGAAATAAATGCTGCAAGCGAAGTTACTAAAACTTACACGGATGAAATTGATACTTTCCGCAGCCTGGATTTCGGGGCATTGGGTTTTGTTCAGGATGGCAGAGTTATTCTTAACCGGCTGCCGAGAAAATTGGAAACTATTAATACGGATACCGTTGTTTCCAATGTGGATTTGCTTACGGTTTACGCAGGTATGAACGAAAAGTTTTTTATTTATTCCGTAGACAGCGGTACCGAAGGAATTGTTGTTGAAGCTCTTGGAGTAGGGAATGTGCCGCCGGCTGCTTTTGAAGGAATTAAATATGCTGTTGATAAAAAAATTCCTGTTATACTAGTTTCCAGATGCCCTGCCGGGGAAACGCTTGATATTTACGGTTATCCGGGTGCCGGTAAATGGCTGCATAAAATCGGTGTGATTTTTGCCGAATTTCTAAACGGACAAAAAGCCAGAATAAAACTTATGCTTGCTTTGGGAGTTACAAAAAACTATGATGAATTGAAAAAAATTTTTGAAGAAAAACAGGGATAAATTTAATTTTTAAAAAAATAAACGGAAAAACGATTTAGCGGATTAACACAATTTAAAATAATTTTTTATCCTCACATACGGGGAATGTTAAAATAAAAGTTGTACCTTTATCAGGGTTGCTTTCTACTTTAATATCGAATCCATGCAGATCTATTATCTTTTTTACGATAGCAAGGCCCAGTCCGCTGCCGCTTGATTTGCCGGTAGAAATTCGTTTCCCTTGATAATAACGATCAAATAAATGCAGAGTTTCTTCTTCACTTAAGCCATGACCGTTATCCGATAATACAGCAATTAAATTGTTTCCTTTTCTTAGAAGCGATAAATTAATTTTGCCTCCGGAAGGTGTAAACTTGAATGCATTATCAAGTAGATTTTGAAATACTTTCTCAATCATGCCTATATCGGCTTTAATAAATGGTAAGGAATCAGGCATATTGAGTTCAAATTTTATATTTCTTGACTGTGCTGTAATTAAATTTTTTTGATGAATGTCCTGCAGCAATTCGGCAAGTGAAAAAATTTCCTCCGAGGGAATTTTTTCTTTAGCTTCCAGTTTGGAGAGTTCGAATAATTCTTCAACGAGATTTGACAGCCTGTCGGTACTTTTTAAGATTGATTCAAGATACTTTTTCCTTTCCGTATGAGAAAGCGAATCTTCTTTAATTAAAACGGTCTCAATATACCCGCGTATAATTGAAAGCGGTGTCCTAAGGTCGTGGGATACGTTTGCGACAAGTTCTCTCCTTTGCACATCCATCTTTTTAATCTCGTCAATATTGCTTACTATAGTATCCGCCATGCTGTTAAATGAATTTGCGAACTCCAGCAGTTCGCCTTTGCTCTTTAGTTTTATTCTGGCATGCAAGTTTCCTTCCTTAAATTCTCTAATTACCCCGGCAATATTCTTAATGTTTCTAATAATAAATCCTATTGCAAGTAAGCCGATTATTAAGGCGGCGATTAAAGCAATTATCATAGACCTTATACCAAGCCTAAGAATATAACTGCCGAAGAGCAACTGAGAAGCATTTTCATATTCCTGCCCGCCGAGAATTACATAAATATATCCCATGAATTTACCATGATCAAAAACTTTAGCTGCGGAAAAGGCTTTCTTTACAGAGGGATTTTTCGGATCTACTCCCATTAGAAAAGTTTCTTTTTTCGAGTTAATAAATTTATTAATCGAATTTAACGGAACTTTTTTCAGCAGCACAGATTCGTTCGGAGCATAATAAGATAGGATTTTACCGGTTGTATCAAGCAGGTAAACTTCTATACTCGGATTGATTACCATTACATTATGAAAAACTTCTTTAAGTACTGCTTGGTTTAAAGAATCGCCGGAAAAGAAATTATTATAGGCGGCAATATGGGAAGCAATGTTGGTATCAAGTTTTTGCCTGGTTTCCTGGAAGTACATTTCCG
>JBJKQP010000209.1:0-13087 GCA_046705105.1 Ignavibacteriaceae bacterium | reverse complement strand
GGGCAGTTTAGTAATTCCCGATATCTTAAAACTGCCGAAGATGCTTTTGCATACCTTGAAAAAAATAATCTTAGTCTGACAAACGACGGCAAGGAAAATATTATAGATGATTACTGTGCTTTAATAGCATCAATTGAATTATACAAAGCTACAAAGCAAAAAAAATATAAATTGTATGCGGCACATAGGGCAAACAAATTAATGAACCGTTTAATTTCAAACGGCAAATACCATAATTACTGGCGTGCCGATAATAATGACCGTCCTTTTTTTCACCCCTCGGATGCAGGATTTCCTGTAATAAGTCTTTTATCATATCTTGATATAGCAGATGATTCGGTAAAACCCAAAGTGCTGGAAACAATAAAAAAATCTCTTGAGTTTGAATTAAAAGTAACAAATGAAGTAAATAATCCGTTCGGATATGCAAGACAGCTTGTGCAGGACAGCAGCGGTAAAAAATATACAAGCTTCTTTTTCCCTCATAACACGGAAGCTGCACCCTGGTGGCAGGGCGAAAATGCAAGGTTAGCTTCTTTGGCAGCCGCTGCACGAGAAGCCTCGCATTATTTTAAACATGATAAAAAGTTTTATGATGAACTCCAATCTTATGCCGATGACCAGTTAAATTGGATTTTGGGATTAAATCCATTCGATTCGTGTATGCTGTATGGTTCAGGAAGAAATAATCCTAATTATATGTTTTTCGGATCTTATCAATATACAAATTGCCCCGGCGGCATTAGCAACGGAATTACTGCAGGCCTTAATAATCCATCCGGTATTGATTATTGTGTCCCGTATTCCGTAACTCATAAAGATTATGACTGGAGATGGGAAGAGCAATGGCTACCGCATGCAGCATGGTTTTTACTTGCGGTGTCATTAGGTTCAAAATGATAGAATAAGCCAAATATAAAAAAAGATATTACTTTCCGGATATCTTCGCTGAAGATGAAGTAAAAAAAATAATAAATAAATTTCTATTACAGAATACTATTGTGCTACAACAGTTTCTAAAGTAAGGATTTTATATGCTGAACATACTTTGCCGCACCTCCCGGTTGATAACCGGTTTGTGCTAAAGGATTACCTTTACTGCTTAAAAGAAATATGGTTGGGAATCCCTGTACTCCGAACCTTTGGGCTAACTGCTGATTGTAATATTTTGTAGCGGGGGTCTGTTGAATTTTTTCCGGGAAATCTATTTTTACCAGAATAAGATTATTCTTTGCATAATTTTTAAATTCATCTTTAGAAAAGACTTCGTTGTCAAGTCTCTTACACCAAATGCACCAATCCGAACCCGTAAAGTCTACCAATATCGGCCGATTTACTTTTTGTGCAGCCTGCTCTGCCTTTGCAAGGTTAGTATACCAATGCAATGAATTATCTTTTGCATTGCTGCTGCATCCGGCATAAAATAAAAAAGATACAATTATAAAAAGCGGAATAATATTTTTTACTATTTTCATTTTTTCCTTACCATTTTTATCAGGTAAAAATACAACAATTTAGTCATTTGATGCTTATTGTTTATAAAGGATTCAACACATACTCCGAATAATTAAAAGCTTGTCTTTAATTATTTGTTGATTTTACCGGCGGCAAACAAATCCTTTATTTTTTCATACGATTCCTTGGCAATGTTTATGCTTTCCAAAAACTTTGGAAGCTCTTTAATTAAAAGTGCCTGAGGACCATCAACCAATGCATGTATAGGGTCGGGGTGAAAATCTACCAATACCATATTTGCACCGGCAATTACTCCCTGGTTGGTTGCATGGAATATGTCCGGTATTCCTTCCGGTGAGCTTTCTCTTGAACCAACCGAATGGGACGGATCAATGCAAACGGGCATCCGCGTTAATCTTTTAATAACGGGAACCATGCTAAAATCTACCATATTCCTATGCGGATCGGAGAACGATGTTTTCATCCCGCGGAGGCAAAAGACAACTCTTGCGTTACCTTCACTTGCCAGGTATTCGGCTGCATTCAGTGATTCGTTAAGTGTAATTCCAAAACCTCTTTTTAGAAGAACCGGAAATTTGTTCTGCCTGCCGATTGATTTTAGTAATTCAAAGTTTTGAGTGTTCCGCGTACCTACCTGAAGCATTACTCCGGTCGGGTTACCGGTTTCCTCAAGAGCATTTACTATTTCCTTAATATGATTTTCATGAGTTACTTCCATTGCAATTATTTTAATTGAATACTTTCCTGCCAGTTCGAAAACATACGGCAGACAATCTTTACCAAAGCCCTGGAAAGAATAAGGATTTGTTCTCGGTTTATAGGCACCCATTCTTGTGCATAACAACCCGTTTTGATTAAGAGCTTTCATCATCAGTTCAACATTTTTTCTTGTATCCACCGCACAAAGTCCGGCAAAAATATTCAAGTTGTCCTGGTCGAAACGCACACCGTTATATTCAAATCCGGTAGCTCTCTTTTTATCTTTATGCCGGCCGAGTATTCTATATTCCTGAGATACGCGGACAACCCGATCAACTGCGGGTAGTGCTTCAATCGGCTCTTTACTTAAAGCTAATGTATCTCCGAACAAGTATATTTCCGTTAAGCGTTGAAACTTTCCCTCAACTATATGTTTTTGGATTTTAATATTTTCCAGTTTGTTTAAATAATCCCATGTCTTCTTAAAAGCATTGGAATTTTCATCGGTATTTGGTTTTAGAATAACAATCATTTGAGTACGGCCTTTGAATAAATTATAATCGTAAAAAAAACAGCGCGGGAATTTAATAAAAAGTTACTAATATTATAAAGAGAGAAAAAAGAATTGCCTATAATTATAAACTAATTTGAAATAAATATCCAAAAAATAAAAAAAAGAGCTGCCCAACAGGACAGCCCTTTAAAAATAGAACCTGAATAGATTATTTAATCAGCATAAGTTTTTTGGTAGCCATAAAGTTGCCGGCAGTTAATTGATAGAAGTAAACTCCACTCGCCAGGTTACTTCCGTTGAATATAATATTATAATTACCTGCAGGCTTCTCTCCGTTAACAAGTGTAGCTACTTCTTTACCTAAAATGTTGTACACCCTTAAGGTTACCCTCGTCTCATTAGGTATGCTGTAGCTAATTACCGTGGTGGGATTAAAAGGATTCGGATAATTTTGGTTCAATACAAAATTTGTAACCGTATTACTGCTTTGCTTAACAGATGTAACGGATTCCGGCGTAATAGAAAATGATGCAGTCGCCGAATATGCAGTATTATAATCCACCGTAACATCGCTGGACTGTGTTGAATTATAATCATACTTCTCCGGGGTTATGGAATAGCTGCCGGGAATTAAACCGCTTATTGTGTAATTACCGTTCGCATTGGTTATGCCGTAAGAATATACTTCCTGGTTTTGATCAGTAGCAAGAACCATGGTACCCGCTACAGGATTACCGGCATTATCAACAACTCTTCCGTTAACGGTATTGGCACCCGAATCCGGTATTGCTTTAACCGTAAAATTAATTCCGGTTACCATACCATTGGAATCTACCATAACAGAGTCGGCATTTTTCCAGCGTAATGTCTGTGTGCTGTCGTATCTAAAAAACGTAGGAAGATAATCATCCTGCGGAATAGCAAGCAGAATATAATAACCCGGATATAAATTTGTAAATTGGTAGGAACCCAGAGAATCCGTTAAAGTTGAAATTCTGCCGTGGTTGAAACGAATTTTGTTCCCGAGTCTTATTGCAAAAATAATTGAACTAACGCCTTCTCCGCTGTCGCCGGTTACGGTACCGCTTATTCCGTTATTATAAACAGGTTTATGCTCGAGAACAAAATTTATATTGGAAACATTGCTATCGATAGGAATTCTATCGGCATCCAGGAAATTGGTTTTATCATTATAGAATTCTGAGAGATAATCTTTGTTAAAAGGATGAGCAAACACAACAACCGTATCGCTCTGCCCAACATTAACAGTATAATTACCGGAACTATCCGTTACTGCTCTAAAGATACGGCGGTGGAATGTATTGGAGGCAACGTTATAAACACTGATTTCAGCCTTTAGCGGATTACCAAGAGAATCTTTCACTGAGCCGCTTAACATAAATCTTTGCGGAGGAGCTTTTTGAGTTAGTGCTATATTTACGGATAAACTGTCGCCTGATTTTAAAGTAACTTTTTCAGCTCTAAAAATATCTCTTACATTATCATAATATTCGGGGAAATATCCCGGCGCAGTTGAATATATTAAATATGTTCCCGGGAAAAGATGTGCAGTGAACTCACCGGTACTATCCGTAAAAACATTGGTCATTCCCCATCCGAAAACAGGGATAAATCTTATCTTTCCGTAAATAATCGGCTGCCCCGTATTTTGATCTGTAAGTATCCCCGATACCGTAGCTTTTACAATTGCTGTGTCTAAAGAAATTTCAACCGTGTCCGAGGGTCCGCTTTCACCCGATCTGTCTTCTGCCGTAACATAATAAGAATATGTCTGTCCTTTTTGAACAAATCTGTCAATCCATGTATTCATTGGAATGCGGGAATATAATTTTTTAAAAGAACCGCTGTCGCTAATTGCACCGTCTTTTCTATAAATATTAAAATAAATGTCTCTCATCGGTCCTTTTGGATCTGCCTGCCAATTTAAACGAACAAAAGTATAGTTTTGCCAACTCCCTTCCACTGCCGTTAAATTTTTAGGCGGATTTGGCTGGGCTTTATTAATCCCGGCAAGGCAAAAAATGAACACGAACGTAAATAAAACACTAACAATTTTTTTCATCATGTACCTCTTGGTTAATTATTTTTTTCATATGCTAACTATTTAATTACATTTATTGGGACAAAATCTTCACAAATAGCTTTTGGTTTATTCATTCAGTTATATCGTCAGCCAAAACAATATACAAAATCATGCCAGCAGGAAAATGCTCTATTTTTGCGTACATATTAAATATTTTACAAAACCGTAAGATTGATTTATGCCTGGAAAAATATTTCCAATGCCTGAACTAATTATCCCTCAGGCAATAATTCTATAATTTTTCAATTAATTTTTTAAATATGGTTTTTATAATTTTTAATCGAGAGTATTAACTTAGACAAAGAAGTAATATTTCAATTATCGGGCGGTGCGAAATTTTTACATATGCGGAAAATTATTACGGTAAAAATTTACCATGGTTGGTAAAAAATTATTTCACTCTGTTAATTATTAGATCACTTTCCAACGGCAACCTCTCCCTCTTCGTTAAATTTTGTTAAGGGCTTAGCCTTAATTTTCAACATCATTACGGAAGCTATAGAACCTATTACAAAAACCGTAATCCATAATATTGAAGAACCGAAATAACTCAAAAGTGCAGTACCAAACCATGGACCGAATGCAAATGCCAGGTTAAACGTGGTTTGATATGCACCCATGTATTCACCTCTCTTGTTTTCAGGAGAAATTTCACTCATGTATGCAGAGCTTGAAGGGAAAAAAATCATTTCCCCGAAAGTCCATATAATTATTGTAATTACTAATCCGTATATATCCTTAATAAACGCCATTGCACCAAATCCTATACCGCATAACAAAGCACCTGTTGATAACAATCTTCTATAAGACCAATTATTAAGCAGGTTGGTAAGAGGAACTTCAACCAAAATTATTAGAACAGTGTTTATTGTAAATACAATGCCGTATGTTGTTTCACTAAAGTGTAAATCTTTTACCAAATAAACAGGCATGGAAGCATTTATTTGAAAATAAATTATAGGTACCGGCAGAAGAGCAACTAAAAAATAAATAAGTCTTTTATCCTGAAATATATTGCCTATTTTTTCCGGCTGCATGCCGTTGTTAAAATCATCATTAACTTGATTAGCACGCCATGGTGAAAAAATTAAAAAGATGCCAGCAAGAATTGTAGTTATTCCGTCAACAATAAAAATTAAATTAAAATTTACCAGTACAAGAACACCGCCCAGCACCGGGCCTATACTCATCCCCAGATTAGCAGCAAGCCTTATTACCGCATAAGCCGGTCTTCTTTGAGAGGACGGTACTGCTTCCGCCACTAATGCAAGAAGTACAGGGCGAAAAGCTTCGTTTACTATTGACCAAAAGAATGTAAAAATTAATATACTTATAAAACCGTTAATAAGCGGATATACAAATAAAAATATACTAGATACTACAAGTGACAACTTTAATATTTTTAATGCATCGAATTTATCGCTAATCTTTCCTATAAAAGGGGAAGTTAATAAGGCACCAATTCCGTAGAAGGTTAAAACAAGCCCGGCTTTAGCAACTGTTACTCCGACTTTTTGCGTAAGATAGAGGGCCAGAAACGGAAGCACCATTGTTCCTATCCGGTTTATTAACATAGCGGTAAACAGCATCCACAAATTACGCGGTAAATTTTTTAGTCCACGCCAGGGGTTCATAAGTAATGTTGCCTATTTGAATTTTCAGGGAATTGACATTATGAATATAACTAATATTAAGATTCGCACAAAACAGCATTATTATGTTATTTATACTTGGACGAGACCTGACAATAGATTTAAGTAAGCATGAAATTGTTTTTGTCTAATTGCCAAATTGTTTTATTGCCAAATTGTTTTATTGCTAAATTGCTGTATTGTAAAAGGGCATATATTTTTATCGATAAGTAAATTTTTCATCCCTGTCGAGATATCTGCGCATTACATTTATTTAACTTAATAGAATGACTCAATATTTTATACCTTTTTTCCGGTACTATAATTGTAACTTTATATAAAAATTAACGAAGTGCAAGAAAAATGAAAAAGTTGCTGTTGGTCTGTATACTGTTTTTAACCGTGGTTCTTTTTAACCCGTTTAATTTATTCGATTCCGTTGTGAATGATTTGGGCAAGCTGACTAATAAAGAAAACTTCGATAAAATGATAAATAAGAGATATTATCTGATTAAATCTATCGCATTAAATCCAAACAAAATGAACAAAAAAACATACCGTACACTTTATGATATTCTAAACTATGAAACTACTGCGAAGAATAAAATTCTCAACTACTTCAAATGATTTATTGATTTTCCAAACAGTCTTATTTACTTTATTTTTGTAAAAAAAGAGAAATAAAGATGGGAATGTTTAAAGTTCATGTAAAAGTTTCAAATCCTGCCAAACCTGAACTTTTTTTGAAAAAGATTTTTGGGTTGACACGGGAGCGTTCCACGGTTTTATTCCTGAAACCAAGTTGCAGGAAATTGGAATAAAACCACTGCATTCCAGAGAATTTATTCTTGCCGACGGACGCACCGATAGGCGGCTAGAAGGAGAAGCATTGTTTTCTATACCTGACTTAAAAGAAACTCACATATGCTCGGTAATATTTGGCCTCAAGGATTCACTTTACTTACTAGGTGCAACAACTCTCGAAAATTTTGTTGTGGAAGCTGATCCGGCAAACGGGAAACTTAAACCAATTACTGCTATTATAGGCGGATATCTTGTATCTAGGTAAAAAAAGGATTGAGTTAATTAATTTCGTTACATAATAAAATGGATTTTTCATATTTATTCCGGCTTGCCGGAGTAAGTATCTCAAACCAATTTAAAATTGTAGCTTTAAGATCCTTAATTAATTTATATTATCTAAGCAAACCTTTTTCTTTAGTCCACTCTTTAAAACCTTCTTTCAACTGTTCAAAGGATTCAATTGCAAATAAAACCGGCTGCAAATGCCAAACATCATATTCCTGTTCTACAATTCTTTCCGGATCAAAATCCATTACCTTTACATCCGGGGAAAGAGCATGCTGTACCTCTCCGAGAGAAGAAACAATACCGGCACCGTAAATTCTCATTCCTTCGGTTTTTTTTATTAAACCGAACTCTACTGTAAACCAGTGAAATGTTTCAAGTTCTTTGCGCTTTACTCCTTCGGCATGAAGTGCGGCTTCTCCGAATTTTTGATAGAAGGCTGCAAAATCCGGATCAGTTAACATAGGCATATGGCCAAACATATCATGGAATAAATCCGGCGCAGGTGTGTAATCCAATTCATCCTTCCCCCTTATATAATCGGTAGAAGGAAAAACTTTCCTTTTAAGCAGAGCGAAGAAATCATTTACATCGATTAATCCCGGAACACGCGCAATTGTCCATCCGGTTGTTTTCTTAAAGACGGCACTTAAATCTTTTAGAGCAGGAATTTTTTCGGAAGTAAAGTTTAATTTTTCTACCCCGTTTAGATATTCATCGCAGACTCTTCCGGGCAAGAATTTCATTTGTCTTTGATATAGAAATTTCCATATTTCGTGATCAGACTTAGGATAATCAGGATAAATAATTTGATTATCTTCCGGTACAGGCCCGTTTAATTTTTGAGGAATACATCGTGGATCGATTCCTTCCTTTGCAGCTTTTTCATATGCAGAAAGAGACTGGTTTTCATCTTTTGGATTTTCCATCTTACTCTCCGTTATTTATTTGATCCGCTTTTGGCCGGATTAAATTTTAATTAGTACTAACCGTAATAAAAATTACTTATCTAAAAAAATAATTGCAAGCAGGGAGTTATGTTTTCTAAAGGATAGGCATGCTTATATATCGCAGGTCACGTTTTAATAGATGTTTACTTCCTCTTTAAGCAAAACACCGAATTTTTTATATACGGAATTTCTAACCTCCTCTGCCAGCTTAATAATTTCTTTGCCGGTTGCATTGCCGTAGTTTACAAGCACAAGTGCCTGCTTTGAATGAACTCCCGTATTACCGGCTCTCTTTCCTTTCCATCCGCACATTTCAATTAACCTGCCGGCAGAAAGCTTAACTAAATTCCCGTCGCTGTAACCTAAAATATCAGGGAACTTTTTTTTCAGTTCCGAAAATTCTTCCGGTAAGACCAAAGGATTTTTAAAAAAGCTTCCCGCATTTCCTATTATAGAAGGATCGGGCAATTTACTTTTTCTAATAGAGCAAATTACATTACTTATATCTTTTACCGTTATGTTTTTTAATTTTAATTTTTCAACTTCGGTTCTAACAGTACCGTAGTCCAGGTTAAATTTAGGATTCTTATCCAGCTTAATTACAATACCGGTAATAATTAACTTCCCCTTTAATTCTCTTTTAAAGATACTATCTCTATATCCGAAATTACATTCGCTTTTAGAATATCTGCATATAGTTCCTTCTTCCGGAGAAAAGGCGTTTAAATATTCAAAAACATCCTTTAGTTCCCGGCCGTATGCACCTATATTCTGGATTGGAGCCGCACCTACGGTTCCCGGAATTAACGAAAGATTTTCTATACCGCCCAAATTTCTATCAACACAATATTCAACTAGGCTGTGCCACTTAACTCCTGCACCGGCTTCTAACAAAACATTTGAACTATCTTCATCAATAATCTTTATTCCGGGTATAGATAATTTTATTACCGCGCCGTGATAATTATCCGTAAATAAAATATTACTTCCGCCGCCTAAAATTAATTTGTTTAGATTCTTTTTATCTGAAAAACTAATTACTTCAGGTAATTCATTTTCACTTGTTATCTCAGCAAAATAATCGGCATTAGCATCAATACCGAATGTATTATATTTTTTAAGAGAAATATTTTCGAGAACTCTCATTTATATAAAAACCGTTTTAATACCGAAAGATAATTTAATAAAAACCTAAGAGATTTTATCGTAAATATCTTGGAATAAGATTCTAATGATCAACTTGTTAAAATTTTTTAAAGGATTATTACACATTTAATTCTGTAAATTACGTTTTGCTTTTCAATTTTTATTACTTTTGCGTTTATATTTTAAACATAGTTCAATTGTTAAGATAAAACAATTTATAAAATTATTATGAGTAGGTATAAATTTTCAGAAAATAAATTCGGTAATTATAATTCTATTATTCTTGCAGATGATGAAGAAGGAAGTAAATTTGAATTTACTTTACAAGGCGGTACCCCTTTAAGTTTCAAAATAAATTTGGATGAAACTTTAATTGATATATTCGACGGATTTGCCACCCCGGAAGAATTTAAATCAGCAAAAGGTGCACGCTGCTGGATTATGATGCCTTTTGCAAACAGAATACCGGATGGCATTTACAGTGTTAATGAAACGAAATATATCTTAGACCCAATACCGCCGAGGAACCAGGTTATTCACGGATTTACTTCATACGAAACCTTTTCTGTAAAAGATATTAATGTAATTGATGAATCTATTGAAGCTGTTCTAACTCTTAATAAAATCAGACCCGGAATATTTAAAGGCTATCCTTTCTCCCTGGACATCGAATTAAAATTTAGACTTGAAGCGGATAAACTAGCAGTAACCATAAGTGCTAATAATTTAGGTAATAAACCGGCACCCTTTGCACCGGGCTGGCATCCGTATTTTAAAACCGGCGAACATGGAATTGAGGATCTGGTATTTACATTAAACGCGGAAGAAATTATTATGTTAGATAATAATAATATCCCGCTTGACGGAGATAAGGCATATAGAAATCTTAATGACTTTCCGCAACTGGATTTTAGGGAAAGCATTCCTCCGGTGAACAGAAAAATAAACGGAAAAGTGCTGGACAACTGCTATTCAAAATTAGCAGTAGACAAGGACGGATATTCCAAAGCTTCAATTTTCGATCCGGCTAACGGATTAAAAATTACTCTGTTTCAAAAAGGAGGAGTTACTCTTGCATTCTCCGGTGATACGGTTGCACAACGAAGGAGAAATTCCATAGCAATAGAACCGATGAAATTTATTACAAATGCTTTTAACAGGAACGAATTAAAAGAAGATGTTTTAATTAAACCGGGAGAAAAATCGGTGTTTGAATTCGGAGTTGAAATTTCAAAATAAACAGGGATTATTATGAGGTTACTAAAATATATAAGTTATTTAACAATATTATTTGCTTTTATTAATCTATCTTGCATTGTTCATAATTCGCCTGAGAGAGTAGGAAATAAACTCATCGATCCGCGGACAACTAATGCAGCAAGGGAGGCTTATAAGAAAAATTTATATACAAATGTAATTCCTAATAACATGAAACTTCCCTTGACCGATTCTACGGAAAAGAACTGGATCCAAGCATTCAATGCAATGGAATTAATGCTTGATACGAACAAGTCATACATCCCTGAAGTAAGAAAAGCGCTGGATTCATTTGATCAAAGAAGTACCCGATTTCAAAGATATTTATTGGAAGCCGCTTATATTTTATATCCCGACAGTTATACTTCCGAAGTTTTAAAGATCACTCGCAAAACTACCAATCCTAAATTTTTTGCAATGGGTGTTAATTATCTTTTAAGAGATAAGAATAATAAAAATAATAAGGCATACTTTTCAAATCTTTTACAGAATAAGTTTGAAGACTGGAAAGATAACGCAATATTATTTTCGCTAAACACGAATTTAACAAACTCTATTAAAGAATACTTAAATGAAAAACCGTCTTTAGTTGATTTGCTTTCGCATAATTTCGGTGCAGGCAATACCGTAATCTTCAGCATTCAAAGATACGACAGGGATTACCCGGGTATTGCAATAGTTAGAAAACCGGACGGGAATTTTGTCCGCAACGATAACGGAACAATTTTTTATATTCAGCAACTTGCACTTTCAATTACGGATTACCCTTCTTACATTACCAACGGTAATACTCCGCAAGGTATCTTTTCAATTCAGGGTATAGATACTTCCAAGCTTGCGGATATTGGTAGGACACCAAATATACAATTAGTAATGCCATTCGAAGCTACTCCGGAAACATTTTTCCATGAGAAAAATTCCGGAGATACGGTTTGGACACCGGCACGCTATGCAAACCTTTTACCTGAATCCTGGAAAAATTACTTCCCTATTTGGGGAACTTATTATGCAGGAAAAGCAGGACGCTCGGCAATAATTTCCCATGGTACAACCGTCGATCCGTCGTTTTATTACGGTAAGAGTTATTATCCCAACACACCGACTATCGGATGCTTATGCGCAAAAGAAATTTGGTCCGGAGTTGACGGTTCAAGGCTGGAAAGTGATCAAGCTGCGCTTGTAGATGCTTTCCTTTCAACTGGCAGCATGAAAGGCTACCTTGTTGTTGTAAATTTGAACAACCAAAAAATGCCGGTAACTATGGACAACGTAACATTGGACATTTTAAAAGCAGAAAGAATCTATCATAATAAAGTCAAAGATATTAACTGAAGTTATACAAAAATTTACCTCACCCCCCAGCCCCCTCTCCTTAGTAAAGGAGAGGGGGAACACGAGGTGAGTTTATTATTTTAAACTTTGCTAACTTCAAACTTTAATTAAAGATCGGGTATAATTTTGAAGCTTGAATTTAATTTTAATCAATCCGGAGTGATACCGTACCGTAAAACAAACGATGGTTTTGAAGTACTTTTAATAACATCAATTAAAAAGAAAAAATGGGTTATACCCAAGGGTTATATCGAATTTAATTTAACTCCGTTTGAATCTGCAAAGAAAGAAGCTATAGAGGAAGCCGGAATACTAGGGACTAATGAAACAATAGAACTCGGAGCATTTGAAAATCATAAATCTATCGGTATATGTCATGTAAAAGTTTTTGCCATGGAAGTTATAAAAGTGCTGGATGATTACCCTGAAAAAGATAAGCGAAAGCGGAAATGGTTTAAATTAAAAGATGCCGCAGCAGCAGTACAAGTCGCTGCAATTTCAAATATGATTTTATCTCTTGAAACAAAAGTGAATAAGAATAAGCTTAATTAAGTTTATAGGTATTATTTTTTACATTGTCCTGCTATTTCTAAAAATAAATATTTACAATAAGAATTATTATAAAAATTCGCTAAGGGATATCTTAAATTAAATTCTCCACAAATATTAAATACAAACGGGAGTGCTTCTGAAAATCTTCTACATCTAATTAAATCTATTAATTATTCAGCCGGAAGTACATGAAATATAAATTCATTTCAATCGTTATCTTCGTAACGCTTTACATTACTGTTGCCTCGGCACAATTTATCCCCAGAAGTTATTCCCTCATTTGTAAAAAAAGTAAAGCAGAAAAATCCATAACATCAAATTCAATTGCAGACAACAG
>JBJKQP010000208.1:0-9773 GCA_046705105.1 Ignavibacteriaceae bacterium | reverse complement strand
TTTCTCAGTAGTTAAAGTTTTTTTACCACAGAGTTAACAGAGAAGACACAAATGAAACAGAGATTTTGTATCAGTTTTCTTTGTACTTTATTATTGATATACGTTAGCCCTTCAGAGCTGTCTCAATATCTGCTATTAAATCTTCTATGTCTTCAATACCGACAGAGAACCTTACAAGGCTGTCGGTTATTCCCATTTTTTCCCTTTCTTCTTTCGGTACCGATGCGTGCGTCATACTTGCAGGATGACTTATTAAACTTTCAACTCCGCCAAGACTTTCACCCAGTGTAAATACTTTCGCGTTCTTTAAAAGTTTTTTAGCTTTTTCATCATTCCCAAAATCGGCAGAAATCATTCCGCCGAATCCCTTCATTTGTTTCTTTGCAAGTTCATGCTGAGGATGAGAAGGCAACCCGGGATAATAAACTTTTTCCGCTAACTTATATTTAACCAGGTGCTCTGCAAGTTCCATTGCATTTTTAACATGGCGTTCCATTCGTACCGCCAATGTTTTTGTCGAACGTAAAATTAACCAGCAGTCAAAGGGAGAAGGAACGGCACCGGCGGCATTTTGAAGATATCTCAATCTTTCATGTACCTTCTCATTATCGGTAACAATAATTCCACCTATAACATCACTGTGTCCGTTTATATATTTGGTAGAACTATGCAGAACAATATCACAGCCTAGCGATAAAGGATTCTGTAAATACGGACTCATAAAAGTATTATCTACAATACTCAGTAATTTATGCTTACTACATATTTCGGAAGCGCCTTTCAAATCTGTTAAGTTTAACATGGGATTGGTTGGAGTTTCCAAATATACAAGCTTGGTATTGGATTTTATTGCATTCTCAATATTCCGCAAATTTCTCGTATCCACCCATGAAAATTCCAGGCCGTAATCCTTCATAATTAATTCGAAAAGGCGATATGTTCCGCCGTAAACATTGTTAGTTGCAATAATATGATCACCTGCTTTAACCAATCCCATTAATGCCTGAGTTGCGGCAAGACCTGAAGAGAAAGCAATTCCGAATTTTCCTTTTTCAAGTGCGGCAATATTAGATTCCAATGCCTGACGTGTTAAATTATGAGTCCTTCCGTATTCATATCCTTTATTCCTGCCTAGCTCTTCCTGTGCATAAGTAGAAGTTTGATAAATAGGTGTTATAACCGCACCGGTAACCGGGTCCGGTTTCTGGCCTGCGTGAATTGCATCGGTTGAAAAGCCCATTGTTTCTTTCCCTTAAAAAATAAATAAGTAGTAGAAATTAGAATTCAAGGTTGATGTTACGAGAAGTCGGCATGTTTCAAAATATCGTACCTTGTAATAATATCTTTTATCCTTCCGTATTCAGTTGAAAGCACTGCAGGTGAATCGCTTAAATACTTTCGAACCACAAACAGTTCGGTTCTTTCGTCAAGTGCCGGAAATCCGGGCCCCATTACTTTGTCAATTTCGGAATCAAGCAAATCCGGATTATCCAAAAGCAGCGACATAAGTTTTGCTTCTCTAATACTGCCGACCGATTTTCCTTTATCCAGCACCGGAAGCTGCGAAAAGCCCTTTAAATTTAAAACCTCAACCGCATCTTTTACTTTATCTCTTGGATTAAGGTAAACCAAACTTTCCGGTTTGCCGTTTCCTTTTGCGGAGGTAACATCCTTTAAGGTTTTTACTTCGGATGGAAGCAGCCGCTTTTCCCTCAGCCATTCATCACTGTGAAATTTAGAAAGATATCTTTCACCGGTATCCGAAACAATAAAAACCATTACGGCATTTTCGTCTAGTTCTTCGGCAACTTTTAGAGTAATTCCCAAAATAGTTCCCGTACTTCCGCCGCAAAAAATTCCTTCTTCCCTGGAAAGCCTTCTTGCAAAATTAAACGAATCCATATCGCTTATGTTTAATATTCTATCTATATACCGGAAATGAACGTTAGCAGGCAGGCAATCCTGTCCGATTCCCTCAACAAGATAAGGAGTACTTTCAATCAAATCGCCGGTTTCTTTGTATTCTTTAAATATAGAGCCATAGGGATCCGCACCGATGATTTGTATGTTTTCATTTTTTTCTTTTAAATATCTGCCGACACCGCTAATTGTACCGCCGGTTCCAATGCCGGAAACAAAATGCGTAATTTTACCTTCGGTCTGTTCCCAAATTTCCGGGCCGGTTGTCCTGTAATGAGCTTCCGGGTTAGCGGGATTCGAATATTGATACATAAAAATAGAATTGGGAGTTTCGCTATTAATTTTTTTTGCAACGGTAATATAGTAATCGGGATGATCATGATGTACCGCATTGGAAACGACAATTACATCGCCGCCTAATGCTTTAAGATAATTTATCTTCTCGGAACTTACTTTATCCGTAACGACAAAAATAGATTTGTATCCTTTAACCGCACATGCAAGTGCAAGTCCGATACCTGTATTACCGCTTGTAGCTTCTATTACTGTTCCGCCGGGTTTAAGCTTCGCGCTTCGTTCGGCATCCTCAATCATGGAAAGGCCTATTCTGTCTTTTACACTCCCTCCCGGATTTGCAGATTCCAGCTTTGCAAATATTTGCGGCTTTAACCCCCTGTTTATTTTGTTCAACTTAACCAAAGGGGTGTTGCCGATGTTTTCTAAGATGTTTTTTTTAAAGTTCATTTCTGATTAAAACTAAATCCGCGTAAAAATTCTTCAATACTCAACCGCTTTTTACCTTCCAGTTGAAGTTCGAGTATTTCAAGAGAATTATTAGAACAGCCTATATAAAGATTTTTTTTATCTTGTTTAATTTCGCCCGGCTTTAGATTTAAAGATCGAATAATTTTGGTTTTATAAATTTTTATAATCTTATTGTTGTATATAAAGTATGCACCCGGAACAGGAGAAACACCCCGGATAAAATTATGAATTTCTACTGCCGGTTTCCGCCAATTAATTTCACAAAATTCTTTTGTTATTTTCGGAGCAGGTAAAGAAAGGATATTATCCTGTTCATAAAGTTTAAAATTTCCTTCTTCAATTAAATTTACCGTTTTTAGAACCAGTTCACCGCCAAGCTCACTCATCCTATCGTGCAGAGAACCGAAATCATCCTCATCTTCTATTTTTATTTTTTCCTGCAGGATAATATTCCCGGTATCAACTTTTTCATCCAGCATAAAAGTAGTTAAGCCCGTTTCGGGATCGCCGTTTATCAGCGCCCACTGAATAGGGGCGGCTCCGCGATACCTGGGAAGCAGCGAACCGTGTAAGTTAAACGAACCTTTGGAAGGAAGGGTAAAAACTTCCTTCGGTAAAATTCTGAATGCAACTATTACAAAAAGATCGGCATTGAAATTTTTAAGTTCATTTACAAAGGCTTCATCCTTTAGCTTTTCGGGCTGAAGTACGGGAATATTGTGCTGCAAAGCCAAACTTTTAACAGGAGTATAGCTTATCTTTTTACCTCTTCCGCGCTCTTTATCGGCACCTGTTACAACCGCAGCTACATTGTGTTTACTTTTTAATAGGACATCCAGGGAAGGGACCGCAAAATCCGGTGTGCCCATGAAAATTATTTTCATATAGGATTTACTTTATACTAACTGGTAATCTATACTTTCCGAAACCGGGTAAGTAAAATCAACTTTACGTTTTTTAATTTTAATAATATTTTTCTTTATCTTTTTCTTATCATCATCATTTATTAAATCGGTAAATAAAATTCCCTGAAGATGATCATATTCATGTTGTATAACTCTTGCCATAAGATCATCTGCGTTAAGGGTATGTTCTTTCAAATTGGTATCTTGATATTTAATAGTAATTGATTCCGGCCTTTCAACTTCGGCTCTAATATCGGGAATACTCAAACATCCTTCTTCAATAAAAACTTTTTTCTCGGAACGTTTTATAATAATAGGATTTATAAATACAATCGGCTTTTCATCTTCATGTCCTTCCACAACGGATGTATCGATGACAAAAATCGCCTTATCTGCCCCAACCTGTGTAGCAGCTAAACCAATTCCGCTGGCATTTCTCATAGTTTCGAACATCCCGGTAATAAGTTCAATAGTTTTTATATCCACATCTCTTACCTGACTAGCTTTTTTCCTTAGAATTTTATCACCGATTAATGCTATTGGTAATAAAGCCATTTATTCTCCTAGATTTATTTCTTTAATTATTTATTTATAAGGTCTTAGCGTAAACAGAATACTCTAAGATAAAAAAATCCGCATGAATAAGAAAGACCCTGGAAAAGAAACTTTACGCATTAAAATAATCTAAAATTTATTTTTATATGTTATCCTTCGACACGGGAGATTTTTTTTCCTTGAATATTTCCGAAATAACCAAAATTATCACACCCGTTGTAACATAAAAATCCGCAATATTAAAAATCCCGGTGTGAAAATTAAAAATGCTTAATATTATAAAATCGATTACTTTTCCATGATTTATTGCTCTATCTAAAAGATTTCCTATCCCCCCGCTTAAAATTAATACCAGGGCAACAATTGAAAGTAAACTATTTCCTTTCTTTATAATAATGTAAAAGAATAGTATTGCAAGCACTATTGCTACGAGAACACCAAACACAAGAAATCTCATATATTTGGATAATTGATCTCCAAGACCTAGCATACCCCCTGAATTTTCAACAAAACTAAGTTTAAGTCCGCCATGCAAATAGGAAAGAGTGGATTTACCCTGTAATTCATTTACCGCAATTTTCTTTGTGTAATAATCAACGCCGACCAAACAGAATATACTCAAACAAATCAATATTATTTTTTTTACTGTTCTCATAAATATTTAGCAATATAAAGGTTTTTGTTTAGCTTGCATCCCATAGAAACAATATCGGAACCCGCTGAATATAAACCTTATTTATATCGTGTTTACTTAATTGAAATTTCGTTAGTTAACTTTAAAAAGTCTTCCGGATTTAGAGTAAAAACCTCAACTGTTTTTAATTTCAATACACATTCAACTCTTACAGCATCATACACAATTTCACCGGAGAAACCGGAGGTGCTCACTCTTCCCATAACTTTCAAGTAATCCTTACCTGTAAGGGAAATAATTTCCGCAATATTCTTAATATTATTTTCAATTTAATTACTCTGCGATCTTCCGAGTAATTCCCGGTTTGAACAAAGCACCTGTTAAGATACTATAAATCTCTAATATTGAATGTGAAGATACTAATAGCTCAAATTCTTTGTTAGATGCAGTGTTACCTTTGCGTAACCTTGTGAAACACAAAAGGGGACACAAAGTTACACCAAGTTTTTCACTAAGTAACTCAAAGTTAATAATATAAGCCCTTCTGTATGCTCATAGTTTATTATTATTAATTGCATTTCCAAAAACGGAATATCACATATTTATCTCTATGAATTATACTCCTTTGTAATAGGTATTGCATTTAGAATATCTTTAAGAATTTTAGCTTTGCTTTTAACATCATCCGGTTTGATTTTATTTACTTTGACTTTCCGGACTGCTTCCTTAAATGAATTTTCCAATAATGCTAAATCACTAAGACACACTGCCCTGCAAAAAAAACTTCTTGATCTGCCGTCATCAAAATGCTCTAACATGTTTTCAAGTATTTTTATTCTCTTTTTCTGCAAGGCTATAAATTTTTTAATCCCGTGTTCTTTAATAAAATTTATATTCGGTATAATTTTTTTATATGAAGGGTAAGAAGATGATCCTGTTAATTGCCGATATTCCTCGGCAGTTTTAAATTTGCTGCAAGGATAATCCATACATTCAGCACAAACTTCAAGATCTTTTTGTTTAATGCAGCATGTTATGAATGAGCACGACGGATGCTTATTAAAAAAGTCGGGACCACAGCATCCGGGACATCTCGATGGTCCTTTTGTATAGAATCTTGGGCATAAGCCGCAGTCGAGGCCGCATACACCAATGGTTGGATAATCCCTTACAGGGAATCTTTTTGGAGTAGACTTCATTCGCACCATAGATTTAACTTTTAATAAGATAGATTACGGAATTTATAATAACTACTCGTTTGTGATTATAAATATTTATTAAAATAATAAACTATCTTAAAACTATATTTTAATAGGGTGTCCCGATTTTATATGAATCAAATTTAACGAATCTTTTCTTTTAGGGAAACAAAAAAATTACGGCCTAGACTTAAACTGCTGTCTTTATCAGATAAAAGAATACACAAATGGAAAATAAAATGTTTAAGATTAAGAGTCCGGATAAAACTTATTATGATCTGAAGTTATGCAAAATGAACCTCACCCCCCGTCCCCCTCTCCTTACTAAGGAGAGGGGGCTGGGGAGAGAAGTAAAATAATGTTAAATTACAACATTTTTTATCTTAATCGATTTTTTTTATTATAACTACCTGTTTAATTTTCTATCATTTTAATTGAATGCATAACTTCAGTTATGATTTTAAAATTTATAAATAAATACCACTCGTCGGATTTCCAATACACAACTGCCGAATCAAAATCATTAACTTTGTTGCTGCTGTAATGAACGTTTTTAAGGACATCAATAAAATAGTATTTTAACTCTATGCAGAAAAAAATTTTTATAAGTCTGTTTATAGCTACAATGATAGCGATGCTAAGCCTTGGAATAATAGCACCTATTCTCCCAATATATGCCAAGGATATGAAAGCCACCGGGCTGGAATTGGGAATTTTATTTTCGGGCTTTGCGCTTTCAAGAGGGATTTTTGCACCTATAATAGGAGAGTTTTCCGACAGGAAAGGCAGAAAAAATTTTCTTGTTGCCGGATTAATACTTTTCATGATTCTGTCAGTATCATTTGTATTTGCTACTTCGCCTTTTACGTTAACAGTAATAAGGATTGTCCAGGGATTTTCAACCGTACTGGTTACACCTGTTGCACAATCTTATATAGGTGATATAACACCCGTGGGAAAGGAGGGTAAATACATGAACTTGTTTTTCATGTCGTTCTTTGCAGGCCAGGCGTTAGGTCCTTACCTAGGAGGTTATTTTACTGATCAGTTTAATATTAAAATGCCCTTTTATTTTATGGCATTACTTTCTTTTATTTCCCTAATATTAATTTTGTTCCTCGTACCCGAAAGTAAGGCTATAAGGAAACATGAGAATAAAAAGATTCCGGTATTAAAATCACTTATACCGGTTTTTAAAGATAAACCAATGGTTGGCATTTTAGCTTATTTTAGTTCCAGAGGTTTTTATAGATGGGGATTTAACGCATTCTTTCCTATTCTTGCCGTAAAAGCTACATCGATGAGCTTGACAAATGTCGGTCTAATTTTGTCTGCTTATATGCTTTCAGGTTCCGTCATTCAATATCCGTTTGGTCTGGCAGTTGATAAATTTCCGCGAACAAAAATCAGTTTTATTTTTATCGGAGGATTTATAAGTGCACTAATTATGTGTATTATTGCGAATTTTAATTCGATTATAATGTACCTGATACTAACCATAGGAATGGGGGTATTCAGTTCCATAGCCCGTGCATCAGCTATAGCAATTAGAACGGAAAGAGGTAGAATTTACGGAATGGGCTCAACAACGGGTGCGTTTACAACTTCAATTAGTTCCGGCCAGGTTTTAGGTCCGATTGTTTTCGGACTAGTTGCAGATGCTTGGGGTATTCCTGCTGCATTTCTGGTAGGAGGGATTGTAGGTCTAGCAGGGACCGTAATTGCCACAGCATTCTTAAAACTTAAAACCGATTATTAAATTCTTTAAAGTGCGCTGCGATATAGCCTTAATTTTATTCTTGATTAAAAAGGAAAAAGGGATTAGGTTTAAAAAGTTTTGATAAGATAGATAACGATTCTAATTCATAAGGAATCGTTCTTCATTGTTTGCGGAAACAATAACATTTCAAAATAAACAGGAAGGGTAATTTTATGAAGAGGCATATCTCATTGATAAAAGCAGGTGCTTTATTTTTAGCTGTGCTGCTTCTATTTGGCGGGGTATATTTAATAGAAACTCCTAAACCTCAATCCGGTAACAAAGCCGAAGTGATTCATACATATCTTGTTAAAATACCTAAGAGTGCAGGTGTATGTCCTTATACATTAATGACTATGACCAAAGGTAAATTACAGATGGTTGAAGAACCGAATTGTGTTTGTCCGTACAGTCAGCATTCTATTTATATGAAGGCAAGAAGTAAGAATGAAAAATCCGTTATGGCAATGCTGCCTGCTTCGCTACAAAATAAAGTACAGATTGAAATTGCCGATAATTTAGATTCCGGTTACTCAAAAAGTTTACCTCGAACTAAAGTACTGTAATCAATTAGCACTCACCATGCAAAAGATATTCTTTGGAGTAATGTAATTTCGGAGTAGTGGAATCTTAGGATTTACTCCATTATTTCATCACTCCAATATTCCAGGAGCGGGTTTTGCGTAAGATGACTGATTAAGGTGCTGTTCTAAAAATCAAGCCCGGTTAAAAATTATTATCAGTTAATCTTCCCATAGAACCGTAAGTACGGCATTATACTTGTACATTGGAATATTCTGTTCGAAAAGGAAATAGTCTTTTTTATAATTATTGTCTTCCCAAAACCAAGCATCGGCAAGGATTGTTTCAAAATCAGTTGAAATTTTTTTTCCCTCGAATAATTCATGGACGTATGAAGAAGGACTTACTTTACTGCCCGGTCTTATGAATTTAAACGGGAAATATTTATTTATACTGCTCCATTTTACAACCCCGTCTTTGCTCATAATAACGGCAACCGGATGCCCGCCTATTTCGGCATAACGCAAAGCGGCAGCACTAAGCGAAACACCGAAATAACCGGCAATACCGGAAAGAATTTCTTTACCGAACTTCTTCCCTCTTGTGAACGAACGAAATAATTCTTCCGGCATAAGAAGTTCAGCGGCAAATTCATTGGCATCCGCTTCGGCAGTTATACTTTGTTTTATACCCCTTATATCCAGCCCGCTGCAGAAATAGCTGCCTGCTCTTTTGCCCGAATTAAAATAATGACCGAGCTCGTGAGCGATAGTAAATTTCTTCTGGCCTGGTTCCGATATACCTGAATCAACCGAAATGATACCCATATTATCTTTATAAACCAGTTCGCCTTCACAAGACGAAAGTACCCTTTCTTCGATAAATAGGTTCTCAATACCGGCTATGGCATAGAGATCAATTTGAGAAGGTTCTTCGATATATAATTCCTTTAATAATTTTTTTGCATTAGCCTTAGACAGAATGCTCATTACCGTTATCCATAAATTTTTTTAACTTGTTAAGCTTTTCTGCCTGGCTCTTCAAATCATCTTTGTTATTGCCGCCCGATTCATTTTTCCTATACGCAAAACCAATATCACCTAGCCCCGAATTACTTTTTGCGGTGCCGGGTTTGCTTTCGCCCGTTGATTTTAAAAACTCCGATGCCCTGCTTTGCTTTATTTTGCCGGACTGTAATTTTAACTGTGCCTCCTTTTTAGAAACGAATTCTTTAGCCCGATTAATTATTTCATCCGGGTCCTCTCCCCTAGAGAGAAAAGCAGACCGAATATCTTCTTCATCTTCGCCGGCATTAATATAGATGTCGAATAATATTTCAAGTCGTTTAAGATTCATATATTTCTCCGAAAAATATTTATAATATAGGTTATTTATTTATAGTTCAGTATTTTTAATTTTAGTTCAAGTGGTATATTTTCAAGAAGGTGAATAGGAAGCTTTTGCCCGATATTACGCCTAATCTTTCTTATTGTATTTTCCACTTCTTTTAGAGG
>JBJKQP010000207.1:0-7973 GCA_046705105.1 Ignavibacteriaceae bacterium | reverse complement strand
ACGGTATGCAGTGCACGGAAAATCTTTCCGAGCAATTCATCATTGCCGGGATCGTTTTCGAGGTCTAACAGAGATTCTTCGAGTACAACCAGAAGCTCGGAAGCTTCCTGAATAAAGGCTTCGGCATGTCTTTCTTTCATCCGAGCACCTTTTTAACTACGGCTAATAATTGTTCCTGCCGGAAAGGCTTTACTATCCATCCTGTTGCTCCCGCTGCTTTACCTTCCGTTTTTTTTGCTGCTTGGGATTCCGTTGTAAGCATAATAATCGGGACGAACTTAGTAGCGGGATTACTTCTTACATTTTTTATTAAGTTTATGCCGTCCATATTCGGCATATTTAAATCCGTAATAAGCATGTTAACCGGGTTGCCGTTCAATTTATTTAATGCGTCCTTACCGTCAACAGCTTCCATAACGTCATATCCGGCTTCATTTAAGGTAAACCCGACCATTTGCCGTATACTTGATGAATCGTCAACAGTCATTATCATTTTAGCCATATTATTTCCTTTATACGTTTATTGCCTATAAACCTGGCAATCTATATTTATAAAACCTGATTCGATAATTAGATTTTTAAGGTCCGGATGAATGTTTTCAATAGTTATCTCTTTTCCCTGCATTTCGGATGTCTTTATTAAAGAAAGTAAAATCTGAAGAAATGAAAAATCATATTCCTCAACATCCTTAATATTTAGTGTAAGAGATGTGCAATTGTTTAAAGTATTAATTATCATTTCCTTTATTTTTAAAGCATTCCAAATTGTAAGCGATTCCTTAAAATTTAAGGTTTTTATTTTTGTATCCTTTAAATCGGTTTTTAATTTTTCAATCTGCTCCATTTATATTGCCTGTTAATTTGTTTACAGTTAAAACAACTCTACATTATCGCCGAACTCATTGGAGTTGAAACCGGAATTATCATTGATACTTCCTGTTATTTCCGGTTCCTTATCATTTAATAACGAGGTTACGTTGTTATGAATAATCCGCTGGCTTTGCATAGTATAGTTCATACTTATCTCATCCAGTTCAGTATTATTTTGAATTCTTTCTCCACCCAGCATTTTGCTCTCTTCCATTATTTCGTTTAGTTTATTTAAAATTAAGTTTATCTTAGCCTCGGCTTCAATATGAATAGTTATTTCCTTTATTGTTTGATTTAAATCTAGTTGGAGTTTTTCTGCCGAACTTTGAATTAAAGCTGTTTTTGTAGCTGCCCCTTCTATAATTGTACTAAGTGAATTTAGAATATTATTAAAATCTTTGATTATTTGCTCGGATTCTTTTATCCCGTCTTCTTTATTAATAGTATCTCGAAAATTTCTAGTGAAGTTATTAACTTTAACTATTTTTTGAATTAGTTCATCGGTCTGCTTTCTTGCATCTATAGATAACTTTTGTATCTCTCTTGCAATAACGGCAAGAGCGGAACCTTCGTTTCCTATATTAACCGCCTTAATATTTGAGTTAAGCGAAATCAGTTCTATTTCGGAACCTATCTCACCTATTTCGTTTATAAATTCTGCTAATGATTCTATTGAAGTAATTACTTTATTAATTGAATCGGAAAAACTTTTTCCCAAATGACCGTTATTTTTTAGTATAGCGGTAATGTTGATGAGCCCGTTTTTAATGTCCTCAATAAAAGTATGGTTTTCGTTGTTGCCGGTCTCAAGCAATTTCGTTATTTCAGTAATCATATTTTGAATGTTTGCACTTATTCCGGTTAAATTATCAATTATACTATCTGTAGCTAAATACAGTTCTTCTCTTGTGTGTTTAAGCTGCTCATATTGAACTTTGGAAATACTATAGGCAATGTCTATCAACTGCTCCTGTCCCGGCATATCAGAAATTATTACGGATTCGATCTTTTTTATTAAATTTTCCAGGGTACTGTATACATGCTGAATCTGCTGGCGTGTTATATCGTGAAATTGAACCGATGTTACCGCTGTTCCTATATTCTTTCGTATTTCCCTGAAATTCGAATTAATTATTTCATACTTTGATAAACTTTCCTTGTTTTTATTAAACAGTAAATCGAGACTTGCTTCAGAGTCATTCAAAATCGTATTTAAATATTTTTGCTGTTCTTTCTTAAGATTTATATCTTCCGTTCGAACATTTTTTATCAAGCTTATCAATAGCTTAGTTTCAGCGCGGAACTTGTTCGATTTGTCGGAGATTACTTTTGATTGGTTATCCACGTTCTCTGCCAAATTCTTAAATCCTCTATCATCGTTTCCCAGCCGGCTGCTTTCAATTTTAGTCGATATCTCCTGGATGCGTAAGTATTTTACCAGTCTTTTGAATTCCAATACATCTTCGCCAATGACGTCAAAAGAATCGATTATTTCATCAAAAAATTCCTCGCTGCTTTCGAACTTTTTCTGAGTCTTACCAATTGAGTTGATTATATTATTAAAAATAGATTTTAAACTTTCGGAATAACCGTTATATTTTTTACCTGTTATCTCGCTTAAGACAACTGATGTCTCCCCGGATATTTCTTTGGTTTCGGCATAGTATGTTTGCAGGCTTTCACTTATTTTAGAAAATTGTATCTCCGACTGAGACGAAATAAAATCCAATTCATCCAAAATAGATTTTATAATTTCAGTTGAATTCGAAAGGAATTCATTTAGTTTTTCTTTATTATTTTCTAATTTCTCTAACTCTGAAAGCATTTGTTGCCCCGTAACTATGGATTTAGATTTTGAGCTTGCAATGTTTTTATTACTGTTTTAGTATTCATGAAAAATTCAATTTCTTAATTCCAAACATATCTTCGTTACAAAAAATGAATTTTTAATTAAAATGTTGTAAAAGGGCGTTAAATGTTGCCAGCGGGTTACTATTAAAATAAGGCAGTATAAAAGAAAACATGAATGATCTTAAAAAATCCTTATCTTAATTTTACCTTATACTTTTTATTTCCGGGGGAAAAAATGATCTCGCCCTTTTAATTTACAATTATACTTGAATTATAACTTTAGCTTATCTTAGCGATAAAATTGTTATTTATAATTTTACTAGGTTTTTCAATTTACTTCTGACAAACTTTTAACGTTCGATTTCAAACAATTATTTAGCAAAAACCCGACTTCTACTTCCATAAACTCATTTACCTTGCTGTTAAACTTTAAATAACCTGCAGATAGTTCAACAACCTTTTTTACAATTGCCAATCCGAATCCCATACCTTCTTCGGTTTGATTTTCTCTTCCCAACTGATTAAATACCTGTATTGTATTTTTCTTTAAATTTTCCATTCCAATGCCGCAATCTTTTATTGTAATTTTATAGTGCTGTTCATCGCGGATACCGGTAATATTTATGGGACTTCCTTTTCTCGAATATTTTATTGCATTTTCCAATAATTCAACCAAAAGAACTTCCAATTGCCATTTGTATGCTTTAATAATTCCTTCTTCAAAACGAATATTTAAGTCACTGTACCTATTAAATTCTTTAGCTTTCAATAATAATTTTTCTATAAGTTCATTTGACTCAACTTCGTAACTATTTTTTGCTGATTCCGAACTTAATTTCAAATCATTTTTAATTGATAATAATTCGGAATAAACTAAAAACTTTTCTATTCGCCTGTAAAGCCTTTTTCCTGATCCTTGTATTGTTTCGGAGATTTTAATTATTTCGTCGGTAGTAAGAGTATCTATATTAGCTCCCAGAATTTCCGAAAGACCGAGTATAGGCACTAATGGTGTCCTCAATTCATGCGGAACTTTCCTAGTCAATATATTCTTAAATTCCTTGGTTGAATCCAAATAAATTTTTCGTTTCTTAAGCCTTGAATTTATTGCTTTTAACAGATCTTCTATACCGAATGGTTTGGTTAAGTAATCATCGGCGCCGGCAGACATACCTAGCCTAACGTCTCTTGTGTCGTTTTTGGCCGTGATAAATATAAAAGGAATTAAAGAGGTAGCGGAGTTTTCCTGAAGTTTTTTTAATAAATCTAATCCGTTTAAAACGGGCATGCGTATATCGCTTAGTATTAGTTCCGGATCTTCCGATACGGCTATATCATAACCTTCCTTTCCGTTGGAGGCACTTAAAACACGGAAACCTTCGCTTTGAAGCAAATCCTCCAGATTATGCCTTACATTTTCTTCGTCCTCAATTATTAATATAGTGTTCATATAAAATTTAAATTTTTTTAACCTATATTCGTAAGGAAAGATGAATAATTAATTAGAATGTTGTAAAGGGGCGGTAAATGTTGTCAGCGGGTTACAATACGGATAATAACCGTTTGAAGATGGTGTTAATAAAATACTAAAGGACTTTCCTTCTTAGCTTAACCGAGTACCTTTTGCTTACGGTGAAAGAATTTTCTTGATCTTTTAGATAAACAACTATGCTTGAATTATAACTTTTTTCCATATTAACAATATAATTAATATTTATAATTGTAGAACGATGAATTCGTAGAAAATATTTCTCCGGCAACTGCTCTTCCCAGGCAGAGATCGATTTCCTAACCAAAAAACTTTTTCCATTCATTAACTTTACGGATGAGTATTGGTTTTGAGCAATAATATATATTACTTCGCCGACTTTTATTATTACCGGTTTGCCTTTTACCTCCACGAACAGTTTGGCATCTATTGTAATTTTTTTTTCGGACGGACTATTAATCATTTTGGAAGAGCCTTCTTTAAAAGATTCCACACGCTTTAGTCTGGCAGCAATTGCATTAAGAATTTCTTGTGCTTTATAAGGTTTTAATAAATAATCATCTGCTCCGAGATGCATACCTTTTCTTATGTCTTCTTTTTCGGTTTTGGCAGTTAAGAATATAAAAGGAATCGCTTTTGTTGAAGGATAAACGGATAATTTTTTCAGTACTTCATAACCGTCTATTCCCGGCATTAGTATATCGCTTATTATTAAATCCGGGAGATTCTCCTTCGCATTTTTGATTCCTTCATCTCCGTTTGTTGCAGTAAAGACTATATATCCTTCCTCTTCCAATAAAGAATTAATATTTTTAAGTATATTTTTATTGTCCTCTATTACTAATATTTTCTTTTTCATTTTCTTTACTTGCCGGTATAGTTATTGTAAAATTTGTACCTTTGCCTTCTTCGGATTCGTAATCAAATTGCCCCGAATGCAGTTCAACTGATTTCTTAACAATTGACAATCCCAGGCCTGTTCCGTTAATATCTTCAACATTGCTGCATCTGTGGAACGGTTGACACAAATATTTTTTATCGCTCTCCGGAATCCCGATTCCCTCATCTCTTATTTTAAAGATTATATTAGAACCGCTTTCCGAAACCTCAAGCGTAACATTCCCTCCATCCGGAGAGTATTTAAAAGCATTGGAGAGAAGATTTAAAAGAATGAACCTAATAAGCTTTTGATCAAGAATAAAAATATCTTCTTTAACATTATAATTAAAGATAAACTTATGATGCTCGTTCGAATAAATTTTAGCCTGTTGAATTATTGCCTCGCAAAGTCCACATAAATCCGTTTTCTGAGGCTCGTAATGTATCTTTCCGCTATCCGTCCTGCTGATTGTTAAGATATCGTCGAGCAAATTTGTAAGATAATCAACGGTAGCCTTAATCCTTTCTAAATGTACCTCTATTTTATCTTCGCTCCATTTTTTTCTATATCTCTGGATCAATTCCGATGAAGACATTATTGTAGTGAGCGGTGTTCTAAACTCATGTGAAGTGGTTGAAATAAACCTTGTCTTCAGTTCGTTCAATTCTTTCTCTTTATTAAGCGATTCTTTTAAAATCATCTCAATCTCTTTTTCTCTTCTGATCTCTTCCGTTAATTTCATGTTTGACAGTGTAAGTTCATTTGTCTTTTGTTTAACGAGGCTCTCAAGGTTTTTTCTATATTTTTCAAGTTCTGTTTCCGCAAGTATTCTTTCCGTTATATCTCTTGCAATTACTAAATGTGATGTTTCACCGTCAATATCAAACGGGGCAGTAGCAACTTCTACATCAATATATGTCCCGTCCATTTTACGAAATTTTTCATTTATAACCGGCAGTGTTTCCTTTCTTTTTTCAACCTTATCTATTCTTTTAATTACTATATCCATGTAATCAGGATGAACAACATCTAATACATTTATTTCGGTTAATTCTTTAAGATTTTTTGCCCCGAGCAATTTTATTCCGCTAGGATTAGCAAAAAGGAACCGGCCATTCCGGTGAACAAAAATTGAATCCGGGGAAATATCAAAAAGTATTCGGTACCTTTTCTCGCTTTCTATTACTTTGTTCAAGAGTTTGTTCTTTTCGGTTACATGTTTTACTTCTTCCATAGCTTTAATACGGCTGCGGTATATTTTGAAAAAGTAAATTGATATTAGTATAAGTAGTGCAATAAAACTTGCAATTAATAAAATAACTTTTGAATCTGCCAATTTTATATAACGTGATAAGTCTTCGGTAGGTGAGGTTATGATTATCTTCCACTTATTGCCGCTTAAATTAATTGTAGCTAAGGAAGCAGTTTTATCCTTTGCATCTTTTAAGGAATATTGAAATGAACCTTCGGAAATATTTTTAATATCTTTAATATATGAATTATCTTCATGACACTTCAAACATTTAACAAGTTTCATATTGCTTTTATTATCCACCATACCCGGATGTTCGGACTGAAATATTAAATCACCTTTTCCGTCTGTTATCCAAAGGGAAAGGTTCAATTTCTTTAAATAGTTCTTGTTTACGAATAATTCAAAAAAATTTTTGGCTTCAATTTTATAATCTAACCAAATAAGCGGATTCCCTTGAACTTTTAAATTGTTATTCTCAGAAATTTTTACAGGCATTATTAAATTAAAATAATTTATTCCACGTCCTTTATTAATATCGTTTTTTTCAATGGAGGAAACATAATAATTAAATAATATTCCCTTGCTTATAATTTTATTGCTCAATTTATCCGGGAAATGCGATTTGTTTGTTGCAGACATTAAAGAGCCGCTTGAATTATAGAGAGCGATATCTTTAATATAGCTTGGCTTTAACTTATAGAATATGTTTTTAATTGTTTCTATACTTTTAGAATTAATTTTACCTTGTTGATAGAAAATGTTGTTAATATCCTTAGATATTTCATTGAAATCATAGCTAATATCGTTACCAATATCTTTAGCTATATATAGCTGATGATTCTTAAAATCGTGGGATATTTTTTCTTCTGTTATTTTGAATAAACCATAAGTGAAATGAAAGAATAAAAATGTGAGAATCAAACCGGATAGAATTATTATATTCCGTTTCTTTAATATGCTCATATTATGCCGTTATGCAATATTAAATATCACCGAAATAGTTCTTAATTAAAAGTAATTGTTTTTTTTATGACTGCCATTTTTAGAACAAAATATTGCAGCTATTCTGGCTATGGCTTAAAATAAATTTGATTAATAATTTAAAGTTTTCTCCAGATAGTTCGAATAAACCTCATCACCCTAAAAGTTTAAGATACAAACAAAAAGCTTGATTTTGGATGTGTAAACATAAGTATTTATTTGCTTTATGTAAATAATAATTATAAAGCAACTTATGGCTATACCCTTGCAGGGAATTATTTAAAATCTTGTTTCACCGGTGTATAAATTTTATTAACTCATGGTACGCAACCTTTGGAAGGTTGGAGTAAATTCGAATATTCCATAATCTGCGTAACATGAATTAATAATATGAATACGAAAGTTAATCTCTATCCCAGATAATAATCACTATGCTGAGCATTTTCCTCGATACCAATATAATTCGTAAGAAGAGAGTTCAGTTTCTCTAATTCAACCGGCTTTGTGAATATTTCAACCGGATTAAGATAATAGCTTTTAATTAATGAAATATCTTCCTTACTGTCTGAGAAAAAAATGTAGGGTATTTTCATTATTCCCGACAGGCGGGAGATTGCTTCAATGCCGTCTATTTCACCTTTAAGAGT
>JBJKQP010000206.1:0-6226 GCA_046705105.1 Ignavibacteriaceae bacterium | reverse complement strand
TCACTAATCTTAACACGTGCCGAATTATTATCTCCCGAAATTACTTCATACGGGACCTTTGTCTTCTCATCCTGAACTTCATTTATTAATCTTCCCATAAATCTTTTTATTGAAAAGATTGTGTTTTTAGGATTCGTAATTGCCTGTCTTTTTGCCGGCTGTCCAACAAGTCTTTCACCCGATTTGGTAAAAGCTACAACGGAAGGTGTAGTTCTTCCTCCTTCCGAATTAGGTATAACAACCGGATCGTTTCCTTCCATTACTGCAACACAGGAATTAGTTGTACCTAAATCTATTCCAATAATTTTTCCCATTATAAATCACTCCTTCGTATAAGTTTTTGCGGAAGACTTTTCCGCACTATGATGAATATATTTTAGTTAATCTTAATTTCTTTTTTAGTCTCTACTTTTTCAGCTTTTTCCAGAACAACTTTTAGCACACCGTTTTCAAAAGTAGCACTTACTTTATCCGGATTAATTTCTTCAGGTAAATTAAATTCTCTGGAAAATGCACCGAACGATCTTTCATTTTTTATGTAAGTTAATTTTTTATTTCCTTCATTGGAATTTTTCTTTTCACCACTTATTGTTAAAACGTTGTTGTGCAAAGAAATTTTCATTTCATCTTTGGCTATTCCCGGAATATCCATTTCAACATAAAAGTTTTCGGCATCACTGTATAAATCAACTCTTGGTTTAAAAGAAAATCCAACGTTGAATTTTACGTTAGGCAAATCATCAACAAAGTTATGAATTCTATTGTTGATATCTTCAAAATCTTTTACCGGTCCGAACTTTACAAATGTCATTTCATCTCCTAAATTAAAATTAATTTGATTCATATTTATCAATCATTATGCCAGTTAGTATATATATAGATAACTTATTGTATTACAATTAGTTAGGCATCAATTCGTCATGGAGCGTATTATAATCAATCTGGCATGTTGTAAGACTATATGGCAGGCAGATTAAATATCATGACAATTAATCTGACACTTTTACGAAAATATATTATTTTTCGTTTATAAAATTTTGAGGAAAAAATTGTTTAACCTGGAAAGCTTTGACATTAAGCTTAATACCGAATTTATCGGAAGAAATTTTGTTTATACCGAAGAAATAGAATCTACAAATTCATTTCTATTAAATAGAAATAACAAATTTAACTACGAGGGAACCGTACTTTTAGCAGAAAAACAGATTAAAGGAAAAGGAAGAAAAGACAGAGTATGGCACAGCGCTAAAGGGCAAAACTTAACTTTCTCAATTCTCCTGACAAGTAAAAAATATACCGGTAAAAATTATAACTTAATAAATTTTGTTTCTTCGTTGGCAGTTGCATTATCAATTGAAAATCTTTTTCAATTGAAGACAGTGCTTAAATGGCCTAACGATGTTTTAATAAACGGAAAAAAAACATCCGGAATTCTGCTTGAATCGGTTTCCCAAGGAAATAAAATAGAAAGATTGGTTGTAGGAATAGGTTTGAATGTAAACCAGGCCCTCTTCCAAGGAACTTTTAACATCCAGCCTACGTCTTTAAAATTAGAAACCGGAGAGAATATCGATAGAGAAAGATTGCTTGCGGAAATATTGAATAATTTTGAAGAAGTTCTCGAAAGGATGATTTCTGCTCCTAAAGATTTGATGGATGATTGGAAATCAAGGTGCAGACTGATAGGTGAAAAAATTTCAATTACCGAAGGTGAAAATGTTAAGTACGGAATTTTTGATGATATAGATAATGATGGTTTCCTTTTGTTAAAGACTAAAAACAAAATTGAAAAAATACATTTCGGCGATGTGAGTGTAAGCTGATGCTTCTAGCATGCGATATAGGAAACACGAATATTAAAACAGGGGTATTTGAAAACGAAAAGCTTTCGTCATTTAACTCCTTCAACACTTACCGGAACTTCATAGAGAATATAAAAAATATTAATTTTTCGGATATTGCTATATCTTCTGTTGTTCCCACAATTACTGAAAAATTAAAAAAAGACTTATCAAATTTTTCTCCCGGCAAACCTTTTATTATAGACAAATCCGCTAATTTCAATTTAAAGATTAAATATGATTCCCCCGATACATTGGGAATTGACCGAGTATGTTCAGCGGAAGGAGCATTTTACATTTATAAAAATTCTACAGAATTTAAAGATTATAATCTCAATACATTTATTCTTTCAATTGATTTTGGAACAGCAACAACTATTAATTTTGTAAGATTTCCCGGTGAGTTTGTAGGCGGTATAATTGCTCCCGGAATTAAAACCATGTTTAACTCTTTGAATACAAATACAGCCCAGCTTCCGGACATTGATGAAAGTTTTTATAAAGAATTAATCGGCAGCGACACAAAATCTTCCATTGCCAGCGGGATAGTTAATTCTGTTACCGGATTAATTGAAAAATCAATATCACAATTAAAGACAATCTATTCCGCAAAAAAAATTAAAATATATATAACCGGGGGTAATGCAGAAAAGATTTTACCTTATCTTACTTTTGATTACCAGCTTGAAAAAGCACTTGTACTTAAAGGGATTAAAGCAGTTTATTATAAAAACAATTAGATAATCCAATAATTTAAACTACCTACTTCTTTAATTTCCTTCGCCGCAAAAAGGCCGCAGCCATAACTAACAAAACTATTAAATAAAAAAAAATGTTTAATTGTAAAATTGTTAATTAACAATAAAGCAATTAAACAATTTGGCAATTAATGGTAAACTTTTGGGCTCTGAGTCTTTCGATTTATGCAATTAAGCAATTAAATTGATTATATATATTCCTATTTTTGTATGAAAACATTTATTGAATAATATGGAATTAATAAAGGACTTACTTAAAAAATATTTCGGTTTTGATTCTTTCCGGGAAGAACAGGAAAATATAATTAACCGCCTTGTCAAAGAAAAGAAACATTCGCTTGTACTTATGCCTACAGGCGGTGGAAAGTCGTTATGCTATCAAATACCGGCATTGTACTTTGAAGGGGGGACGATTGTTATTAGTCCTCTTATCGCCCTAATGCAGGATCAGGTTGATGCACTTAGAAAGAAACAAATTCCCGCAAACTTTATAAACTCAACTGTATCCAGGCAAGACCGCGAACAAAGATTGGAAGATTTTGTAAAAGGAAAAATCAAACTTTTATATGTTACCCCGGAAAGATTTAGGAAACCGGAATTTGTAAACAAAATTAAAAGTGCAAATATTTCTCTCCTCGCAGTAGATGAAGCCCATTGTATTTCCGAATGGGGACATGACTTCAGGCCGGATTATTCACGAATAGGTGAATTTAGAAAAACTTTAAACAATCCTTTAACTATTGCTTTAACCGCTACGGCAACATCGGAAGTTCAAAAAGATATAATTAAAAAATTAAATCTTGAAGAAAAGGATGTTAAGATTTTTCACCGGGGAATAGAACGGCCAAACCTTCGCTTGGAAGCTGTGGAAGTATTCGACGAAAAAGAAAAATATGCCGCAATAATTTCCGTACTGAACAACTATTCCGGTGCCGGAATTATTTACTTTGCTTTAATACAAACTCTCGAAAAATATTCACAATTATTAGGAGATAACGGTTACCAGCACGGTGTTTACCACGGAAAGCTTAACGATAAACAACGCAAACAAATGCAGCGGGACTTTTTAAACGGTAAGCAAAATTTAATCCTTGCTACCAATGCGTTCGGAATGGGGATTGATAAACCGGATATCCGCTTTGTTATTCATGCAGAGGTTCCGTCATCAGTTGAATCTTATTACCAGGAAATAGGCAGGGCCGGCCGGGACGGCAAAGATTCACTCTGTATGCTTCTTTATAATCAGGATGATCTTTACACTCAGATGGAATTTATTAAATGGTCCAATCCAAATGCTGATTTTTATTCAGCACTTTACGATTTGTTGAAGCGGGATATTCATGTTGTTAATTCCATAGACGGAATTGAACACCTGCGTGAGCAGATGAATTTTAAAAATAGAAAAGATTTTAGAATTGAAACTGCTCTCGGTATGCTGGATAGATACGGAGTTACCGAAGGCTCAGTAGAAAACCGCGATCTAAAAATTGTCAATGATCTGCCTGCAAATTTACAGAACGAAAAAAGACTTAATGAAAAGCTATTAAACGATAATAAAAAATTATTATCCGTCGTAAATTATTTTAGAGATGAAAATTGCCGGAGAGTTTACATTTCGGATTATTTCGGATTTAAAGATGAAAAACCATGCGGCAACTGCGATAACTGCACCTTACGAGAAAAAGCAAATAACTGAAAAATTCTAATATAATTGATATGCAACACTAAAAATCCCCATTCCGAGAATAAGTATTAATAACGCCCAATAAGTAAACTTATTGTATGTACTCAAAGAATATTCACCCATCAGTTTTTTATCGGAAGACATCTTTCCGAGAATTATTGCCGGACCTGCCAACACCAAAATTTGAAGTACCATTAAACTTATCGCAAGGTTTATTAAATTAAGCGATAACAAAGGAACTATAAGAGCAGGAATAGATTCTACAAGATATACCTTAAACCAATTTTTTCTTCCCCATCCCAAGGCTTCGGTAACACCCCATGAACTCCCCATGGATACTACAATAAGTGCAATAAAGGATGCAGTAATTAATCCGATGCTGAATATATACGGAGCCGAAGAACCGGCTACGCTTGTTAAACTGTTTGCCAGAGAACCCGGCTCGGAAAAGTTTAATGCCCCTCCTCCAATTCCAATTGCGGCAATAGCTATTGCTGCCATTATTACCTCGGATACTATAGCTCCAATAAATGTTTCCAACCTCATTGCTTTAAGACCTTTAGCAGTAATCTTCTTTTCAGCAGTTGCAGAAGCTTGATAGAATAGCATGAAAGGCATAATTACGGCACCAATATTTGCGGCAACCAAAAGTATAAAATCCGGTGATGACGAAAAATAAAATTCCGTAATTTTAATTCCGTGTCTTGCAGTTAGAAAGGCAGAAACTATCCAGGCAATTACAAAGAAAACAGATAAAATAAGTAAAGGTTTTTCCGCATCGGTATACTTTTTTTTATATACTATTACTAAATGAACGATGAATGCAAAAGGCACGGAAATTATCGGCGGGATGCCTAGTATTTGAAACCCTATTGCAATGCCGGTATATTCAACAATATAACTAATGATATCAACTAACGCCATCGGCACAGAAGCAAGTATAGCGGTTCTTTTACTGTAATTTTCTCGTATAAGTTCTCCTAGCCCTTTATTAGTAACAGAACCTACCCGCCCGGCAACTTCTTGAATTATGAATAAGGGAATTATAAGCACCAGAAGAAACCAAACCAGTTTAGTGCCGTATTTTGCCCCACTTTCGGCAGCAGTTATTACGCTGGCGGCATCAACATCCGCAATCATTACAAGCCATGCAGGTCCCCATAACTTAAACAATCTCTTTATTCTAACTAAATTACTTTTTTCTAATAGCAAATTATCATCCTCAATACTAATTTAGACTAAATCCATATAAGCAATTTCCATACCGGAAACCATATAGCGGATCATGTCCATTTTTTGATTATAAAATAAATTCATAATAAGGTGAGTTTCTAAGTATTTCTCAATTTTGGCATTCCTTTATCGTATAATACTTATCCTGAGAATCTAATAATAAATTGCAATTTTGCAAATCGTTAGAATTAAAAAATTATTATAAAATAGGAAAAAAGAAGCATTGATGAACTTGACTGTTAATTAAAGTTGGCATAATATGATAGTGTAGAATATAAATTTTTTGGGCGCTTGGCTCAGTTGGTTAGAGCGTCCCGATTCAATCGGGAAGATCAATAGTTTCTTCCATTAAAAATTTTTTGAAAATGCATTAAAGCCTTTATGATATTTTGACTTTTTTTTGGGCGCTTGGCTCAGTTGGTTAGAGCGCCTGCTTCACACGCAGGAGATCAACGGTTCGAATCCGCTAGCGCCCACTTTAAAGTTGACCATTAACATTTAACCAACCGATTACAATTATAATTCAACAAACTTATCCTGGTAAAACATTTTCTTATTATTTAACACAGCAACTGCTCTCCCAGTAAAAAGTCTGTTGCCGAACGGTGAATTCTTCGATTTGCTTTTTGACTTTGATAAATCCATTGTCCAAATCTCGTTTAAATCCAGAATAGTCATATTTGCTTCATGTCCTTGCTCAAATAAAGGCA
>JBJKQP010000205.1:0-4908 GCA_046705105.1 Ignavibacteriaceae bacterium | reverse complement strand
ATACAAAGGTTTGTCTCTTAAAAAAGCTGCAGACGAAGTAATCTATAAAATGCTCGATCCGGGAGACGGAGGTTTGATTTCTGTTGACAAAAACGGAAATTATGCAACACCATTTACTACCGAAGGAATGTTCCGCGGAGTTGCAACTTCTACAGGTACTTTTTTTGTTAAGATTTGGAAGTAGAAAGCACCTTACATATTATCCTTCTAAGTCACTGTTTTAAACCTTTAAGTTTAATAAGCTACCATTAAGGAAGGTTGCAAAATATAAGGCAAAATAAAAAAATTTTTATCGGACCAAATATTCTCTGTAAGTTCTTGGTGTCTTTGAGTCTTAGTGGCCATTTTTTTGCCACTAAGTCACGAAGACACGAAGTTTTGTAAAATGTTAATAGATTAAAATGGAATAAAATAATTTTTCCAGCAACATCATATTATACACCTTATCTTCAAGGTTTTCCGTAGGGTAACAAATTAAATTCTTTTTTATAAAAAGGAGTGATTATGACACGACCACAAAAAGACGAATATAATCTGTACTATGAATCTTACATAAACAAAGTTTCGGATGATGATGTAATAAGATTTTTACACGATCAGTTAAAAAGATTAATTTATTTATTTAGCTCAGTACCGGAAGAAAAAGAGAATTATTCTTACGCAGAAGACAAATGGAGTATTAAAGAAGTTCTGGGACATCTTACCGATTCGGAAAGGGTATTTGCATACAGAGTTTTATCTATTTCCAGAGGTGAAAAGAAATCTCTTCCCGGTTTTGAACAAAACGATTACGTAAAAAATGCAAACTTCAACAATTGGCAGCTTCATGATTTAATTAATGAATTCAAACTGCAAAGAGAATCTAATATTTTACTATTTAAAAATTTAAAGAATGAAGTTTTAAAAAACCGCGGAATTGCAAGTGAACACCCGGTAACAGTAAGAGCAATTTTATTTATAATTGCCGGACATACCGAGCATCATCTTGATATTATAAAAACCAAATACCTTGGCGCAATTTAAATTACATTATGAATTTCTTTTAATATTTTTTTAGTTGCGCCTAAATTTTTCTGGACATATTCATAAGAAATCTTACCCTTCGTACTCCTGATTTCTTCATTGCCGAAAAGTGTTCTTAATTGCCTGTATGCCTGACTTTTATTTTTAACTAATATTCCCCCGCCCTCCTCAAGCAGTTGCCGGGTTTCCTGAGAATTATCAATCTTAGGGCCGAACATTACCGGGATACCGTAAACGGCTGCTTCCAGAACGTTATGAATTCCCTGCTTAAAACTTCCGCCAACATATGCGACATGCGCATATGTATATAACGTTAACAATATACCGATTGAATCAACAATAATTACGGGTTCGTCTTTATAATTATTTAAAAATGAAAACCGTATTGTTTTAAGAGTAAGGGAGAATTCGCTTTCAAGTTTTTCCAGATGTAAAAGTGTCGGTTCGTGGGGAGCAATTATAAGCATTGCATCTTTGTCATATTTTGTAAGTTTTCTGAAAGCCGGTAATATTACTTCTTCATCGGTTTCCCAGGTACTTCCCGCAACAAAGATTTTTTTACCCTTAAGTATCTCTTCTTTTATTAAATTATGATCCTTTGCAGTTAAGCTTCTTTGATAAACACGATCAAACCGTGTATCTCCAACGGCCATTACTTTTTCATTTGAACAGCCGAATGTTTTAAAGCCCTCGGAATCTATATCGGAAACAGTAAGAATCCTGGAAATATCTTTATATAATATTTTATGAAAGCTTCTTGAAACCGGCATCTTCCTTTTTGAATTGCCTTTCATTGTGGCATCAACAATAAATGTAGGCACTTTAAACTTTTTCAAAGCCCAAATGTGATTGGGCCAAATATCATAACGCATCATTACCGCCAGGTCCGGACGTGCTATCATTATAAATCGTTCAGCATTTGAAAAAGTATCGAACGGGATATATGAAATTAAATCCGCATAAGGATATTTACGGGAATTTTCATAACCGGAAGGAGAAAAGAACGTAACCAGAATATTTATATTCTTATTCTGTTTTAGTTCTTTAATAATTGGCTTTGCCTGCTCAAATTCCCCCAAAGAAGAAGAATGAAACCACACAAGCTTTTTAGTCTTGTCTAGTGCGGCAGCATTTAAAATAAGCTCCTCAAAAATTCTTTTTCTGCCTTTTATTCCTCTTCTTACTTTTTTATTAAAAAATCCTGCTGTATGTATTAATATATATAACGCAGGAACCACAGTTAAATTATAAAAAATAAACCAGATAATCTTCATTTAGGAGTTTAATAAGATTTTTAATTTATCAAAAACTGCCGCCGGTTTTATTTCCGTCATACATTTGAAGTGCTTCTTCGGGCAGTTGCTTCTTCCTATGTGACTGCACGGCCTGCACGATAGTGAATTGTTTTCAATTACCAGATTTTTATTCTTGTAAGGAGTAAATCCGAACTCCTTTACTGTTGATCCGAAAATAGCAATTACAGGCACCTTTAATGCACAGCCAACATGCATAAGTCCCGAATCATTACAAACAAGTACGGAACATTTTTTCATATCTGCAGCGGTATTAAACAGTTTGTCTGCGTTACACAAATTTACAGAACCGTCAACGGCATCCGAAATTTCCTTACAAATTTCCATATCATCCGTACCGCCGAAAAAAACAACTTTGTAGCCATCTTTAATTAAGTTTTTCCCAAGCTCAATAAAATATTCTGCCGGCCACATTTTTGTAAAGTGCCTTGAGCCGGGGGCAATGCCTATATAATCGCCCGGACCGGATAATGACGAAGAAATTTCTCCGGGTAAAAATAAATCAAGACCTTCGTTATCCAGATTAAAATCATCAAGAGCTTCCGCATATCTTTCCGGTATCTGCGGAGCATTCTTTAACTTGTTTATTTTAAATTTAACAAGCAGGAATTTCTCGAATGATCTTTTATTAAAGACTGCAGTCTGAACTTTTAACGAACCTACAATTTCCCTGGACCTTAAATTTTTTTGAAGGTCTATTACCAGATCAAAATTTTGTTCTTTTAATTCATTTAAGAGCAATAACTTATAATTATAATCATCAGTTTTATAAAGATATATCTTTGATAAATACGGATTATACAATAAAAGATCTTTGTATTGCTCTTTAGTAATAAATTCTATTTTTATTTGCGGATAAGATTTTTTAATCGATCTAATTAAAGGAGTGGTTAAGAGTACATCACCTAACGAGCTTAACCTTATAACAGCCAGTTTTTTTACACCGCTTAAGTCCAATAATTGATTTCTATAAATTATTAAAAAACTTCGTAAATTTAGTCAAATAGTTCTTGTACTTCCAATTTATTATTGAAGTTTTAATCAATCTAATATATTTTTACAATTAATTTTAAGGAGAAAATATGGCAACATTACCGCCTCCGGATGTACATAAATCGCCGGAAGATATAGTAGAGAAAAAAGTATACAAAATAGTTGAAGACTTAACCGAATACCTTCCCATAATAAACGACAGGAATCGTTTGGGATTTATGCTTTATAAATATGTTAAGGGAGAAGGTGACAACCCCGAAACTATAGTAAAAACCGCAAAAGTCCTGGTGGAAGGGATTTCAATTGAAGAACTAGCAAAAAAAATTGAAGTAGAAATTAATAAAATATTACCCGCTAAGTAATCATCAATTTCCCATGTTAAATTTATTCATTTAACTATGGAAATTTTAATAATAAAATCAGCTGCCAAAGATTTATTTAAGTAACCGCAGGTAAAGAAGTTTATGACTTATTGCTTAAATATACTTCGTTATTAATTTCTTCCTTAGCCATAAATTTTTCAACGGTTAAAACATCTTCTTCGCTGCCGATAAAAATGGGTGTACGTTCATGCAGGTTTTTCGGCTGAATTTCCATAATTCTTTGTTTGCCGTTGGAAGCTCTGCCTCCGGCTGCTTCAACTATAAAAGACATAGGGTTGCATTCGTACATCAACCGCAGTTTACCTTTTGCATGCCTGGAATCCGAGGGATACATAAAAATGCCGCCGTATAAAAGGTTCCTATGAAAGTCTGCAACCATTGAGCCTATATAACGGGATGAATAAGGCCTGCCGGTTTTTTCATCTTCTTCCTGAAGATATTTAATATACTTTTTTAAACCGGGATGCCAGTAAAGATAATTGCCCTCGTTGATACTGTAAATTCTGGATTTTTTAGGTATGTGAATGTTTTCATGTGAAAGAAGAAACTCGCCGAAAGACGGATCAAGTGTAAAGCCGTGAACACCTTCACCGGTAGTATAAACAAGCATTGTGCTGGAACCGTAAACAACATAGCCGGCTGCCACTTGCTTTATACCTTTCTGCAGGCAGTCTTCCAGTGTTCCGGGTTTACCTTCGGTCGATATTCTTTTATAAATAGAAAAAATAGTTCCGATGCTTATATTAACATCTATATTTGAGGAACCGTCCAGCGGATCAAATAGTAATACATACTTGCCTACTTTATATGGAGACGGAATATGAATAATGTCCTCTTCTTCTTCGGAGGCCATTACACAGAGATGCCCGCCGTGTTCCATTGCTCTGAGAAGCATATCATGAGCAAAAATATCTAACTTTTTAACCTTTTCACCGTGAACGTTATTATCCCCAGTAAATCCAAGGATATCTGCCAGTCCGGCCTTATTGACTTCAAGAGAAATAACTTTTGCTGCAAGAGATAAATCGGAAAGTAGTTTTGAAAGTTCTCCGGTTGCTCCGGGATGTTTTTTTTCGCCCTCAATTATGTGTCGGGCCAAAGTCATAAAACGATATTCAGACATTTTTGTGCCTCCGTTTTTTCAGCTTAAAATACTTATTCGGGGAAGAAACAGCAAGGAAAAAATCACACGAGAC
>JBJKQP010000204.1:0-3188 GCA_046705105.1 Ignavibacteriaceae bacterium | reverse complement strand
ATAAAATTTTATTCATATTAAGTTAGTAAAATTATAATGAAAATGCACCATTTCATATTGTAATATAACACTGAACTTCTAAATAAAATAACTCCAACATTTATTTCCAAGTATTAATGCGGAAATTTTAATTTATCAAAATGAAAATACAGTGAATAAAAAAATAATTTGAATAATTGGAGAGCCTATGAATTATTTTTTAACGGCAATACTAAAATATAAAAATCAAATTGTTAAAATTAATAAGTCCGAATAATTTTTTAAATGGAAATATAGTTGCAGTTTCCTTACACCTGAAAATATTACCACAACAATACGAAATATGCATATAGACTGGGTGAATTATTTTTATATATCCGTTCAATATTATCTTTGCAGATTCAATTAGGTTTTTCCCTTCATTAAATAATTCTGAATTGATAAAATGGAAGTCATAACAACTTGTTAAACGATCTTTTAGCTCAAATAAAGAACCTCTTAAAATTCTATAAAATTGTGTACCTTCTTGGTAATGATATTTACCATAACCTTCTGTAATATTTGCCGTAATACTTACCGATGCCTTTCTTACCTGAAATTCAAGGCTATATTTTTCTTCGGCCGTTATAAGAGGTAAGATCTTGTTATATAATAATTTTACTTCGCGGCATTTCATCCATGCCTCCAAAGTTGTAAAATCTTAGTTTTCATTATAATTTAACAACGGTTATTCTATAGAAAAGTTCTCAATTTTCTGTTTGCAGTATTATATTCAGACATCTCGCTTAAGATTTGATCCTCCTTTAGATAAATAGGAAACCACTTAATCCATATACCACAAACTTACTAAGGCACCAGCTTCCTCCCTGCATATCCCTCTTGAATACTATGATAATATTTTATCTCATCTTCGTCGCTTCGCCAGCAAAGGTACACTTCCTCACCTTCTATAACTGCAGGGAAGTCAACCAGGCCGATAGTAAAGTTCCAGTCTTTATAGAAGCAGCCGATTTCTTCTAATTCCCTAATAAAACCGTTAACATCGGAAGCTAATTTTTGAATTTCCGGATCATTTTCGATTACGCCGTTAACATCATCTGCTTTAAGGCGAATTTCTTTTGTTGTATCCAGAATATCTTTAACAATTTTTTTTACAAGAGGTAAAGTAAGGTTTGCTTCTGCCTGCGTAAAATATTTTGTTTCAGTCATTTGATTTTCAATCCTTTTTGTAAGCCTTTGCTTAAATTTCAATAACACGGATTGTAAGTTACAATTAAATTGAAACAAAAAAAGTACAATTTTATTTAAACAGAAGCAGAACTTGAGTAGATATAAAATACGTTATCATGGCAAAAATTGCGGAAAGAGGAATTGTAAGCACCCACGCCCATAGTATATTTCTTGCAACGCCCCATCTTACTGCGGAAAAACTTTTAATTGAGCCTACTCCTATAATAGAACCGGTTATAGTATGTGTTGTACTTACCGGAATGCCCAGTAGACTTGCAATGATAATCGTTATACCCGCAGATGTTTCCGCACTAAATCCTCCGAATGGTGTAAGCTTGGTAACCCGCATTCCCAGAGTTCTAATAACCTTCCAGCCGCCTATCATTGTACCGAGTGCAATAGTACTGTAGCTTAAAAGAATTACCCAGTAAGGGACGTAAAAAGTACTGCCGAGTAATTTATTAGTAAATAAAACTACCGCTATTATTCCTATTGTTTTTTGTGCATCGTTTGAGCCGTGGCTTAAGCTAAACAATGCAGATGAAATTAATTGATACCTTCTGAAATGTTTATCAACATTTCTGGGGGATCTATTTCTAACAATCCACATGGTAACAATTGAAAAGAAGAGTGAAATTACAAATCCCATTATTGGAGCTAGAAATATAAAAATAATAACTTTGGTAAAACCTGAAAGTACCAAAGCACCTATTCCGGCTTTTATTATTCCTGCACCTCCGTATCCGCCTATGATTGCATGAGATACGCTTATCGGCAGGCCGAAATGAGTTGCCGTTGCGGATAAAATTATTGCCCCTACCAGTCCCGAAAAAATTACAAGGTTGGTTACGATGGATACGTCAACTATGCCTTTACCGATAGTTGTAGCTACGCTTACTCCGAAAATAAATGCTGCCAGGAAGTTAAATCCCGCTGCCCAAAAAACAGCTTGCATGGGTGTAAGTACCCTTGTTGAAACAATTGTAGCTATTGAATTAGCCGCATCGTTCATTCCGTTATAGAAATCGAACACAAGCGCCAGAACTATAATGAATATTGCGAAGTGCATTCCGTGTTAAGCATTTTTTATAAATATTGCAAGGATTACATTGGCAGCAGCCTGGCATTTATCGGAAGCCTTTTCCAGTAATTCCAGAATTTCCTTTTCCTTTATTAAAGTAACGGCATCTTTGTTATCGCTAAAAAGCTCTTTAATTGCTTGGTGGTAAACTTTATCTGCTTCACTTTCCAGGTCCTTAACTGCCTTACATTCGTTGATGTGTTTCGTTTTTAAATCATTTATAGCTTTTCCCAGTTCCCTTATTTGTTCCAGTACAATTGAAGATAGTTTATCGGTATATTTTATCTTTTCCGATATATTGAGAATATCAACCCTAATAGAAGCAGCTAAAAGCATATCGCTTATGTCATCCAGCCTTTTAATTAAGGTAAAAATATCTTCCCTATCGAATGGAGTTATAAATGTTTTATTTAATCTCTTAACTATTTTATAAGTAATTTCATCGCATCTGATTTCAAGCGGTTTTATTTTTAATAGAATGTCTTTATCAATTTTATCTGTTGAAAAAAGATTTTGAACATGGTGGGCCATTTCATTGATATGTGTAATCATATCTTTGAAATCTTCAAAATATTTTTCCTCTTTTGGTAAAAGTTTTTTAAACATTTAGCTGCCTACTTATATACGGGAATAGTTACCCTTTATTTTTTTGAATTTATCGTTCAAATCTAATAATATTTTCTTAATACTAAAATAAAAATCTAAAGTATTTTGGATAGAAAATTCGAGGTAGGATGCAAAATAAACAAGAATTGATAAAAAATTTTTCTCCCTCTTATTCTTTTGTGAATTCTTTGTGCCTTCGTGCATTTGCGGCTATATTTTGCCGCCAAGCCACTAAGCGGAATAAAAACTTTCAGTACCTTCGAGGTTAACAATGTGTAATACACAAGTAACC
>JBJKQP010000203.1:0-4507 GCA_046705105.1 Ignavibacteriaceae bacterium | reverse complement strand
TGATTTTATCCATAGCAAATGCCGGGTTATCCAGACCTATTTTATTTTCAGCGGGAAATGTTATATCTCTGCAACCGGACGGACCAAGACTGCCGCTTGGAGTTAAAAGCGATATTCATTATGAACTAACTGATTATAAATTGAAAAAAAATGATATGATTTTCTTAACGACGGACGGAGTAGACGAAGCACAGAATGCCAACCGGGAATTATTCGGAGCCAAAAGATTAATAAATCATATTATGTTAATAACAGCAGATCACTTATCCGCTGTTGAAATTAAAGATTCAATAATAAAAGAAGTACAGAAATTTATTAGAAAAAATAAACCGGATGATGATATGACCGTCTTGGTTATAAGGGTTAAATAAGAAACAATAAAATTCTCGCAATAAAATTTTTTAGCTTATCTTTTCCACAATCAGTAAGAAATTTATCTTATGAACCCAGAAGGCTTTAAAAGCAACGTTTGGAATTATTGCCACTACTTCTCCGGTTAAACTGTTTAAAAACTGTTCCAGTTTGCTTTGCTCCTTTGTCATTTTAATATCAAACCGGTGAACTTTATATTTCATTTTATTACTCTCTGATTTTTTAACTTAATTTTCATTGAGTTTCTGCAAATGGTGTTTTAATTGTTTAACGTCTATATCCATCTGCCATATATCAAAATTGCCGGTCCGTGTACTTGTAAATACTAATCTCTTTCCATCAGGCGACCAGGCAGGGCTTTCATTATGACCGGGATGTGTAACGGCAAGCGGGAGAGATTTGCCTCCCTCAGCGGGCATAACCCAAAGGCCTAAATGTTTTTCTTCAATCGCTGCATAAATCAATAAATCTCCGTCCGGTGAAAGAGCTAGATAACGATAAATGCCTTCATGGTGTCCTGTTATTTGTTCCTTCTTTTGGCTGCCCGTATAAATTTTCCATATGGTTGATTTTCTAGTATGTCTGTCCATCAATACAATGAAGATGCTTTCACCATCCGGCGACCAACTTCCCGGAAATGGAAACATACCATCTTCTTGAAATACTCTTTTTATATTATGTGTCTCCATATTGTAAATGCATATTGAAAATGCACTTCGTTCCAGAAATGCAATTTGTTCTCCGTCCGGTGACCAGATGGGCATGCCGCCGTTATATATTTCAATTGAGTCGGGAAGAAAATTAATCGGATTTCCTCCTTCGGCTGGTATTATTTTCATATCTTTGCCGGAATCGGCATCGAATACAATAAAACGCCCGTCAGGGGACCATTTGGGATGTTCGGCAATTTCATTAAGAATTTGTTCGGATTTATTATCTTCTAATGAAATCTTCCACAGACCTGTTTTTAAGGGCGGATCTTCCAGGGATATACAAGAGTAAACTATATATTTTCCGTCCGGCGACCAGGTAGGAAACCCGTCCTGAGTCCTGTCAAATGTAAGTTGCTTTACCGGATGGCTTTCCTGAGCAAAACAGGTTGCTTTGAAAATAAAAAGAGAAATACAAAGAATACTCGTTGTTATTTTCATTTCGTAACTCCTTTATATTTACTGCCTGTTAAATTTAGTAGCAGCATCAACATATAGTGCGGTTACTTTTCCGTCTCCTCCGGTTTCAAAACGTACGGTGTTTTTATTGAATTCATCAAGCCAGTTGCCGTCGTCATCAGGCGGCTGGAGTTTTATTGATTGTTTCTTTGTCGGATCATAAATACTTAGTGTGTTTTCCGCAAACTCAACTTTGAATATTGCATTAATAGCAGCAAAAAGATACTTACCTAAATAAGGTCTGAATTTTTCAGGCACATCTTCATTTACTGTTATTGAATCCGGTTGTCTCATCATTGAAATTATTTCATGAAATTTCATTAGTTTAATATTATTATTATCATCTTTACTAAATTCAATATAAAGCCGGTTAGATAACTTGCAGTACCATCTTCCTTTTTCGTCCTGTTCATGGAACGGAAGCACCATTTGCCCCGGGATATCAACAGCCAGGTTTCCTTCTTTCACTAATACTTCAAATGTTTTACCGCTTTCGGGATTAGTATACTTTCCTAAAAAAGGAGTAAACATTTCATTTACTTCTGCCTGTTCGGAAGCGCTTTTGTCGCCTAATTTATAATCCAGTACTTCAATATTCTTTGCATTAAAAGATGAAGAAGCAGATAGATGCTCGGAAATACGTATATGCCCGGCATCTACAAAGTCGGTTTCAAATGCTGTTGCATCTACGGGTATCCATCCCGCATCACCCATATAAATTTCGTTCCATGCATGCTGACCGAAAGCTCCGCCTTTGTTAGGAACATACATACCGCCGAAAACAACTCTTGCCGGGATTCCAACTGCCCGGCAGAATGCAGCCAGCAGCATTGAATGCGCTCCGCATTCTCCGGCCCTCATTTTATAAGCTCCAAGTGCAGTTCCGCCTCCCGGAATTGCATAATGAATATTCTCTGCTACCCATTTACTGAGAAGTTTTGCCGCATCCCAACTATCTTCAGCACCAATGGTAATTCCCAATGCTTCATTTATTATTTTCGGATTATTCGATTCAATTCGAGCAGAAGGATTTAAATATTTTTGCAGTGTTTCTACCTTACCGTAATCCGGTGGAAAGTGAGGTGCATTTTCCCCCTTATATTTTTTGTGTTGAATCTCTAATATTCCTTCAATAAGGTTGTCTTTAACAGTTCCCGAAAACTTTTGCCCGGGAATATTTAAGTCTTCCGGTTTTATAACAAATCCGGTCGGTTGTATTTTTACTTTCAGCTTCATATAAGAAATTGCCTGTACATCGGAAATAGAAACATTTGTCCTGGATAAAATTGAGTTATCCATGCCGGCAACTTTAATTTTATCTACGACCGTGTGGTCTGCCAGGTATACTTTTCGGTTTTGAACCCGGAACATTGCATAATAATCAAGTTCGGGTGCTATCCAGTATTTAATTTTAACTCCGGTCTTATTATTCTGCTGCTCAATAATAATTGTTTTATAAGATTTACCCGCCAGTTCAATATTCTCTTCACCGAGTTTTTTAAAAGTTGAATTTTGAATTTCGGATTCAATTGCCTCGAGAATATCGAAGCTAATTTCCGAAGTTTTATTTTCAATAAATTCTTTTTTTATCCTGGAATAAACTTCTTCCGAGCCGAAAAGCACTCCGGGCGTTAGCTTAATTGTCCTCGGCTCTCCTGTTAATGCGGAACTAATTACAGCGTTGTCGTTTTCAATTTTTACTTCAAACTTTCTGTTAATTGTTCCTTGATTTATTTCTCCGTTTAACAAATTGCATCTTTTAGTAACAGGGTCTATTAGAGAAGTAAATTTCATCCTGGTGTTGAATTCACTCCCGAAAAGAGAAAGCATTATAAACATATCCAGGTTCTGGTGTAAATATTCAATCCCGTCTTTTTGAATATTTGTTTCGGACGTTTCCGTATAACCGCAGAGTACGCCGTTAATTTCAATTGCATAATACACCTTATCATCATTTCTGCCGCAGGCAATGCATGAAGAAATTATGATTAAGAACAGCAAATAAAATCTTGATATTTTCATTTTTACCGGTCCCTTTTTATTATTAATCTTTGAAGACGAACAACGATTATTTCGGTAAGAATAACTAGAGGAGTAATTTAAAATCGCACAACCGTATTATAGGGTTTCCGGTTAAAAGGATCAAACCTTTAATAATCTATTTTTCCCGCCCATGTAATTTCATAACATGAACAGGCCGGAACCGAAAAGAAAACAACTAAACATAGCAATGGAGCTCGCCTGTAAACTTTGGATATTATCATTTTCTAATCCATATAAGGTAGAGCAATAATTATTTTTAGTTATTGCTTATTTCGGAGTGAATTTTTTATGATTGACAATATATTATTAGATTGGAACAATTTGAATGGTATTCAAGTCTAAGAATTAAATTTATATTTTACTTTAATATAAAAAATTAAAAGGAAGGGATTTTATGAAAAAATCGTTTTTTACTGTTTTTCTAATTCTTGCTTCCGCAGGTTTAATTTTTCTAGTAACTTCTTTCACTATTACCGGCAACAGTCAAAATAATAATGAAAAATATAAGATTTTGGAAAAAAAAGTTGATTCTCTTTCAACTAGAGTAGCAAAATTGGAAAAGAAGGTGCAAAGTTTGGAAGAACAAAGATATGCTTTTAAAATGCCGGGTCCTTATTTACATGTCCCGCACGGTAAAGTACCTAAGAATTGGAAACAATTTTGGTTTAATGGAATGCCTTATTATATGGTTCCGATTCAAAAAGATGCGGAGGGTAAAATACAAGAGCTAGATAATAAAAAATAGCGGCTGATAAAAAAAGATGGAAAAACAGGTAACTTAACATTGAGAAAAAATTTTACTTTATCCTGTTCTTCCATCTTTGGATTTATACTTGTAATTTCAAAAATTATTTGCTCACTTCTGGCGATCGAACGAAAAAGAAGAAAAGCACTCAATAACTTCATAACTTATAAATATGTAA
>JBJKQP010000202.1:0-10545 GCA_046705105.1 Ignavibacteriaceae bacterium | reverse complement strand
TCTCAAGGGAAAATATTTCTTGCTAATAACAGTGCTAATTACGTAGTAAGTGACTCAAGCAGTAATTTTTTAATGATTATAAATAACAAAGACAGTGTGTTAAAATATAAAAGAGTAAGTTTACCTTCTTTTGACTTTAAAGTTCAGCCCAACGGTGAACTATCTTATGCGGATTTAATATCTTTAATAAATAATATTCATTTCACTACTAGATGGATTGTAACCGATACTAATTTAACCCCGATTGATACATTTCAATGTGGTAACGGATATACTGCCGATCCGCACGATTTTTTACTTTTACCAAACGGCCACGCTCTTCTTTTTGCTACTGATCCTGAACCATATGACATGAGACCTTATGGAGGATATTCAAATGCTATAGTATTGGGTGCAGTTATTCAAGAATTAGACGCATCCAAAAATGTTGTTTTTCAATGGAGAACTTGGGATCATATTCCCATGATAGATTCCTATAATAATCTAACTCAAAAAACTGTTGATTTGGTTCATGGTAATGCACTAGATGTAGATTCGGCTGGTAATATATTTTTCTCAATGAGATATCTTTCAAGTATAATTAAAATTAATCGCCAAACCGGAAATATAGATTGGTTCTTAGGAGGTAAACAAAATCAGTTTACTTTTATTAATGAACATGCCGAAAATGCACCAACATATTTTTCCTATCAGCATGATTTACGGATTCTACCAAATGGTGATATTACGCTCTTCGATAACGGTAATCAGCATTCACCTCCATATTCGCGTGCTGTAGAATATAAATTAGATGAAAAAAATAAAACCGCAACTATGGTGTGGGAGTATAGACATAACCCTGATATTTACGCTGCTGCCATGGGTTCCGTTCAAAGACTATCAAACGGAAATACACTTATAGGTTGGGGAGAAGCTACTTTATTTTCCGACAAAGTTCCGGCATTCACTGAAATTCACCCTGACAAATCCATAGCACTTGAAATGTATCTGCCAAAAGGGCAAAGTTCTTATAGAGTGTATAAATTTCCCTTTTTAAGTAAGCATAAAACAACTGCAAGTATAACAGAATTGTTACAGGGAAATACTTATAACTTTAATAATCCGGATACTACAGGGATATCAATAAAATTTGATCAAATTTCTTCTTCATTATATGCAACGGCAAATGTATCTAGTTATGAATATGCACCGTTAAATCCCACATTTACAAGTACAGCACCAATAATATTGCCAAGCTATTTTGATATACAGTTATCAGGAGTTAGCTCATACACAGGAGAAGTTCATGTAAACCTAAAATATTTTCCTGAAGTTACAAATCCGAAAGAGATAATAATATATGGAAGATCAAGCGAAGATAGTAGTTTTAAATCTTTTGCTACAAGTTATGATTCTACTAAAAATGAATTAGTTTTTACTACCACAATGACCGGTAATTTTACATTTGGACATTCAGTTGTAACTAAAGTGTCTGATATTAATAATACAGTTAAGATTTATAAATTATGCCAAAATTATCCAAACCCATTTAACCCATCAACACTAATAGAATATACAATTCCGGAAGAAAGCCACGTTAGAATAGACATATTTAATACAATAGGTCAGAGAGTAACAACTTTAGTCAATGGAGAAAAAAACTCCGGAAGTTATGAGATAAGGTGGGATGCATCCAATTTATCTTCCGGAGTATATTTTTATTCAATTAAAGCTACTGGAAATACAGGTAAAAATTTCTTCTCAGTTAAAAAAATGATTTTATTGAAATAATGTTCTATCCGGTTTTTTAGATTTTTCCTTATTTTCAATTTTTTCCCATAAGCAAAATCAATTAAAAGCCTATAAATTATACAAAATCATCATAATTTCTCTAAAACGAGAAGGTAATGTGCATTTTCTCACCTATGAAAAGTAGGTAATTAAATATTGCTGAATTTCCTTACAATACTTTGGTTTGCTTTTTGCTAATCCAGGGGATGTAAAATTTAATTACTTAGTTTAAGTAAACACAAATTGTTCGGGGTTAAGATGAAAATTAAATTACTAATTACTTTTTTAACAATAATTCTGGCATCATCTATGGCCTTCAGCCAAGACTATTATTTGGGTGTAGGTAATGGAACCCAACCTCAGGGTACATCATGCTCTTCATGTCATCAACTTGGAAATATCGGAGAGCCCATATACAATAGCTGGAAATTAACAAAACACGCACAAGCTTACGATTCTTTAAAAAATATCCTTAGTTATAGCTGTTTACAATGCCATACAACCGGCTGGGATACTTCAATAGCAAATTACGGCGCAGACGAATATGTTAAAGCAGATACTTCCGCTCCACATGGCTATGTTATTACGGATTCAGTTAATTTTTATAAAAAAGCTAATGTTCAATGCGAAGACTGCCACGGCCCGCTTGGAGATAAAACCGGATTTTTAAATGTTAACCACTGGCCGTCTGTAACTAATTCGCCGAATAAACCAAGTTATTCTGCACAGCTTTGCGGTAAATGCCACTCAGGTTCACATAATCCCTTCTACGAAGAGTGGTCTAAATCGCCGCATGCTATGACGACTACCGGACCAGCTGCATTTGCTGCAAATAATAAAGCGTGTGCAAGGTGCCATGTTGCTCAGAACTTTGTAGATTATATGAATAATCCATCAGCTTATAAAGATACTATTTTAGTTACGGGCAGTGAAATGCAGCCGATAACATGCGTTGCATGCCATAATCCTCATAATGCAGAATACCCTGCACAATTAAGAGAAGGTATTTCATACACAAAAGTAATATGCGATGAATGCCATTATGCTGAAATGGATAGCGTTAATATTAATTCAGCACCGCATGAACAATCCGGTCTAGCATTAAGCGGAGATAAAAACTTTGGATACCGTTATCCGGGTCAAACATATATAAACTCAGCTCATACTTATGCTGCTACGGAAAGATGTATTAACTGCCATGTTAACATGAGTCCTAATCCGGACGGCAGTCCAAATTACGGACATACATTTCAGCCTAGAGTTCAAGCTTGCGAAGTATGCCATTCGGATTATGCTAGCTCAGTCGATATTTCGGATTCTGCCAAGATGTTCGATTACCGCGGTATACAAACTACTACGGACAGCTTGATGAACATCCTGCAGGGTTTACTTAGTAAAGCAACGTCTGCAGATTCGGCTACAAAATTATTTAAAGAAGCAAATTATAATTTACTTGCTGTTCAATCGGACGGAAGTCATGGTGTTCACAATGCAAGATTAATTGATAAACTTTTAAGAGATGCAATTAATAGTTATACTACAACCGGGGTAAAACAATACAACAATATACCGGAGACTTACAGCTTAAGCCAGAATTATCCTAATCCGTTTAACCCGGTTACAACAATTAAGTTTACTGTTCCGCAAGGAAGCAACGTTAAAATAGTTATATATGATGCAATCGGGAGACAGGTAACAACACTAACCAATCAATATTATTCCAAAGGCGAATATAAAATTGAATGGAATGCAGACTCGTATGCTTCCGGAATCTATTTCTACAGAATTGAAGCAAAGAACTTCAATATGGTTAAGAAAATGGTATTACTTAAATAATTCCTAGAGGAGAGTTCATAAACGCTGTTATAGGCGCGAATGAACTCTCTGATATTATTCAACAAAAAATAAACAAATCAATGTAAAGACAAACGAGGAGTGTCTAATGATCAAAAATCTCATTATCTCGATTCTTTTTCTTTCTGCTTCGGTTGTATTGGCAGCTAACGCCGATACTACGCAGGCACCTCAGCATGGTTACGTTGGAACATTTATATGCGGCATGTGCCATCACAGCCCAAAGCAGGGCAATCAGCTAGGCATCTGGAAAAACAGTAAGCATGCACAAGCATATAAAACTCTGGAAACTGCCGAAGCAAATAAGATTGCAAAAGAAAAAGGTTATAGTACACCCGCAGTAAAAACGCCGGAATGCTTAAAATGCCATGCAATCGGTTATAATGTAAGTGCAAAATTGCTTGGTCCCAAGTTCAAAGTTGAAGACGGTGTACAGTGCGAAACCTGCCACGGCGGCGGAGCAGATTACAAGAGTCTTTCTGTTATGAAGAATAAAAAAGAAGCAATGGCAAAAGGTCTTCAAATTCATACGGATTTAAAAACTTTTTGTGTTAAATGCCATAATTCGGAAAGCCCAACCTGGAAGAAAGGCGAAAAACTGGATATAGATGCTATGTGGGCTAAAATAAAACATCCAATTCCGGCAAAGAAATAGTTCTTTTTCCAACACCGGTTTTTATTCTTATAGAAGAACAGAAGAATTAAAATGAAAAAATTTATATTTCTTATACTCGGTCTATTATTTATCCCGGTTTCCGGGCTAGCACAAAATTTAAACGGAAGAGTTTCTTCTTCCGTTTATACATTCCAAAGATTTGATACAACTAATGTTTCCGGACATTATGCCCGCGCTTATCAAATGGTTAATCTTAATTTTAATAAAGGTAACTTTTCTTTAAGAACGTACATGAACCTGCAAACAGATTATGCAAATCCGTTGGTAAGCGATCCTAGACTGGGATTCTATAATTTATATTTTGAGGTAAGAGATATATTTAAAGTTGCTACAGTAAAATTAGGCAGGCAGCCTATATTTAACAGTGTGGCCGGCGGTGTATTCGACGGCCTCAACTTAAATTTGCATAAGGGCAATTACCGGTTGACTGCTTATTACGGAGGTAATGTACCGCCGTATGAAAAATTTAAGCTTATAGATCATTGGAATGATAATTATATTCTCGGCGGTAAATTTGCTACCGATGCGGTTAAAAACTTTCAATTTTCTCTAAGCTATATTAATAAGAACTTTAGAGCGGATCCTTACTGGGCAACCAGACTGGATGCCCAGTTGAATCCGATTAAAGTTTTGATTCAAAATAATTCAAACGAGTTCAAGTTTGCTTCTGCCGCAGTTGATTACGATTTGCCGAATACACTATCAATAAATACAAGATACGACTATGATCTAAATTTCAACAGAACATCCAAATTTGAATTAGACGGGAACGTATACGCAACTAAAAAACTTAATCTTGATTTTTATTATAACTTCAGGTCACCGCTTATCCGGTACAATTCCATATTTTCCGTTTTCGATTACGGCAACACCCAGGATGTTGAGGTAGGAGCCAATTATATTCTGAATAAAATTTTTACAATTAACGGAAGATACGGAAATGTAATTTACCAGGATGCAAATTCACAGCGGGTTACTATCGGACTAACTTCCAACTACGGTAGTTTTACTTACAGAAAAACTTTCGGTTATGCAGGTGAGCTTGATGCTTTATCCTTTTATACTGCGCATTCATTCTTAAAAGGGTTATTAACACCTTCAATCGGATTAACATATACAAAATATAAATTGTCGGAATCTTCAAGTGCTAATGATTTAGCTGCACTTTTGGTAGGTGTAAACGTCCGCCCGTTAAGTTTGTTTTCCATAGATCTGCAGGGACAATATATGGACAATAAAATCTACAGAAACGATTATAGATTTTTCTTAACTCTCAATTACTGGTTTAATACTAATTTCTAGTTGATACAAAATGAAAATTAAACATATTTATTTCTCACTAATAACCGTAATGGTCGGAATTTTTATTATTACGGGTTTCACTTCAACAAAATCCTTTGCTCAAACTAAGGGAAATAAAGATATAATAAAATTTTCTCATAAGACACATGCAGACATTGGAGATTGCGTAACATGCCACAGTACAGTGGATTCCAGTACGTCGCTAGCCGATATTGTAATGCCGAATCATACTATTTGCCAGAACTGCCATGATGTTACCGATAAAAATAATTGCAAAACATGTCATTATGAAGGCGTTTATAAACCTCTGGTTAAATTAAAAACATCATTAAAATTTAATCATCGCTTTCATTTAAAACAACAAAAGCTTAAATGCGACGATTGCCATAAAGGAATTTTTGATACTACCTATGCCGAAGATGCACCAAAAGGTTTTCCATCTATGGAAACATGTACTTCATGTCATAATAATACTTCGGTTGCGACTAATAACTGTATAACATGCCATACTACAACTACAGGTCTAGTTCCGCAGTCTCATAGGGATGCGATGTTTTTACAAAATCATAAATTTGCCGCAAGAAAAATTGATGCAAATTGCTCTTCCTGCCATAGTTCTACTACTAATTCTAATGTCACTTGTCAGGATTGCCATAATTCTACCAATACTATTACAGAAGATAATTCCGCTAAAGATTTCTTTACACCTTATTCACCTGCAGTGCCTACTAACGGAGCCAAACAGCAAAAATTAACAAGAGTACACAGCTTAAATTATGTATATACTCATGGTATTGATGCGATGGCTCAAACCGTTGAATGCCAGTCATGCCATCAACTGGATACTTTCTGTGCAAAATGCCATCAGGGAAAAAATGAAGATTATTCGTTGGGCGGAATTGCTCCCATGTCTCACTTAAAACCTAATTTTGTAATAGCCGGAGGATACGGTTCGGGCGGCGGTGAACATGCTTTGCTTGCACGCAGAGATATAGAATCCTGCGCTGCTTGCCATGATGTTCAGGGCGGCGACCCGGTATGTATAAAATGCCATACGGACCCGGATGGAATTCAGGGTACTAATCCCAGAACTCATCCGCCGAATTATATGAAAGATGTTTACGGAGATTGGCACAACAGTCAAAGTTCAATATGCTATAATTGCCATACAAGTCAATCGCCTTCATCCCCGGCTGGTGTTGGTTTTTGCGGTTATTGTCATGGAGCTAATCCACATTGATAAAAATGGAAACAAAAATGAAATATCACTTATTCTACATATTGCTGATTTTTGCTACCGTAATTTTATTTAGCAGTTGCAGTAAATTAAATGATAATATACCGGTTGAGCCTAAAATAAATGTTCATCCGACCGGATTTAGCAAACCTTCGTCTCCAAATTTTCACGGTACATATTTAAAAGATAATAATTGGAATTTGAAAGAGTGCGAAACCTGTCATGCGGCAAATTTTAGCGGCGGAACAACGGGAGAGGCTTGTACGGCATGCCATAAAGAACCCGGCGGACCTCTTGCATGCAATACCTGCCACGGCAATCCAAATAATATAAATGAAATTGCTCCCCCTAGAGATATAAACGGAGATACTGCTACAACAGCTCCCGGCGTCGGTGCTCATTCAAGTCATTTATATGCAGATTCATTAACTAATAACGTTGAATGCGGTGACTGCCATAACGTACCGCAAAGTGTTTTTTCTCCGGGACATCTGGATTCCCAGCAGCCTGCAAAAGTAGTGTTAAAAGGTTTGGCAACTGCTAACGTAGCTTCCAATGCAACTTTTAACAGTTCCAATTTAACATGCTCAAATACATATTGTCACGGAAATTTTGTTTTCAAAAAAGATTCTGCCGCCGCCGAAGACCAATTTGCATTTACAGACAGCGAAATGGTTGGTAACAATGTTACGGTTACCTGGACTAAAGTAAACGACGGTCAGGCAGCTTGCGGAACTTGTCATGATTTACCTCCCAAAGGCCATATAGGATATCAACGAATCCCTGTTACGGAATGTGTTGTGTGCCATCAAGGAGTTGTTGATGACCAGGGGAACATTATTGATAAAGATAAGCACATAAATGGGAAAGTGAACGTCCGGGGAAATTAAATCTAATACGGAATCATCAATAATAAAAAGCCGCTTTAAAAGCGGCTTTTTTTTACTGTAGTTATACAAACCTTGAAGGTTGCTTAATTTCTAAAATTGACCTCACCCCCTTGCCCCCTCTCCTTATTAAGGAGAGGGAGAAGTGAGGATATTAATTTTGTTTTAAAGCAGGTTCTTTTCTGGTTGAAATACCTAATAAGGAATAAAAAAGGCAAACACCGGACACAGCAGTGAACAAGGGAATGAGTCCGATTAATCCCCACCAGCTTTTATCAAATATTCCCCATAGAATTATTGCCAGACCAATAATTACCCTAACAACTTTATCTATATTTCCTACATTCTTTTTCATATATTACTCCTGTTAACTAATTTTTAACAAGTTATTAATTTCCAAAACATTAGATTCAAAAAACATTTAAAAGATTCCGGCTATTAACTAATGTTATACAATTAAACATACTCTTCATTCCAATCAAAATATTTCATTTATGATTTCATTTTTTTTACAATTCATAATTAATAATAACGGATGCCTATTGTCAACTTTATTTGAATTGTACTTTTTTAAAAATTTATTTGTTCTTACTATTTCTTCCTTAATTTTATGAATTATGCTTCCTTATAATTATAAATATTTTACACAAAATAACTTATTCAATATTTTATAATTGACATTATCTACCAATTTAATTTAACCACCAAGTGATACATTCTGAAGAGCTATAGATTAAAATTTATTGTGCCCGAAATAAAATATACTTACATATAAACTCCAATGGGCCGGGGCCTTACGGCTATCCCGTCCACCCGGTTTATCGCGGCGAAGCTGAAAGCGAAGCCGGAAACAACAATACCGCTTAGCATGACAACTCCAAATGTTTTAATAAACAGTACAGAGGAAGAACTATTTTTTTACAAATAATATTTGTTAGCGAATTCTATTATTTTCCTGACTTTTTACTTATTAAAGAGGTTAGCCACTTATAAATATCTTATTGGATATAGATTTATTAAAAAACAAAAATTTTTGCAAAGGCTATTAATATACTCTCATTAAATATTTGAAAACATTGATGTTTATGATTGACCAATAACCTTTTTTAACTTTTATTCCTTTAATATATCTTGGTGTTACACTAAACCAATTACAATTAATTCTTAAATAATATGTATTTGAAGGAAGCTCTTGCCTTACATGATTTTTAGAATCAATAATTTTAGAAAATTCTATTGGTTTATTTTTAATTTTATAATCTATATGGATTTCATTTGCAAATCCCCCAGTTGGTAATGTCTGCTGTATATGTTGGTAATTCTCTACAACTTTTAAAGTATCTAGTGGATAGGCATATAACGTAAAATAAGAATTTAACGAATCGTCAAGAACATTTTTATTTCTTGTAAAATTAAAAATAATGCCACTTCCATTTTTATTAGGAATATATTGTGGACTCCATTCTGTAGCTCTAGTAACCTGATATCTACTATCCAAAATAATCGTTCGGTCATTAGAACAACTACTAATAATAAAGATTAACATTAAACTAATTAAATAAATAATTATTCTCATAATTTTAAATTTATACTAAATATTTATTTTAGTGGCCAACAATTAAAGTCTAGCCCGTGCGCCTAACTTGTCCCAGCGAAGCTGAAAGTGAAGCCGGAAACAACAATACCGCTTAGCATGACTGCGCTAGTCTGAATGCTGAAACGGAGCGACAATCTTAAAATCGGAAAATTGCCGAATGTAATAAGGCGGTCAGGTTAGCACCTGCCGGTTATGCTATCTTACTTACTCATTTTAAGCAACCTTTGTAATAATGGAATTTTGGAGTATTGAAATCTTAGAATTTACTCCATTATTTCATCACTCCAATATTCCAAGAGCGAGTTCTGCGTAAGGTGACTTACTTATTTATCTTTTCTGTTTACAAATATTCTTGCGATTGTTTTTTCTGCAAAATTATTTAATTCATCTATATCTATTATTTCTAAATTATCATCCTGTATTGTCCTAAACTGCTGCATATAACCTTTACTTATATCTTCCCTAACAAATTTCCCTTTTGCAGGTAAATTTGCTCTTTTAGCACTATCAAATACGGCATAAAATATTTCATTCTTTGCACCTAAATCTACTACGGCTTTCGGAAATGGCAAGGTTTGAACTACAGATATTGCAATTTTATTTGTTCCTTTTATCTTTTTTACATTTAATAACAATTCCAAACTAAAATCATTATTATTGAATGATTGACCTTTTTCTTTAAGTGCTCTTATAAAGTCTTCTTTTACTGTTTTATCCAAATTTGCGGTACCGCCGCCTTTTGAATGATACACCATTATAGCCACTCCTGATGGTTTTAGTATTTCTTTCTTCTGGCTGTAGAGACAAGTGTTGATTACAAAGAATAAACAAAACAATGCGATAAAAGAAACCTTCAATCTTGGTTGATAAAACATAACGCACCTCTTTTAATTGTGAATAATAAGTTAATTATAGAATGAACAATAAGAGAGATGGTAAAAACAATTCATACTGATATTCTCCAGTATTCTATATAATGTAAGAAAGGCACTTTTATAGTACCGGCAGTCCATTTATAGTTCCTGCTGCCGGGCTGCAATTGATTTGACCCTGCAGGTTTATGCGTGCATGAATTTAATGTAATAAGTACTGCTGTTGTAAGAAAAGTAAAATTTATTTTGGGCTTCATTATGTTTAATTTCCCTTTCCTTTTAGTTTCGCCCTATACCCAAATTGCTTTAACAACTTAATTAAAGCTGTGAACAATGTAATAAATTTTCAA
>JBJKQP010000201.1:0-2585 GCA_046705105.1 Ignavibacteriaceae bacterium | reverse complement strand
AGCGTAAACCCTGCTTAAGCATAATGGTCATATATTTATGTGATTAAAGCTTTTTGAAAATATAAAAATACTAATCAATTATTTGCATCATTAAACGGAGAATAATTATGAAAATGTTTCTTTTACTAATCACCATTTTTGTTTTTACTTCTATTTCAGTAACCAAGGCACAATTTAAACAAGGAAATTTTGAATTTTCTTTTTCAGGTTCATTTTCATCAATGACGGATGAAAATTCTTCAAGTTCTCCTTATTATAATTCAAGCACGAGTTCGGATACCAGAAGCACTATGTATATTGGTTTCTCACCCGGGTATTATATTTTTAACGGTGTTTCAGTTGAAGCCGAATTTGGTGTTGCTGCGGTTGAAAAATCAAAACCTTCTCAATATATCCTATTTAATTTAGGCTTAACTCATCTATTCCCGGGTACAAGGGTTGCGTTATTTGTTCACGGAGGATACGGCTTGTCTAACTCGATAGCGGTTCCTTATTTGAATAATGCTGTTTTTATGTCCTCGGATAAGTTTGATATAAAAGTATTAAATCTTGGAGCCGGATTTAAATTTCTCGCCACTTCCGCTGTAATTCTACATGCAGAAATAAATTACAGGGAACATAAATGGGCAGATAATTTTACATTTTACCATGTCGATAATAAGGTTTCCAACATAGGGTTATTTCTAGGATTTTCAATTATAATCTGATTCCTGGCGGAATAATAACCGGACAATTAATGAAGTAGTTTAAATGTTACATATTAATAACTTACCTTATGCAAAACCTTGAAGGTTGCTTTTCAAAACCTTCAAGGTTACTTGAATTGAAAGGATAATGTTTAAGGTGAGTTAAAAAAGTGGCAAGTTTAAAATGAAAATGCTTCTTTTAATGATAGTAATTTCGTTTTCCGTCTTTGCGCAGAATTCCAGACTTAATATAGTAACCATAAATGTTTGGTCCGGTCTCGATTATAAAGGTTCGTTTAAGATGGGTGAGTTCGAATCACCTGCAAGAAGAAACGAACGATTTCTGATCCTTCTTTCACAATTAAAAGAATTATCTCCCGATATAATTTTTTTGCAGGAAGCAAACCCGGTAGGTGAGTTCTCAAAAAAGTTAGCAGATTCGCTTTCTTTTGATGAGATTCATCAAGTTTGCAATGCGGGAATTAAGTTCGGCCCACTTGGAATGCCTGCAAACTTAAGGGAGGGAATTGCTATCCTTGCAAAGCCGGCTTTGATGTTGGATTATTATGATACCTGGAAGCTTTCCGGTTCATTAGGAATTTACGGCGATCCGGTTACAATTCATTTTAATGAATCCGATTTTGCACTTGTAGGAAAAATAAAAATAGAAGGCTCGGCATTTTATTTAATAAATGTCCATCTTTGTGCAAATGTGCCGGAAGATTCTTTAATTAAAATTAAATATAAAAGATTCTGTAAAAATAATTCTATCGACAGCACCGAATACAAAGAGGCGTTGGCGGCATGGAATGATAAAATTCAAGTTAAGAGAATTGAGTATGAAGAGTTAACAAAAAAACTTGAAAACATGCCGCCGGAGTATCCGTTTGTAATTGGCGGAGATTTTAACTCTGCTCCTTCTGCCAAAGATTTAAAATCTTTTATTCGAGGAAATAAACTAATGGATACTTTTATTAAGAATATTTCTTCGAATACATACACGTGGAATCAGGTAAAGAATGAAAATATTAAGTTCTCTACAAAATTTATTGATGAATGCGGAAACCAGTTAAAAGGGTATGACTTAATTAATTCGATTTATGATTCGGTTCCGAGAAGAATCGATTATATTTTTATAGATCATCATTTTAGTCCTATTGATATTGAAAATTATAAGATAGTATTTGATTCTTCTTTAAACGGAATTCATGCTTCCGATCATTTCGGCGTAGTTACACAAATAAACACAAGCAATATTTTAAAAGATGTTCCCCGCGAATTCGACGAAGTAGTTCAACAGGAAGGTCATACAATAGAGCCTCTGCCCATAATTTCTTATGATACGGATACGGGCTTTGGATATGGTGCCAAGGCATTCTTCCTAAATTTGTTGAAGGATAACGAATCATTTGATGTAACTTTATTTAACAGCACAAAGGGAGAAAGATGGTATAGGTTTGTCTTTTCAATTCCTGATTTTGAACTGCGGCAAGGCAAAGTATATCCGGTAGCTGTGGATTTTATTGTTGACTACGATAAATATATTAGAAATAGTTTCTTCGGTATCGGAAATAAATCAAAGTATGATGATATGGAAGAATATACAAAGGAGCCGCTGGAAATTGATCTGAATTTAAGCCGGGGTTTTTCTAAAAATTTTGTCGGGCAGTTCGGATTAAAATATATGACGATTAGAAACTTCAATTATTCGGATACAAGTAAATTGCTAATGTTGCAGTCTCCTCTAAGTTCTTCAAAAGTAAATTACAGCACAATAAATCTTTCTCTACGATATGATACAAGGAATAGTTTTATTAATCCTTCAAGAGGTTTGGTAATATCCGGTGAAACCGAGTTTGCCCCGAAGATGTCTTTTACAAACACTTCTTTTACCGGATA
>JBJKQP010000200.1:0-2788 GCA_046705105.1 Ignavibacteriaceae bacterium | reverse complement strand
ATATTCGAAGAGGCATCCAGGCACATCCTACCATTGTGTTGTGCTTAAATTGAAAGTATCTAAGATTATCATTACCCCATATCCCAAAGGAGATGGCGAAGAAAGTATTGTTGACAAATTGCAAAGTATCGGCAGCTTCGGCAAATATAATATTAGTGGGGAAACCGGCTTGAGACTGGATGTTTCGGAACTCACAATTAGTAATATAAAAGGAGTTACCCGAGCCGCCGTAACTGAGCAGGGCACCTTGTCCTGCTGTAAAATCGTCAAACACGCAGTGATTGATACGTATCGTCGAACCCACTGGAATCCCGTCGAGGAGTCTGTCGTCTCCAGCCGTTATCAATCCGTCGGTCCGCTTGCCCAGGAAGTAGAGATTCTCGAAGTTAATGTTCCCTTCGAGGTTCTCGGTAAAACGAGCGGGTGTGGAGTTGTCCGAAAGGATAAAAGGTTCAATCACAGGAGGCATACCGGTAACGGGGTTATCCTTCCCGATTATAGTGAGCGTTACACCGTTGAAATTAGCACCCATGTTAATCGTAGCTGTAAAGAAATATGTCGTGTCTACGTTTCCGGTTTGCTGCAGTACGTAAACCCTATGGGGATCCTTTCGAGCTCCTGTTGACGTAGTATCCCCTGAAATGACTTTGTTGATATTGCCCGGCGGCATCGCAGACACATAAAGGGTGTCAGACGACGTTTGGGCGAATGACGATCCGGGCACAAGGTACAGTACTGCAATCGCCGTAAATAACATTATCGTAATTATCTTCTTCATTTCCGACTCCTTTTTGAGTTGTTATTGTTAAGTTAGATATCATTAGCTGAATTGCCTGCCGAATACTACACTACGCAAAATGTTTCGTATAGTTAGGTTTAGCAGGTAAGTTATATGTATGTAAAAAAGAACATTCAATATTTACACCCGCACGAACCTCCGATAACGAGTTCAGTAGGTAAAACCTCAAAATGTACTTTTCCGTTTCCGTTTTTTTTGTTTATTTTGTCCAACAAATATTCAACCGCTTTGCTGCCTAAATCAGATATGGGAACATGAATAGTAGTTAATCTTGGACTTAAGAATTGGCTTAAGTAAATATCATCAAAGCCTGCTATGGCTATATCATGGGGTATTTTATATCCGAGTTCCTTGGCAACCTCATAAGCGCCGACTGCCATCATATCATTTGTTGTAAAAATTGCTTCCGGTTTAACCGGCTGATTCATTAGTGTAGAAAATCCTAAAACTCCGGATTCAACGTCAAAATTTCCATTCATAATTAAAGAAGGATCTCTGGGAATTTTATTTTTTCTTAGTGCACTTAAATAGCCGGATAACCTTTCTTCAGCATCACAGTTACCTTTTGGCCCGTTTATAATTCCAATTTTTTTGTACTTATGAACTTTTATCAAATGTTCGACAACATTGTAGGCACCTTTAAAGTTATCAACTTTTATTTGATCTAATTTTTGGAAATCACCGCATGTGTTTACAAGTATAACAGGAGTTTTACTTTTTTGCAGAATTTCGGAAACTTCATTTTGAATTTGCGGAGCCATCAAAATAACACCGTCAACTCTGCCGCTACCCATAAGCTCCATTACAGTTTCTATTATATTTCTTTGGCTATGCGAGCTGGAAATTAATACATGCCAGTTGCATTTGTATGCTTCTTCATCAATGCTGTGAATAAAATCCATAAAGAATTCACCGACAAGGTCCGGCAGTACTACACCAATTGTTTCGGTAGATCTCTTTGAAAGACTTCTTCCAATAGGATTTGGAATATAGTTTAACTCTTCAACTATTTTTAATATTTTTTCTTTTGTTGCCGGTTTTACAAGAGTACTTCCGTTAAGCGCTCTAGACACAGTTGCTATGGATACCCCTGATTTTCGCGCTACTTTATGAATATCAATTTTCATTATTTTAATTGTATAATTGTTTTTCGATAAAGGTTTCTTTAATTATAAAATAGTTAATTATATGAGTTAGGTAATTACTTCTTCTAGAAATACTACCAAAATGTCACACAAAATGTAAACGTTTACATTTGCATGCAACCTAATAAACTAATTCGTTATTGTCAAGTTATATTTTCTTCGTGCCCAACACGACACGAATTTCCGTAGCCGGGAATATTAGTTATTAGTTAATGGTTATTTGTTAATAGTAAGAGCAAGCACTATTACTATAAACCAATAGCTATTATCTATTAACCATTAACTGTTTACTATTAACAAAATCATCCTTTTACTCCGCCCAGCATTATACCTTTTATATAATATTTTTGAAGGGAAAGGAAAACAAGTATAACCGGTATAATTGTAACAACTGATCCGGCCATCATTAACTCGGTATCCTGGTTGTGTTCACCCATCAAGTTAGCCAGTGCAACTGGAAGGGTATACATCGAATCGTTTGTCATTGCTATTAAAGGCCAGAGAAAATCGTTCCATGTTGCCATAAAAGTAAAAATGGCAAGAGTAATTAGAATTGGTTTGGCAAGCGGAAGAATAAGAGTTAAATAAATCTTGAAATCGCCCGCACCGTCTATTTTAGCTGCTTCTATTAAGCTGTCCGGTATTGCAAGCAAGTACTGCCTTATAAGAAAAATACCGAATACGGTTGCCATTCCCGGAATAATTATTGCCATATAGGTATTTATTAATCCCATGTATTTAAGCATTAAAAACAACGGTAGCATAGTAACCTGTGCCGGTACAATCATAAAACTAAGCAGCAGCTTAAATAGATTTTTTTCTCCGGCAAACCTGTATTTTGCAA